>JBKJMX010000010.1:0-46992 GCA_046596135.1 Gemmatimonadales bacterium
ACGCGTTGATCATCGGGCTGTGCATGCTCTCGCCCCACTACCAGTTGACCTATTACCTGCTGGTGGCGAGCGGGCTGTGGACGCTGTGGCTGGTGTTCCTCGACCCAGAGCGCGCCGTCCCGAACGCGCCGGTACGCGACCTCGGGCTGACTGCGCTCAGCGTGGCGCTCGGCGTGGGGATCGGCATGATCCAGGGGCTGCCGTTCCTCAAGTACATCCCGTATTCGCCGCGCGTCGACGGCGGCGCGAGTTCGGGGTGGGAATACGCCACGCAGTTCGGTATGCCGGTCGAGGAGATCATGACGACGGTGCTGCCGCAATTCAACGGTATCACCGAGCACTACTGGGGCGTCAATCACTTCAAGTCACACACCGAATATCTCGGCGCGATCGTCGTGATCCTCGCGGTGCTCGGGCTCGGCGCTGCGAAACGGCGTGGTCTGCTCACCGGCTTCGGCATGATCGCCGCGCTCTTCCTGCTGATCAGCTTTGGTGGCCACACACCGTTCTACCGGCTGTGGTATGAAGTGATGCCAATGATGCAGAAGGTGCGCGCGTCGGGGATGGCGTTCTTTCTCGTGGCATTGCCGGTGTGCGTGTGGGCAGGCCTCGGTGTCGATCGGGTGCTGCGTCGCGAGGTGAGTGCTCGACAGATCCAGGCGACAGTGGGTGCACTCGCGATGGTCGCGCTCCTCGGCGCCGTCGGGCTCTTGCAGGGGTTCGCGTCGGCGCTCGCCGAACCACAGATGATGCAGCGGGTGATGGAGAACGCCGGCGAGCTCCGGCTGGGCTCGATACGGCTCCTGCTGGTGGTGCTTGCGGGCGGTGGCGTGTTGCTGGCGACGCACGCCGGCAAACTGCGCGGAGCGTGGGCAGCTGCTGCACTCGTGTCCGTGGTGCTCGCCGACCAGTGGTCGGTGCTCAAGCACTTCGCCGAGTTCTTGCCGCCGGCGAATGTCACGTACGCGGACGACCAGCTCGCGACCGCGATGAAGCAGGCGCCGATGCCGTTCCGTGCGTATGAGCCATCCGGCGAGGTTGGTGCAGGTGGGGCGGTGTATGCCGGGGCGTGGTTGATGGCGAATCATGTTCCCACGCTCTTCGGCTATCACGGTAACGAGAGCCGCTTCTTCGATGAGCTCTTCGGCGTCAAGAACGTCTGGGAAAACCAGTTCTCTCCCACGCTCCTCGACCTCTACGCGGCCCGCTATCTCGTTGCCAACCAGGATGTCTCTTCGGCGCTCACCGGCTACACCCTGCGGATGGGCCCGGTGGCGTTTGCCAATCTCACCGGCAGGCGGGCACAGGCGGGATACCTGCTCGAGCGCGACACCGTACCACAGTGGGTTCGCGTGGTGCCGGCGGCCGTCAAGATGCCGGAGGCGCAGATCATTCCGACGGTGGTCGACGCACGCTTCCCGCTCAACAGCGTGGTACTCTATCCCGACACGATGGCGCTTGCAGCCCCGGCGCTCTCGGAGTTGCCGGCGCCCAGCGCCGTGGCGGCGAAGTTGGAAGACTGGGCCCCAGGACGGATGACGGTGGCGCTGAGCGGCAGCGACCCGCGCACGACCTACCTGCTGGTTGCGGAGAACTGGTATCCGGGCTGGACCGCCACGATCGATGGTCAGGTCGCGACGACCCACCGCGCGAACTACGCGATGCTCAGCGTGGTGCTGCCGCCGGGCGCGAAGAAGGTCGAGCTGGCGTATCACACTCCCGGATATGGTACCGGAAAGCTGATCACGCTCGCCTCGCTCATTGGCGCGCTGGGGCTGGTGATCACCGGCCGGGTGCGGCGACGGGGTGTCGATGGCTGATCGCGGGCTGGTGGTGGTGCCGACGTACAACGAGCGCGAGAACCTGCCGCAGATCATCCCGGCGATCCTCGCGATCGACACGCGTTACGACGTGCTGATCGTCGACGACGGCTCGCCCGACGGTACCGGACAGATGGCCGATGCCATGGCCGCCGCGGATTCACGAGTGAACGTGCTGCACCGCCCCCGCAAGGAAGGGTTGGGGCGAGCATACCGCGCCGGTTTCGAGTGGGCGCTCACCCGCGACTATCGCTGGATCTTCGAGATGGACGCCGACTTCTCGCACGACCCGAAGTTTCTGAGCGATCTGCTGTACCGCAGTGAGACCGCCGACCTGGTGCTCGGTTCGCGCTACGCGCGCGGCAACGTGAACGTGATCAACTGGCCGATGAGCCGGCTTCTTCTCTCGTGGTTCGCCAACAAGTACGTGCGCTGGGTCACCGGCCTCCCGCTCACCGATGCTACCGGCGGCTTCAAGTGCTTCCGTCGCGAGGTGCTGGAGGCGATCCCGCTCGACCAAGTGCGGTCGAACGGCTACGCATTCCAGGTAGAAATGAGCTACCGGGCCTGGAAGAAGGGGTTCACGCTGGGTGAGGTGCCAATCGTTTTTGTCGACCGGGTCGAGGGGACGAGCAAGATGGACAAGCGAATCGTCCGCGAGGCGATCTGGATGGTCTGGTGGCTCCGCCTTCAGGCAATGTTGGGGAAGCTCAAATGACCGTGGTGTTCCACAAGATGACGGGCTCGGGAAACGACTTCGTGGTGCTGGATGGCCGGACCACCGATATCGACGAGTGGCCCGCCGAGCGGATCGCGAAGGTCTGCAACCGACGCGACGGGGTAGGGGGAGATGGCCTGGTGATCGTGAGCCCGATCGGCCCCGACCACGTCCGGATGATCTACTTCAACAGCGACGGCTCCCGGGCCGACATGTGCGGCAACGCCGCACTGTGCACCACCCGTCTCGCTGCCCGGCTCGAGATGGCCGACCCGGTGGGGATGACCCTCACCACAGACGCTGGAACCTTTCGCACCCGCTGCGTGGGAGAGGGCCACCAGGCCGAGCTCAACCTCCCCGATGTCGACGTCCCGGTGGCCGCCGTAATTCCGGCGACGGCGGGAGAGCTGGCGATCATGCTGGGGGTGGTCGGTGTCCCTCACCTCGTTGCGGTAGTCGATGATGTTGCGGAGGTGGACATCGAGAACCGCGGTCGAGAGTTACGTTATCATTTGGGGGCCGGCACCAACGGCGCCAACGCAAACTTTGTATCTCGCACCTCACGTTCTACTGGAACTGGAGGTGGTGAAACGTCTGATCGGGGCACCTCTGGCACTGCTGTAGACGGTGAAACGTCGGTCGAAGACGCCCAGTGGGCGATCCGCACCTACGAACGCGGCGTCGAGGGAGAGACCCTGGCGTGTGGCACCGGCACCGTCGCAGCGGCACTTGCCGTCGCCGCGTCAGGCGCCGACGCGCTGCCGCTTCGCTTCCGGTCAGGGAGCGGCCGGATCCTCTCGGTGAGCGCGGTGATCGCTGATGGCCGCGCCACTGATATATGGCTCTGCGGCGAAGGCCGGCTCGTGGCCCGCGGAGTCTGGCTCGACTGAAACATCCCTCGGAGGCAGGTCAACCCTGAGTTCTCGCCTAGCTGGAGCACGAATGACGTCCCTTTCCAGGTCTGTCCCGCGGCTTCCCGCCGCCCTCGCCCTCGTCTTTCTGGCATCGGCGTGCGCCCCAAAGGCCGCGCCGCGATCCACCCCGACCCCTCAACCGTCGCCCGGCGCTGCGGCAAGTCGCACCAACACTGGTCCCAAGCCATACAAGGACGTCATCACGTCGAAGGCCGTTACCAGGGCAGGGGTGTTTACCACCCATCGCCTTGACGACAAGCTCTTCTTCGAGATACCGCGCGGCGAGTTCGGCAGCGAGATGATGATGATCGCCCGCGCGGTCGAGTCGACGCTGCAGGACCCGGGCGGCTTCTTTGGCGGTGGCGCGCAGCGCCTGGTCCGTTGGGAGCGCGAAGGGAACGCCGTGGTGCTGCGAGGCCGTAGCTACCGGCTCCAGATGGATTCGACAGAGAACCTTTACCGCCAGGTCCGTGGCTTCCAGAACCTCCCGGTGATCGCGCGGTTCGACGTGGCGGCGTGGAGCCCCACCGACAGCAACGCCGTGATCGACGTGACCGACCTCTTTCTCACCTACAAACAGGAGATGGGTGCGGTGCAGGGCGCGACCAAGGATCGAAGCTGGATCGAGCACGTTGCAGCCTTTTCCCGCAACGTCGAGGTCGAGGCCACGCAGACCGGTTCGGCGCGCCCGCCCGAGGCGCCGCCCACGGTGCAGCCCACCAGCCAGACGATGCGAATGCACTGGAGCTTCCTCAAGCTTCCTGACCAGCCAATGATGCCGCGGTACGCCGACAACCGGGTCGGCTTCATCTCCACCTCGTACTACGACTTCTCGTCGCGCGAGCACGAGTCGGAGCAGAAGCGGATCATCCATCGCTTCAAGCTGGTCCCCAAGGACACGGCGGCATTCCTGCGCGGTGAACTTGTCGAGCCGGTCGAGCCGATCATCTACTGGATCGACCCGGCGACCCCGGAGTGGATGAAACCGTGGGTGAAGGTCGGCGTGGACAAGTGGAATGTCGCGTTCGAGCAGGCGGGGTTCAAGAACGCGATCCGGGGTGAGTATGCGCCGGCCGACGACCCTGACTGGTCGATCTACGACCTCCGCCATTCGATCATCTACTGGCGCCCGTCGACCGTCGCCAACGCCACCGGTGGCCAAGTGGTTGACCCGCGCACCGGGCAGATCATCAAGGGCGAAGTGAACATGTACCACAACATCATGCAGCTCCAGCGCGAGTGGTACTTTGTGCAAGTTTCGCCACTCGATGCTCGCGCCCTGCGGCTTCCGATGCCGGATTCGCTGATGGGGCGGCTGGTGGAATACGTGGTCACCCACGAGATCGGCCACTCGATCGGCTTCCCGCATAACATGAAGGCCTCGGCGATGTACCCGGTGGATTCGATCCGGAGCCGTGCCTTCCTCGAGCGGATGGGCGGGCACGTTGCCACCCTGATGGACTATTCACGCTTCAATTACGTGGCGCAGCCCGAGGACAGCATTCCGCCCAGCCTGCTGATCCCGCAGGTCGGGCCGTACGACAAGTTCGCGGTGCGGTGGGGTTACCGGCCGATTCCGGGCGCTCGTACCCCCGAGGCTGAGGTGGCTACGCTCGACCGCTGGGCGCGGGAACAAGACAGCATCCCCTGGTTCCGCTTCAGCACGAACGGCGCGCCGAACGACCCGGAAAATCTCACCGAGGCCGTGGGTGACGCCGACGCCGTGAAGGCCACCACCTATGGCCTGCGCAACCTGCAGCGGGTGATGACCAACATGCGGACGGCCACCGAAACACCGGGGAAGGATTACTCGCTCCTCAACGACATGTACGGCGCCGCGGTGTCGCAGTGGGGGCGGTATATGCGGCACGTTGCTGCCGTGGTGGGTGGGGCAATCACCCAGGAGAAGTACGGCACCGGAAGGAGGTTCGAGCCGGTGAGCAAGGCTCGGCAGCGTGAGGCGGTGGCCTTCCTCAGTCGAAACGCCTTCCAGATCCCGGTGATGTTCCTCGACGACGAGATCCTCTGGCGGATTGAGTCCAGGGGTGCCGTTGACCGAATCCGCGACGCCCAGACGTCGCTCTTCGCCACGCTGCTTTCGCCCTCGAAGCTCAACACCCTGGTCGACTACGAGGCCAGGCTCGGCAACAGGACCTACACCCTGGCTGAGTACATGGCGGACCTCCGGCAGGGGGTCTGGGGAGACCTGAACCAGGGGCGGGTGACCATCGATGTCTACCGCCGGAACCTCCAGCGGGCCTATATCGACCGGATCAACACCGAGCTCAACCCGCCGCCGCCATCACCCACGGCAGCCCGGCCCACCGGCTGGGGGAGCGACGTCCGGGCGATGTACCGGGCCGACCTGCGGTCGATCGACCAGATGGCCTCCCGAGCCGCACCGAAGGCCACCGACGCGATAACTCGAGTGCATCTGGCGGACATAAGGTCGGAGATCGCGAAGGCGCTGGACGCGAAGTAAGGGTTGAAGGGTTGAAAGGCTGAAGAGCGCACGATTGACGGAGGACGGAGAACGGGAGATGGCGCCCGATTTTCGCTCTCTGTCGTGCTTTTGGGGGTTACCCACACTTCTGCACATGGAAACTTAACATAATACATCTTATACGTCATAGGAGATTACAGGAATGGTAGGTGCGGTGCCGGCGCCCGTAATTGCCTTGGCACCATTGCCTTGTGGCTTTAGTCAACATTCATGATGTGGTTTGTGGATGGGTCTCTCGCACCGTATTCTCCAGGCGGCGCGCAAAAAAAGCGCCGGACTCGTCAAGAGCTCGGCGCTGATTCCCCTTCAACCTTTCAACCCTTCAACCTTTCAACCTCGATGTTCTACTTCAGGTCGAACTGACCGACCCGGCTCTCGCGCTTGGTGAGCCCGGCGCATTCGTCGTCGAGCTTCGCGCTGGCGGCGGCGTGCTTCCGGTGGAACGTCTCGTACGCGTTGAGCGATTCCCAGCGGTCGATCGTGAGGTAGCGGCCCGGCTGGTCGCGGCAGATCAGCAGCTCGCTGCCGATGTGCCCCTCTCCCTTGGCCAGCAGCCGCGCCCAGGGGCCGCGCTTGCCATAGGTCTTCTCGAAGCTGCGTTCCTGGCCCTGATTGACCTCGAACTCCCAGATGATCTGGTAGCTGGGTGCCACCGGCGCTGGCGCGGTGGCCGCGGCGGTGGGAGTGTCCCGTGGCGAGTCGGTCAAATCACACCGAGATTCAGCTCGGCCAGGCGCACGCGCGCCTCGGTCGTGGCTGTTGTCTCGCCGTACGTGTCGATGATCTCGCGATAGATCGCGGTGGCCTGTGTGGCGTCACCCGACAGCCGTGCTGCACGGCCCGCGTCGAGGAGGTAGGTGGCCTTGAGATAGTCGGTGGTCGCGAGCCCCGACGCCTTGCGATAGGCTGCGAGGGCCTCACCAAACTTGCCGGTGTTCTCATACGCCGTGCCGAGGAGCCCGTTGGCAGGTGCCGCGTAGGTGGGAGGCGGGTTGTTGCCCAGGAACTCAGTGAGCGTCGCGATGGCGAGCTCCGACTGCTCGTTGACCAGACGGGCCTGCACCATGCCGAGGGTCGCGTCGAACGCCGCGGCCGTCCCTGCGTAGGTCGTCGTGACCTGCTCGAACTGCTGAACCGCGAGCGGCAGGTTCCCCTGCTCGGCCGCCGCCCGGGCTTCCTCGACGGCCTGGGCCGCGAACGTTTCCTTCCGGTTCCCGGCGGTGATCATGAACCACGCGACCAGGGCCACAACTGCCACGACCCCACCGATGATCGCCAGCAGGCGCAGGCGCTGCGGCGTGAGGATTGGCTGCTCATCGCTGAATGGTTCGGTGGTTGTGGGGTCCGCGATCGTCGCCATGGTGCCCGTCGGGTAGAAATGGAAGAATCCCGGACCGCTATCGGCCTCGGTCGCTCAGCCCCCAAAAATGGCCCCGTGGCCGCGTAGACGCTAGGGCTGTGCATGGAACCCGGCCCCCAGCGATCTTCTGACATGTCCCTCCATGCGCCCGCCCGCAGGATCCTGATTTTCGCGGCCATCGCCGCCCTCCTCGTGGTCGGCTTTGCCAGCACCCGCGCCCACGGCGTTCCGGTGCCCGACCTCACCCGCTCCGCCGAGCCAAGCTGGGAACGCGAAGAGAAGCTGGCACCGTTCTCGAACTCGTTGTTGCGTCCACTCCGCGATGACGACTTCCGGGTCCTGGTCGCCGTGCCAGAGATCTTCGCCGGCCCCGACACTGAGCTGGCCCAACGGGAGTTCGACCTCCGCGATCCTGAGGAGTGGCCCCTCCTCAGGGAGGCAATCGTCCGGACCGCCAACTTGGCGGAACGGCAGGATGACATGGCGGACGACGGTCGAATTCGCCCATTCACGTTCGACGTTTCGTCGAAAGGCAAGCGCCGCGCACTCCGTGAGACGGTGGCGCTCATCGACCGGCTCAGCGCTGGCGGCGGCGAGGCCAACGACACACTGCACCTGCTCGAACTTGTTCGGAGCGTCCAGAACTCCTTCCGCTACCCGGTGCCACCGTCGTTCCAGTTGATCCCCGACATCTTCCCGAAGATCGTGCTGCAGATGCGCCGGCACGTCGAGATCCGAGAGATCGGACCAGCGTCGCTCCAGAAGCCCGAGGGTGAGCCGCCCGCTTCGTCGTTCTGGTACCCGCGAGCGGACATCAGCTCGGTCGCGATGCTGCCGGGCTTCGGCCGACCCGAACCCACCAACTACGATCAGCGGGACGACTGCATTTACGACGGCCCGAAGACCGGCTGGGGCGCGCATCCAGGTTTCGACGTGACGTGCGGCGACGATCTCAAGTTCCGGTTCAACCTCGGCGACGAGCGCTACGGCGGGCCGTTCAACACCAGAATCTTCGACGCCTTGGGATACCACGTCCAGCCGATCGATGCAGTGGCCGGACTCCGGCTGCAGTATGACCGACGGGTGCTCCGCGAATACACCTCGCGGCGGCTCCTCACGATGCAGGCAAAGCTGCTCTTCATCCCGTTGATGACCCGCACCATTACCGACATAGAGAGCCCCTTCGACCGTATTGCCTACGCCGTGCTGCGCGACGCCAGCCACGTAGCGGGCAGTGACCTCGCCACTCGTCTGCTCCGCGACACCACGGTCGTCGACGGCAACCCGCGGCCGGAGGAAGTCGACAGCAACTATATCGCGGAGTTCGAGCGCAACGTCGCCTATCTGGTATGGCAGGCAGGCACCGCAGAACCCGATGAGGACATCTTCGATGCCATCGGTGCGTGGGACTACGACCAGCTCGACCATGCGGAGCGCCGGGAGGTCCGCGGGCTCTTCGTCCTCGCGGCTTGGCTCGATCAGTTCAACATGCGGTGGGAGAACACCCGTCTGGCGTACATGAAGGACACCAACGGTGACCGCACGCTGGTTCACCTGATGAGCGACGTGGGCAGCGGGCTCGGCCTCGCGCGCGACCTGCGGCACAACACCAATTCCGATATCGGCGTGATGCCGTGGACCGTCACCGAGCGTAAGGAAGACGGTACGGTGCGCTTTTCAGGCTTCGCGAGCACGATGGAGAACAGCGCGTTCAATGGTGTAACGGCTGGCGATTCGCGCTGGATGCTGCGCCGCATTGCCGGCTTCAGCGAGGCGCAGATCGTGGCGGCGCTGGTGGCGACGGGAATGTCGGCCGCGGAGGTGCGCCTTGCCCTAGAGAAGCTGCTCGCGAAGCGTCAGGGGATGCTCCGCGACTTTGGCCTCAACGGTGAGTTCCCCGACCTGATGGCCCGGGTGATCGATCGGCGGCTCAACTTCGACCCGAGGGTGCCGTCGCAGCGCGATGTGGTCACGGCAATGGGCACTTCGGGTCCGATCGCGCCGCCGATAGGAACAATGGCGCTGCGGGACGGCGAGCTGGTGCCGGCCCGCTAGGGACCCCGAGACCGGCGGTGACTTACCATTCGGGACCAGTTGCCATACGTTCCGGTGGTTCCGTACCGAGGGTTGCATGATCCATCGCACCATCCGGGCTGCTGCTGCCGCCCTGCTCCTCCTGTCCGTGATCAGCGCGTGCGCCGCTCCGTCGGCCATGTCCCGCGGACCCGACGCGCGGCCCGTGCCGCTCCTGCCACGGCCGCCGGTTACCGCCGCCGACATCACCTTCATGCAGGACATGCTCGCGCACCATTCGCAAGCGCTTGTGATGGCCGTGCTGGTGCCGGCGCGCAGCACCCGTCGTGACCTCAACACGCTGGCCGAGCGGATCATCGCCTCGCAAAAGGGCGAGATCTCGATCATGAAGCAGTGGCTGCGCGACCACGACGCCGTGGTACCGGACAGCGGCGCGCACATGCATTCGGGAATGGTGATGCCCTCGATGCCCGGAATGTTGAGCGCGGCACAGCTCGATCAGTTGCGGGCAGCCAATGGCACCGAGTTCGAGCGGCTCTTCCTGCAGTTCATGATCCAGCACCACAGCGGCGCGATCGTGATGGTCGACAAGCTGTTTGCGACCTACGGCGCTGGGCAGGACGATTTCATGTTCAAGTTTGCGTCGGACGTTGCTGCCGATCAGGAAAGCGAAATCGCCCGCATGGAGTCGATGCTGGGCGCGATGTCTACCCCCGCGACGCGTCCGTAAGGATGCGCCGCACTCACTCCGACCGGACCCTGTCATGACACCTGAACCACGTTTTCGGCATCACCTCTCCAGCCTCGCGACGATGGCCGTGCTGCTTGCGGGCTGTTCGTCGTCGCGTTCGGAGCCGGCGATGATGCCCGCGCCATCAGCGGGAATGAACGCACCTTCGCCCGACCCACGAATCGGCCTCGCAGCCGGTCAATGGAACGCCGGTGAGGCCAGCTGGAACATGAAACTCACCTCCACCACGCGCGCTTCGGAGAAGTTCCTGGGCGTGACGAACTCCGACCTGGCGTTCAGTGGCAAGTATGCCATCCAGGGCAACTACAACGGTTTCCAGGTGTGGGACATTTCGAACGGGGCACGGCCAACGCTCGCGATGGCGTATGTGTGCCCAGCCTCGCAGAGCGATGTGTCGGTGTACAAGAACCTTCTCTTTGTCTCGGGTGAGGGGAACACCGGCCGTACCGACTGCGGCATTCAGGGCGTACCGGACAGCGTCAGCAAGGACCGCTTGCGCGGCATCCGGATCTTCGACGCGACCGACATGCGGAACCCGAAGTACATCGGCAATGTGCAGACCTGCCGAGGGTCCCACACCCATACCGTGGTGACCGACCCGAATGATCCCGCCAACGTCTACATCTATGTGTCAGGTTCGGCGCGGGTGCGCTCACCCAGCGAGCTGCCGGGTTGCGTGTCGAGTGCCGACGATCCGAACACGGCGCTCTTCCGTATCGAAGTGATCCGGGTGCCACTCGCCGATCCGTCGAAGGCCGCGATCGTCTCGTCGCCACGGATCTTCGCGAGCGCATCTGGCGAAGCCGACGGCCTTCGCGACATCCCGCGTCGTGGCACACCGGCCCCGGCCAATCCGAACGCTCCGGCCCGCCGTGGCCTGACCCAGTGCCACGACATCACGGTATACCCTGCAATGGGCCTTGCTGGTGGCGCGTGCGAGGGAATGGGACTGCTGCTCGACATCCGCAACGTGTCGAACCCGCGCCGGATCGATGCCGTCGCCGACTCGAATTTTTCCTACTGGCACTCGGCGACGTTCAACAACGACGGCAACAAGGTCCTCTTCTCCGATGAGTGGGGCGGTGGCGGCGGGGCAAAGTGCCTGGCGACCGACCGGATGGAGTGGGGCGCCGACGCGATCTTCGCCATCGAGAACGGCAAGATGCGCTTCAAGAGCTACTACAAGCTCCCCGCGGCACAGACTGCATTCGAGAACTGCGTTGCCCACAATGGCTCGCTGATTCCGGTGCCGGGTCGTGACATCATGGTGCAGTCGTGGTACCAGGGTGGCATCTCGGTGTTCGACTGGTCCGATGCATCGCATCCGCGCGAGATCGCGTTCTTCGATCGCGGACCGATCGACGGCACCAAGATGGCGAGCGGTGGCCACTGGTCGTCGTACTGGTACAATGGAGTGATCGTCGGCTCGGCAATCTCGCGTGGCCTCGACATCCTCGAGCTCACGCCGAGCGCGTTGCTGAGCCAGAACGAAATCGACGCCGCGAAGCTAGTGCATCTTGATTACTTCAATGCGCAGGAGCAGCCGAAGTTCACCTGGCCGGCGCACTTCTCGGTGGCTCGCGCCTACCTCGACCAGCTCGAGCGCAACAAAGGTTTCGCAGCTGACAAGATCGCCTCGACGCGGGCGGCACTGGTTGCCGCCGAGAAGCTCTCGGGCGCGCCGCGCACGGCGGCGCTGACGCCGCTTGCGGCACAACTGCACAAGGACGCCGCCTCGGCGCCTGACCAGGCCCGTGCGCACATGATGGCCACTGCCGTCGAGCAGCTCGCCGGTGGCAATATGATGGCCGGAATGCCGGGCATGGAATCGTCGCGCGCTGTTGCGGGTGGCGGTATCACCGCGCGTGGCTGGGCTGGTCAGATCGACGCCAGCGAGGCGGCCGCGGGCCAGGTGCTGTCGAACTCCAAGCTGTCGGCGATGGGCACCGGACTGCACGTGGTGACCGGTCCAGCGGTGACGTACTGGAACACGGGTGCGCGCGCGACTGGCACGTATACAGTCAAGGCGACTTTCAATGAGCCGGCGTACATGGCGCTCAACAGCCATCCGCACCCGTACGGGATCGTCATCGGCGGCAACAAGATGGGCACCGCCGACCAGAGCTACCTGTATTGTGCGGCGTACGGGAACGGCAACTTCATCGTGCGCGGGATGGGGCCGGAGCCGTTTCAGCTCAATGGCGGCCGGGGTGAGGCCAATGCTGCGGTCAACAAGGCGGCGGCCAAGGGCGCACCTGTCACACAGGAGATCGCGGTGACGGTGCATCATGACCGCGTTTCGTGCGCGATCAACGGCACGATGGTGGGAGAGTACCCGTTGGCGTCGGTAGTCGGTACGGGCAAGCTGATGTCGACTGATGGGTACTACGGCATCCGCTTCGCCCACAACACCGAAGCGATGGTCACCGGGTTGTCAGTCACGAAGCACTAGCTCCGGGTGCTGCAGGAAAATGGGAGCCGGTACGCATCAGCGTGCCGGCTCCTGTCGCGTCAGCCGCCGCTTACCGCGGCGACGATCATCACTGTCGAGCCCTGGGGTACGGCGGTGTCGGTGCCTTCGGCGAAGCGGATGTTGCGGTCGCCCACAAAAACATTGATGTGCGGGCGCACGGTCCCCTGCTCTGTCATCACGCGATCACCGAGTGCGGGATAGCGCGTAGACATCGCGGCCAGCGCTCCGGCGACCGTGGTGGTGCTCGCGTCGAGCGTGAGCATGGTTTGCCCGTCGGCGTAGGGGGCCAGCAGGTGGGGCACCACCATCGCGACGGTCATTGCGACGCGCCGATCACGTGGGCGCGGACACTGCAGATCGGCGGGAATGTCCCACTGATCGCGGCCCACGAGTCGCCGCTATCGCGTGAACCGTAGAGCGTCCCGCTGCGGGTGCCAAAATAGATCCCGGCCGATTCGCAGGAGTCGGCGGTCAGACCGTCGCGGAGGACGTTCTCGTAGGCATCGTGCTGCGGCAGGCCACGGGTGAGCGGCTCCCACGATTCACCGGCGTTGCGGGTGCGATAGACCCGCATCTTCGCGTCGGGCACCACGCGGAACTGGTCAGAGGTCAGCGGCACGATGTACACCGTGTCGGGTTCGTGCGGATGCACCTGCATCGCGAAGCCGAAGTCGGACGGGACACCGTGGGCGATGTCATGCCACGTATCGCCCCAGTCGTCGCTGCGGTAGAGCCCCCAGTGGTTTTGGAGGTAGAGCCGTTCGGGCCGGTCCGGGTGATGCGCCACCTTGTGCACACACTGTCCGAACTCGGGTTGCTGGTCGGGGAGGAACACGGCGCGGACACCATTGTTGCGCGCCTGCCATGTGGCGCCGCCATCGTCGGTACGGTAGAAGCCGGCGGTCGAGATCGCGATGCCCATGCGCGACGGCTTGGCGGGGTCGGTGACAATCGTGTGGAGGCAGAGTCCGCCGCCGCCGGGCATCCACTTCTCGCGGTGTTCGTGGTTGAGGAGGCCTTCTACCGGCGACCACTCGATCCCACCGTCATCGGACTTAAAGAGGGCAGCTGGCTCGACGCCGCAATAGAGCGTGTCGGGCTCTGATTCGCGACCTGGTTCAATCTGCCACACCTGCGCGAGCGACATTCCGCTCTCTTCCGGGAAGCGCACCGCCTGACGTTCGGGGCCGCTCCAGGTGGCACCGAGGTCGTCGCTCACGCGGATGGTGCTGCCCCAGTGCATGCTCTGCCCGCTCATGAACAGCCGTGACCGCCCGCCGCGTTGGTCGAGCAGCGCGGAGTACACTGCTTCACCCGGAAAATGGGGGCCGTCGACCTGCCAGTCGGTGCGATCAGGGCTGGACGAGACAATGAATCCGCCCTTCATCGTTCCGACCAGCAGTACTACGTCTCCGGTGTTTGGCATGGAATCCTCGTCAAGAATTAGGGCAATTCGATGACTTCAATCGCATCACGGAACCCGACGCGCCACCAGCGTGGCGCGATAGTCTTTCGCTGCGATGGGTGTGTCACTGCGCGGCGCGGGCAACAACACCATCAACTCGATACGGAGGGCGCCAACCCGAGCGGCGCGTGGCTCCATTCCGGTATTGAGCACCACCGTGGTGTCGACCCCCGGCGCCTCGACGCGAAACACCACCTCGGCGTTACCGGCCCACACACAGGTGACGTCGGTCGGGCACCGCGACTCGGATTGTACCGCCTTGAGGGTGATGCGGTGTTCGGTCCCGTTTATCCGAACCGGCTGATCGGGCGCCGCCGTGAACTCGTCCCCGAGGGGGGCCGAGGCGGTGGACGCCGCGCATCCCAGCACGAGGCCCACCGATACAACTGCAATCATGTTGCGCATTCCCGTGCTCCCGGAAATTGGCTAATGAAGGTTCACGCTGATCGTGCGCCACTTCCCCTGGTTGAACCGCCAGACGCTCAGCCCGCAACGGGTCACGTGTCCGGCCAGAATCGCGAGCCAGATGTGAATCGGCCGGAGCGTCCCGGTCTGCTGGATGATGAAGCAGGCACCAAGCGGAATGATCACCTGTGACACTACCGAGATATACAGCGGACTACGCGTGTCGCCGGTCCCCTGCAGGCCGCCGGTGTAGGCGAGCGCCACGGCGATGAAGAGCCCTGACACCGACAGCACCCTGAGAAGCTGTACGCCGAGGTCGGCCACGACGGGATCATCCATGCCGAACATTCCCAGCAGGGCGCGGGGAATAAAGAAGAACGCCAGCCCGAGCGCCGCGGCTCCCATCATGCCGAATCGCGCCGCGATGTGGACCGCCTCGTCGGAGCGATCGGGGTGCCCCGCGCCGAGGTTCTGCCCGGCCACGGCAGCCGCAGCGCCCATGAGGCCGACCGAGGTCCAGGTGACCAGCGAGAAGAGCTGGCCGTATGACACCGAGTAGGCCGCCTGCGCGGCGGCGCTCGATGGAAGCGAACCAATGAACGCAAGCAGCAGGACCCCGCCGATGTTCATCGCCACGCCCTGGATCCCCGACGGCAGGCCGAAACGGAAAAGCGCCCGGATGACCGACCAGTCGGGGCCATACCCCTGACCGCGCGGGAACGAGACCACCCAGCCACCGTACCACAGCTTCCAGAGGCTGTAAACCGCGATCAGGCCCATCGCCAGCACGGTGCCCATCGCCGCTCCGGCGGTGCCGTAGGCCGGAATCGGGCCCCAGCCGCGGATCAGGATCACGTTGAGGACGACATTGAGTGCGGTAATGCCGATGCCGAGGATCATCGGCGTCCGGGCGTCCCCAGCCGAGCGGAGTGCACCGCCCACCATGAAGAAGAGCAGCATCCCACCGCTGTATACAAACATGATCCGCAAGTATGGCAGCGCCTCCGCCTGCACCGCCGGCGTCGCGTTGATGAACTCCAGCAGGCCTGGCGCAAGGAAGTAACCGACTGGTGCCAGAACGCCGAACGAGAGGAAGATCGTAGTGAGGAACGCCTGATAGACGGCGCGATCGGCCCGAACCTCATCGCCCGCCCCGACAAAGCGGGCCACCAACACGCTCATCCCGGTGAAGAGCGACATGATGAAGACGATGACCACGATGAAGACCTGCGACGCCACGCCGATGGCAGCGTTGCCAGTAAACCCGACGTAGTGCCCGACCATCGCGTGGTCGACGATCCCCTGCAGCCCGCCGATGATATTGGTCAGCATCGCCGGCCACGCCAGCTTCCAGACGGCAGGCGTCAGGGGCCCTTCGATGATGCTGCGGTCGAATCGGCGCGGGGGCGGGGGCGGCAGCGCGTCGGCCAGGGGCGGCGACACGGTGGCCGTCAGCTCGGTGACCGCGCCGTCAGGGATGGAGTCAGGCATCGGCGGGGAATCTAGGCAGGGCGGCCCCCCGGGGCGTCAGGACACCGCTCGGCGCGGCAGGCACGGGGCGCCACCCTGGCGCTCCCCGAACCTGCCGCAGTGGCCCCGGCGTGACTCGAACACGCGACCCTTCGTTTAGGAAACGAATGCTCTATCCGGCTGAGCTACGGAGCCAACGCATGGCAATCTGGCCACGCGGCCGCGCGGCATCAACCCGGATGCCCGGCTCGCGCGCCGCGCGCCTTCCTCGCCTTGATCATCTCGAACACGATCGGCAGCACCGAGATCCCGATGATCGCGAAGATCACGATGGTGAAGTTGTCCCGCACCACCGGGATGTTGCCGAAGAAGAATCCCGACCAAACGCACACGCCCACCCACAGGACCGCGCCAAAGACATTGTAGGTGATGAACGTGCCGTAGTGCATCCCGCCGATGCCGGCCACAAATGGTGCAAATGTCCTGACGATCGGGACGAACCGCGCGATCACGATCGTCTTCGACCCGTATCGCTCGTAGAACTCCTTGGTGCGGTCGAGATGCGCCCGCTTGAGGAAGCGTATGTTGCCGGAGAACGCCTTCGGGCCGACCTTGGCGCCGATCCAGTAGTTCACCGTGTCACCCAGGATCGCTGCCACCGACAGCAGCCCGAAGAGCAGCCATGGATCGAGCGATCCGAGGGCTGCAAAGGCCCCGGCCGCAAAAAGCAGGGAGTCACCCGGGAGGAACGGCATCACGACCAGGCCGGTCTCCACGAAGATGATCGCAAAAAGGATGGCGTAGGTGGTGGACCCGTACTGACGGATCAACTCGCCCAGGTGCACGTCGAGGTGCAGGAAGAAATCGACAAACCAACGGAGCATATCCATCAGGATTCCTGTGCGGAAAAGCCGAATTCACCCAGCAGCGGGACGAACCGGACATCATGAATTGATTCTCGGCTGAACCCCTCGTCACTGGCATCTCGCACGACGAGCGTGAGCGTCTGCTCCTCGCGCGAACCCACCGGGATCACCATGCGACCGCCGGGGACGAGCTGGTCGACCAAGGGGCGCGGCACGTCGGGCGACGCCGCCGAGACGACGATCGCATCATACGGTGCACAGGCCTTCCACCCCAGCGTGCCGTCGGCGTGCAGGATCGACACATTGGTGAACCCCGCCTCCTTGACGGCATCATGGGCACGCCGCGCCAGTTCCGCGATTCGCTCCACCGAGAACACCGTCTCGGCAAGCATCGCAAGCAATGCGGTTTGGTACCCCGACCCGGTGCCGATCTCCAGCACCCGCTCGCGACCGGTGAGCCGGAGCATCTCGCAGGAGCGGGCCTGCACGAACGGCTGCGAGATCGTCTGCCCATTACCGATCGGGAAAGCAGCGTCTTCATACGCCTGGTGCTGGAGGGTGTCAGGGAGGAAACGGTGCCGCGGCACCGTCCCGACCGCACGCAGCACCGCCATGTCGCGTACGCCCTTGAGCTGCAGCGCTTCGACCAGCCGGCTGCGGTATCCCGCGTAACCGTCGGTCACCTCAGCCCTCGAGCCGCCATTCCCGCACCGCCTCGATCAGTCCGTGGCTGGTGAGGTCAAGCTGCAGCGGCGTGATCGACACGTAGCCCGCCTCGACCGCAGCGTGATCGGTGTCGGCGTCACCGGTCCACGTGATCTTCCCGCCGCCGATCCAGAAGACATCGCGCCCCCACGGATCCTGCTGCTTCATCACGCTGTCCGAAAAAACTCGCGAGCCGAGCTTGGCGACGCGTACCCCTTTCACTTCATCAGCGGGAATGCCGGGAAGGTTGATGTTGAGCAGTGTATTTGGCGGAATGCTGCCGTGCGCGGTGATCCGCTTGACGAGACCCGCCACGAGAGGCCCATACCCGGCCATCAGGTCGTCGCGCCGGGATGCAAACGAGAATGCCACGCCCGGAATGCCGAGCACTACCGCCTCCATCGCGGCTGAGACGGTGCCCGAGTAGAGTACGTCCTCGCCGAGATTGGGGCCGTGGTTGATCCCGCTGAAGACGAAGTCGGGGCGCTCCGGCATGAGAGCATCGATCGCCAGCATGACGCAATCAGTCGGCGTGCCATCGACCTGCCAGGAGCCATCGGGACGGCGCACCGGGCGGAGCGGCCGGGTGAGGGTGAGGGCGTGTGACTGCGCGCTCTGCTCGCGATCGGGTGCGACGACGGTGACTGTGCCAACCGCCATGCACGCTTCCGCCAGCACCTGAATGCCGGGCGCAAGGATGCCGTCGTCGTTGGCCACGAGAATCTGCATCGCGCTCTACTTGCTGCTGGGGCGGGGCCGGGCGTTATCACCCAGCGCAAGGCGAAGGTTGGGTCCGGCGTCGGGGGAATCGTCGTCGGGGTCGACGCGCGGCGCCGGCTCCCTGCCCTCCAAAACGGCCAGCACATCGGTCAGCGAGTTCCGTACCTCCGCCACGGTCTCGAAGCGCATGGCCGACCGTGCAGCATCCTTGAGCTGGCCACTGCGGCGATACTGATCGAGTCGCTGACGCGCGCCCTCGATGGTGTACTTCTCGGTGTAGAGGAGGTTCTTGACGAGCATGATCAGCTCGACCTCGCGCGACTTGTACACCCTGTTACCTGAACGATTCTTCGCGGGGTTCAGGAACCGGAACTGGCTCTCCCAATACCGCAGCACGTGCGGCTTGAGGTCGGTCAGCGCGCACACTTCGCCGATGGAGAAGAACTCCTGGACCAGGTGTGGCAGACTCATTCCCACCGCTCCGCCTTGAGGGTGCGTTCCATCAGGACCTGGATGCATTCGCGTGGCGATGCACCCTCGAACAAGACCGCGGCCACCTGTTGTGCGATCGGCATCTCGATGCCGTGCCGGCTTGCGAGTCGTGCCGCCGCCTGCGCCGTATTGACGCCCTCGGCCACAGTGCGATGCGTCGCTCGGTACTCCTCCAGCGTCGTGCCCAGCGCCAGGGCCACACCGAGCTGCCGGTTGCGCGAGAGCGCGCCAGTGCAAGTCAGGATCAGGTCGCCCATTCCGGCCAGCCCCGCGAAGGTGTGCGGATCCGCACCCAGCGCGTTGCCAAGCCGCGTGATTTCCGCGAGCCCTCGGGTAATCAGCGCAGCGCGCGGGTTGTTGCCCAACCCAAGTCCCTCGAGCACGCCGGCAGCGATCGCCATGGTGTTCTTGAGCGACCCGCCGAGTTCCACACCGATGACATCGGTCGCGCTGTACACCCGGAATGCTGGCGTGGAGAAAAGGCGCTGGGTCGCTTCGGCGGCCACGATGCTCGTGCTGGCGGCGACCACGGCCGTCGGCTGATTGTCGTAGACCTCGCGCGCGAAGCTCGGGCCGCTGAGCGCCACAAACGCCGCCTGCGGCACCACTTCGGCGGCGACATCGCTCATCAGCTCGAGCGTGTCAGTCTCGATGCCCTTGGTGGCGCACACCAGCGGCGTGTTGGAACGGATCGCGCTCGACGCATCGCCCAGCACCCGTCGCGCCACATGGCTCGGCACCACGCAGCACACCGACTCGGCATCGTCGAGTGCCTCGCCCAGATCGCCGGTGGCACGGAGGCGCGGATCGAGCGGCGCATCGGTGAGAAACACGTCGTTGAGGTGATGACCGTTGATCGACTCGACGACTTCGTCTTCGTACGCCCAGAGCCGCACCGCGTGCCCCTGCTTCGCGAGCAGGTTCGCGAGCGTAGTGCCCCACGAGCCGGCGCCGAGTACGGCGACCCGGGTGCTCATGGTGTCACGCTCGCCTTCGGGCCGAAGCGGGATTCGGTACCGCGCACCAATCGGATGATGTTGCTGCGGTGCATGAAGATGATCACCGCCGAAAGCAGCATGACCAGCGGCAGCACGGGACGCGCGGACGCATCGAGTAGCCACACCGCCGGCGGAAGGGCGAGCGCCGCGACGATGCTCGCGAGCGACACGAAGCCGGTGAGGCGCGTTACCACCGCCCATGCACCCGCGCACACGAGCCAAGCCAGTGGCGCAAGACCGAGGACCACCCCGCCGCCGGTCGCCACGCCCTTGCCGCCGCGAAAGCCGACGAAGAGCGAGAACGCATGTCCGATCACCGCGACCATTCCGAGAAGCACTGCGCCGACCGGACCCAGGCCAGCCCAGGGGGCCAGCACCAGCACCGGAAACGCGCCCTTCGCAATGTCGAAGAGCGCGATGGCGACGGCGAGTGGCGCGCCGAGTTGCCGATAGGCATTGGTCGCGCCGAGGTTGCCGCTCCCGACGGTGCGGAGATCGATTCCCTTTACCGCGCGCACCACCCAGTACGAGGTGGGGATCGCACCAACCAGGTATGCGATGGCAATAGCGATCGCAATCCTCGTCATCAGCGCTCGCCCCGGCGGTTGAGCTTGAGCCGGAGCGGTGAGCCATCGAATCCCCACGCCTTGCGGAAGCCCCGGATCAGGTAGCGCTGATACGACTCGGGTATCGCGTCCGGTCGGTTGGAAACGATCGCGAAGGTCGGCGGCGCCGATTCGATTTGGGTGGCGTAGAGCAACTTCACTTCCTCGCCGGCCTTCTGCGGCGGTGCAGCGCGCTCCAGCAACGCCTGCAACACGCGGTTCACCTCGGCGGTGGCCACACGAACCTTCCGTGACTCCGCGATCTCGATAATCATGTCGTGGATCTTCCGGATCCGTTGCCCCGTAAGCGCCGACCCATAGAGGAACGGGACGAACTCGAGGAACGGCGCCTTCTCGATCAACTGCTCCTCGCCGCGCTTGGCGGTGTTCGCATCCTTCTCGGGGATCAGGTCCCACTTGTTCACGAGGATGATCACGGCACAACCCTTGTCCCACGCCTTGTTCGCGATCCGCAGGTCCTGGTTGTGCAACCCGCGCTCGGCGTCGACCACGAGGATGCAGACATCGGCGCGATCGATCGAGCGTTCGGTGCGGATGTTGGAGTAGAACTCCAACGTGTCATCGACCTTGGCGTGGCGCCGGAGTCCGGCGGTGTCGACAAAGGTCAGCAAGTGGCCGTCGTGGCGGAGCTGGGAGTCGATCGAATCGCGGGTAGTGCCGGCGATAGGAGTTACCACCAGCCGTTCCTCGCCGAGCAGCTTGTTGATAAGCGACGACTTGCCGGCGTTCGGACGCCCGACCACAGCGATACGGATCTCGCTCTCGTCGACGGTGTCGTCCATCTCGGGCATCAGGCGCACCATCTCGTCGAGCAGGTCACCGCTTCCCTTCCCCGTGGTGGCCGACACAGGCCAGGGCTCGCCCAGGCCGAGCTCGAAGAACTGGAACCGCGCCTCGCGCTCGGGGAGTTCGTCGAGCTTGTTGACGGCGAGCACCACCTGTCGGCCCGAGGTCCGCAACCGCTGCGCGATGTCGCCATCGATCGGGTTGATGCCGTCCTTGCCATCGACTACAAGCACCACGATGTCGGCCTGGTCGACGGCGCGCTCCACCTGCTCGCGGATCGCCTTGTCCATCGTCTCATCGGAATACGGCACCAGACCGCCGGTGTCGACCACCCAGAAATCGCGACCGTTCCAGGTCCCGTCTCCGAAGTGCCGATCGCGCGTGGTACCGGCGCGATCAGAGACGATCGCGTTGCGACCACCCACCAATCGGTTGAAGAGGGTCGACTTGCCGACATTCGGCCGGCCGATCAGTGCGACGGTCGGCTTGCTCATGCGGCCACCAATGTGTCGAGGGCATCGACGAATGATTTCGACATGCGGACCGGCATCGGCACGGCGCCAGCGAGGTCGGCGAGCGGCATCGAGTCGATGAACAGGCCGTCGTCGTTGAGGGCTTCGCCGGGGAGGAGTGCCAGATCGCAGCCCTCGATGCCGGAAAGTGCTTCCTGAATCGCGCGACCCGACAGCAGGCCCGCAGTTGTTACCCGTGACCCAAAGATGTCGTTCACGACCGGGATCAGGACGAACTCCGCGCCGGTCGCCTCGCTCAGCGGACCCAGCACCATCGGCATGAGTGGCGCCATCGACGTACCGGTGACGACAGCGACCCGGCGCCCGGCCCAGCCGCGCAGCGCGTCCGAACCTTCGCGTACCTGTTCCTGCAGCCAGCGCACCGACCCCACGCCGTTCTCGACCTGGTCAAAGGTGCCGTAGGCCGCGGCCGGCGGGAGTTCTCGCGCGGCGCGGAGGTAGAGCTCGTCGGCGCCGAAGGCCCAGCCGATCCCGCGTTCGTCCATGGCGCGCGCGGCAGCATGTTCGACGATATCGACTGCAGCCGAGCACTCGGCCTCGGTGGGTTCACGGACCAAGTGGTGCTTGGAGTATTCGGTGAGCCCGACGGGCACCACCGACACGGTGAGCACCGAGGGCCCGAACTGCCAGAGATCGTCGAGAGTCTGCTGCAGCACTGCGCCGTCGTTGACGCCGGGCGACATCACGACCTGGGTGTGGAACTCGATCCCGTGGTCGGCAAACTCACGGAGCTGCGTGATGATCTCGGGCGCCTGCGGGTTGCGCAGCACCCAGCGCCGCACCACGGGGTCGGTAGCATGCACCGACACGTAGAGCGGCGACAGCCGGTAGTTGATGATCCGTGCGGTGTCGCGCGGCTTGAGGTTGGTGAGCGTCGCGAAGTTGCCGTACCGAAAGCTCAGTCGGTAGTCGTCATCGCGAATCGACAACACACCGCGGAGGCCATCGGGGTTGCCATCGACGAAACAGAAATCGCAGCGGTTGGCGCAACGGCGGATGCGGACCGGCTCGACCTCGACGCCGAGTCGCTCCTCGACCGGGCGCTCGACCTCGACCTCGTATTCGTTCTCGTCTTCGGGTTGGCGGTAGACGAGGGTGAACTGCTCGTCGGCGGTCAGGAACTCCCAATCGAGGAAATCCTCGAGTGGTGTACCGTCGACGGTGACGAGTTCTGTCCCGGGGAGGAGCCCTAGCTCCTCGCCGATCGAACCGGCGGCCACGCTTTCGACCTTGATCACGCTGGCCCAGGCTTCGATATCATTCGGACAATATGGGCCTATCTTCGCTTGGTGACAAGGGTTAGGAGCTCCCACTTAAAGCAGATGCGAGGATGGGTTTGTTTCGCTGGTGGGCCTGGATGGGGTGGTGGTCTGCGTCGCGCCCGGCACGAAGCCGCACACCCCAAACGCCGAAGGGCGCCCACTCAGCCTGTGGGCGCCCTTCACCGTTTCTCCAGAGCGGGCGACGGGATTCGAACCCGCGACCCTCAGCTTGGGAAGCTGATGCTCTACCAACTGAGCTACACCCGCGCGTGGCCAAGTATAGCCACGGCGGGCGCTCCCTCAAGCCCTGCTACTTATTGACCTCGTACCGGAAGGCCATGATCCCTTCACCTTCGGCCTCGATTACGAACGGGTGCTTGGCCAGCGGCTCCAGCGCGTGGATCTCGAGGTCCTTCGACGTGACGACCGCGCCGGCCTTGTCGAGGAAGTGGATGTGCACTGTCACAGGCTTGGCCGGGAGGTTTTTGCCACCGGCACTCTGCGCCTGACGGCCCGTCGCGACGCCTTCCAGCTTGGCCCCGCCCTTGGTGCGCGAGAAGTTGTCGATCGCGATGCTGGTCGGCATCCCGATCAACCCCGTCACCGTGGCGATCAGCTCATCCTGCTTGTTGCTGAGCCGGTAGCCTTCGCCGAGAAGCTTGATGTGGTCCTCGTTGAGCGGCTCGAGCTCGACCAGTTTCTTGCCGACGATCACCAGCTTCGGCCCGTCCTTGAGCGCCAGATGCGTGTTGGCCAGGTTGAACCAGGCGTACCGATCGTTCGGTGCCATGTCGGCGACCTTCTGGAACGCCTCGGCGGCCTCGGCGTACTTCTTCTCATTGAAGAAATTGACGCCCACCGACATCAGGTCGCTCGGAGTGAGGGTGCCGGCCGCAGCACTGGAGGTGAGCAGGTCCTTGTCGAGCGCCTGCGCTTCGTCGGTCTTGCCGGTGGCCCGGAGAGAGACCGCCAGCGCCTTTCGCGCCTCGGCATCGCCCGGCACCCACTCGACATACCGGCGAAGCACTACCACCGCTTCCTCATGCCGACCGGCACGCTGATGCATCGCCGCGACGTTGAACGTTGCCTGATTGCGGAGGTCGGTGAACCGCGCGTCCGCAGCGGCCAGCTCTGCCGCCTTCGTGAAATACCACGTGGCGCTGTCGGCCTGCTCAGCATTGGTGAACAGGATACCCATGTTGTAGTACGCCGTCGGGAACTCGCGGTAGATCACCAGCGACTCACGGAAGAGCGCCAGCGCCGAATCCGACTTTTCGGCCTTGGCGAACTCGCCCGCCGGGTTGGTGAGCACCGTGCCCGCGCGCTGGCGATAGTGCTTGATGTCCTCGCGGCAGTCGGGCAACATCTGCTCGGCCTTGGTGAATGCGCTATCGGCGCCCCGCAGGTCGCCCTGCATCAGGTTTACGCGTCCCTGGTAGTACCAGGCCGCGCCATTGTCCGCCTGGTCATTCTCGGTCATGGCCTCGCGCAACACCCTGTCGGCGTCGCGCAGCAGGCGCTCGCGCCGTGGACCGTCAGGGTTTTCGTAGGCTGACTTGAGATAGGTGCCAGCGCTGGAGACCTTGAAATGGCCAGCCTTGATATCGCACCCCGGTGCCTCGTAACGGGTCGCGATCGCCTTGATCACCCGATCGTTCGGGGCGTCCTGCGCTGGCATGACGGCCGGCACGAGGGCCGCAGCCAGGATCAGAAGTCCGCTCTTCGACATCACCACTCCCATGGTATCAGGACAGCGGGACCTGCCCGCAACAAACGCATCTTGGTCATAACGCGTGTGGGCACCCGAACGTTCCATCCGGGGCCGCCCGCGAGCGAGCGGCCGCTTCCGGCGCCGCATGACGACACGAATGATAATCCGTGCGATACTTGTCCGGTCGGCCGTCTCCATCCCTATTCCACGGAGCATGCCCACGCAGATGGCCACACCCCACCCCCCCGGCCCGATCGCCCGAATTCCGATCGGTCTCAAACTCCCGCTTGTTGCGGGCATGCTCGTGCTCACCGTCGCCCTGATCATGGGCTTCGCCGCCTTGGTCGCGGTGCGCCAGACGCTGCTCGCCACCGCAGCCGGGCGCGAGAAGCAGGTGGCCGAGCTTTTCGTGGACATGTACGGCGGCGCCGCGAACGTTTACGAGAAGCAGGCGCGCACCACCGCGGCCCGCCCCGCGCTGGTTCGGTATGCGGCTCGCCCTGGCCCCGCCGACCGTTTCGAGGCCCTCAACGCGCTCGAGTTCAGCACCGGGTCCGCGCAGGACACACAGGTCGTGGCCGTCGAGCTCCTCGGCGGTGCAGGCGAGCAGTTGCTAGCTACCGGGCGTGAGAGCGCCGACCTGCCCCGTCTCCACGCGTCAGGCGCCGTGCCCCTCCCTCCCCACGCCGACTCGGGGACGGTCGGATCACTTCGGCTGATCGACGGACGCGTGGTCTTCCCGGTGGTGGCAAGAGTGGGTGACGGCGAACCGACTGCTCACGTGGTGATCTGGCGTCGGGTGACGGGTACACCGGAAACGCGACGGCGCGTTGGCCAACTGATCGGTACCGGTGGGACGATCCTGACCGGCAACACCGACGGGTCGGTGTGGACCGATCAGGCCCGCGCGGTCGACGGCCCTTCCCTCACCGGAGATGAGCGCGACACGGTGATCACCTACCGGCGCGCTGGCGTAGATGGTCCGCTCCTCGGATATCCGTTGGCGATTCCCGGAACGCCGTGGGTCCTCATGGTGGAATTCCCGCGCAACACTGTTCTCGCGCCCACTTCGGCGTTCGCCCGTGACCTGATCGCAATCGGATTCGTGGGCGTGGCGCTTTCGCTGCTCGTCGCATGGTTGCTGAGCGGACGTTTGTCGCGCCCGCTCCGGCGGCTCACGGCCGCAGCGGAAGTGATCACCCGAGGGGGCGAGCCGGAGCGGGTCGCGTTCCGTCGCTCCGACGAACTGGGTGTTCTCGGAGCCGCGTTTGACACCATGGCGACAGGGGTACGCGACTCGCGCCAGCGTCTGGAGGATGAGGTCGATGCGCGAACGATCGCGCTCAACACGACCTTGACCCAGCTTCGCGATGCACAGGAGACGCTGGTCCGGCGCGAGAAGCTCGCGACGATCGGCCAGCTCGCGAGCAGCGTGGGCCATGAGCTGCGCAATCCATTGGGGGTAATCAGCAACGCCGCGTACTACCTCGAGCTGGTCGTTCCCGACCCTCCACCGGAGGTGGTCGAGTACCTCGGCATCATCCGCCGGCAGATCGAGACCTCCACCAAGATCATCAACGATCTGCTCGACTTCTCGCGGGTCGCACGCGCCGATCGGCATCCGCTGTCGCTGCATTCGGTCGTCGACACGCAACTCCGGGATATGGCAGTGCCGCAGGGGATCACGGTCGAGCACGATGTGCCCGACACCCTTCCCCCGGTATTTGCCGACCCGGTTCACGTGGGACAGGTGGTGCAGAACCTTTTGACGAATGCGGTGCAGGCAGTCGGCTCTGCCGGTGGCACGGTACGAATCCGCGCCACGTCGAATGGTGACGGTACCGCGCACCTCGAGGTGCGTGACAGCGGGCCGGGAGTGGACGACGGGATGCACGAAAAGATCTTCGAGCCACTCTTCACCACCAAGGCCCGGGGCATCGGTCTGGGACTCGCTGTCTCGCGGTCGCTGGTCGTGGCGAACGGCGGGACGTTGACATCCGAACCGGCCGACGGCGGCGGCCGATTTGTTCTCACCCTCCCGCTGGCGGAGCGTGCCGAGTGACACGTCGGGTGCTGGTGGTCGACGACGACGTGGAGATGGTGCGCACCCTCGCGGACATCCTCCGGCTGCGCGGCTGGACGCCGGACGTGGCCTACTCCGGCGAAGAAGCCGTCGCGGCGGAACAGGACGGCGACTACGAGTTGGTGCTGATGGACATCAAGATGCCGGGGATGGACGGCGTCACCGCGTTCCGGCAGATGCGAGCGCATAACCCGGCGGCACGTGTGGTATTGATGACCGCCCACACCGAGCCCGAGATCGTGCGCGCGGCGGTGAGCGAGGGCGTTGTCAAGGTGCTGTCGAAGCCCGTGGACATGCGCGCGCTCCTCCGCCTCTTCGAGTGACGGCTAGCGGTAGAGCACGCCCGCACCGGTGTTGAACAGCACCACGCGGTCCGTCGCCGAGATCTCGCCCCGGGCAACCAGCTCTGCCGCCGCGGCGAGCGACGCGCCTCCCTCGGGTGCGAAATCGACTCCCTCGGTGGCCGCACCGATGCCGGCCAGTTCCTCCATGCGTGCATCGTCCACCGCCACTGCTCCGCCCCCCGACTCCCGCAGAATCCGCAACATCAGCTTGTCACCAAGCGGACCAGGCACCCTGAGTCCGCTTGCAATCGTCCACGGCTCCTGCCACGGCGTGGCCACGTCGGCCCCAGACTCGAACGCACGGACGATCGGCGCACACCCGGTCGATTGCACCGAGTAGAACCGCGGCATCGGATCAGTGACCCATCCCGCTGCGGCGAGCTCGACAAACGCCTTCCACATCCCGATCAGACCCGTGCCGCCGCCAGTGGGATAGATGATCACGTTGGGGAGCTTCCAGCCGAGCGCCATGGCGATCTCGAGGCCCAGGGTCTTCTTCCCCTCAATCCGGTATGGCTCGCGCAACGTGCTGAGATCCATCGCGCCGGTCTCGGCGGCAAACTCCTTCGATGCCTTGCCGCAATCACCGATGTGCCCATCGAGCAGCACGAGATCGCCCCCGAACGTGGTGATCTGCGCGAGAATCGTGGCGGGCGTCGTGCGCGGTGCGTACACCCGCACCGTCGCGCCGGCGCGCGCTGCGTACGCGGCACTGGCTACACCGGCGTTGCCGGCGGTCGGCACCACGAAGCGATTCACACCCGCCAGCGTGGCGCGCGTGATCGCGGCGCTGAGCCCGCGCGCCTTGAATGAGCTGGTGGGGTTCGACGCCTCGTCCTTGAGCAGCATTACCGGGATGCCGAGGCGGGCGGCGAGACGTGGCATCGCGAGCAGCGGCGTATCACCCTCACCCAGCGAGACCGGTTCCTCACCGGAAACGAGCGGCATGAACGAACGGAACCGCCACATCGACGAGCGCCGCCGCAGTTCTGCTCGCTCCGTCATCGGATGAATCCGATCGGGATAGCGAACCAGCAGCGGACGCCCGCATGCGGTGCAGACCCCTGGCGTGCCATCGGGTTCGGCGCGGGCGCCACAGTCGGAACATTCGAGATACCAGTCCATCACTACCCCTTCACGTGTTCGAGGATGCGTTCTGCGAGCGTGGTGCTGAAACCGGGGAGCGCCGCAATATCTGCCGGTGTCGCGGCCTGCACGCCAGCCAGCGACCCGAATGCCTGAAGCAGCACGCGCCGTCGTTCGGCTCCGACGCCCGGGATGTCGAGCAGCGCCGAGGTCACGGTGCGGGCGGTACGCCGCTGTCGGTTGAAGGTCACGCCAAATCGGTGTGCCTCGTCGCGAGCACGCTGCAACAGGCGAAGCGCGTCGCTGCGGCGCGGCAAGCGGATCGGTGCGTCGCGACCGGGAACGAATATTTCCTCATCGCGCTTGGCGAGCGAGGCGAGTGGTACCGCCTCGAGACCAAGCGCCGTCATGGCAGCCTGCGCCGAGGAGAGCTGACCCTTCCCGCCATCGATCACGACGAGGTCGGGCATCGGCTTCTCCTCGGCGAGCCGACGCGTGAAGTACCGGGTGAGCACTTCATGGATCGCCGCGAAGTCGTCCTGCTGCCCGGGCCCCGTGATCTTGAACTTCCGGTACTCGCTCTTGCGGGGTCGACCCGCCTCAAACGTCACCAACGAACCCACCGTGTCGCGTCCCTGGTTGGTGGAGATGTCAACACAGATGAAGGTGCGTGGCACGACGTTCATGCCGAGTTCGCGACCGAGTGCGTAGACCGGGTCCTCCGATCGCTCGCCGGTGTCGAACGACTCCATCCTGAGGCTCTCCAGCAGGTGCCGCGCATTTTGCTCGGCGAGCGCAAGCCAACGAGCCGCCACGCCGCGCTGCGGCACCTGAAATCGTGCTGCAGGCAGGGCGAGCGCAATCGCATCGACATCGCACGCCGCGAACGGGAGCACGACTCGTCTCGCGCGTCCCTCGGCGGCCACGTAGTGTCCCACGAGGAACATCGAGAGGACGTCGTCGTCGGCCTCGCCCTCGACGTTCTCCAGGAACCGGTGCTCGCGCCCAACCACGCTACCGTCGCGCACTCGCATCAGCACGCCCACGGCATCATCGCCGTCACGAGCGTAACCGATCACGTCGGCATCGCCGGTCCCGATCACCTGCACGGTCGATGGCGTCTCGACCTGCGCCAGCCACTTGAGCGTGTCGCGGAGGTCGCGGGCGCGTTCGTAGTCTTCGACGTCGCTGGCACGCGCCATCATCTCGCGAATCCGCGACTTGAGGTCGGCGGTGTGGCCCTCGAGGAACTCGGTGACCTCGTCGATCATCCCGCGATAGGCAGCCATCTCCTGCCACCCCACGCACGGCGCCTTGCAGCGGCCGATATGGAAGTCGAGGCAGGGCCGTTCGCGTCGCTCGACCGGGATGTCGTCGCGACACGACCGGACGGTGAACATCCGGCGCACCAGGGTGAGGGTGCGCCGCATGTCGCCGACATCGGTGTATGGTCCGAAGTAGCGGGCGCCAGGAATGTCGAGCCGCCTGGTGGCGAACACCCGCGGGAACGGCTCACCCAGTGTCACTGCAATCGACGGATAGCTCTTGTCGTCCTTGAGCCGCACGTTGAAGCGCGGCAGGTACTCCTTGATGAGGTTGTTCTCAAGGAGCAGCGACGCGAGCTCATCGGGCACGACGATGGTATCGACATCGGCGATCCGGCGGAGGAGGAGCTGGTTCTTCGGCGAATCGGCGTGGTCCGATGCGAAATAGGAGCGGACCCGGCTGCGGAGGCTCTTCGCCTTGCCGATATACACCACCTCCCCGGCCTCGTCCTTCCACAGGTAGACACCGGGTCCTTCGGGCAGCGTTTCGAGCTTGCGCTGCAACACCTCGTTCACCGCATTCCTCCCAACCGATTGAATACCCGGCCGACGCGGCTGGTGATGACCGCGGCCTCCGGGATGTCCCACCACGACGTAACGCCGAGGTAGGTGATGGCGTTCACGGAAACGGTGATGGCAGCGAGAAAGATGGGGTGCATCTCGGGCATCAACAGGCGCGTGGCAGTACTAGTGGCCGCCGCGGCGAGGGCGGCAACCCACAGCTTGAGCAACTCGGTGGTCGGCAGGTCGAAATGGCCGATCCGCGCCGCGAGCGATCGGCGGAGCAGGAGGAACTCGACCCACGCCGCGATGCCCGAAGCCGCGGTGATGCCCGCTGCTCCCCAGTGTACCGGCAGACCTAGCGCGCGCGGGAGGACGAGCGCGGCGAAGAGGCCGAGGGTGGCGCCGACGCCCACTCGCACCAGGCCGGCCTTGAGCGGCGTGCGCGTATCGTGCAGCGCGTAAAAGGTCGATGAGTAGAGGCGTCCCAACGTCGCGGCGAGAAGGCCGATCGACGATCCGGCGAGCACCAGCCAGACGTAGCGGCTGTTGGCCTCGGTGAACTCGCCGCTCTGGAAGAGGGCCGCAGCGATCACGCCACCGAGCGCCACGAACCCCATCGCCGACGGCACGATATAGTACGCGAGGCGCTGGGTCGCCGCGTCCAGCCGGATGCGCAAGGCACTCGCGATGGTGGCTTCGTCACCGCGTTCCCGGGCCATCTCGGGGAGCTCAGCAGCCGAGATCGCGATCCCGAACAACGACACCGGGAGGGTGTAGAGGATCTGCGCGCTCGCGATTGCGGTCGTGGCACCCCAGATCAGCGATGCAAGGGCCAGGTCAACAAATGCCGAGATCTGGTTGGCGCCGCGGGAGATCACGTTCGGGATAAAGGCTCGCATCACGGTTGATACACCGTGCACGCCGCGCCAGAGACTGGGAAGCACCGGGCCCGCCACCCCGCGCACCGAGGGCCATTGCACCGCGACCTGCAGCACACCGCCCACAACCGCACCGATCGCCGCGATCACGATGAACCCCTCGGGGGAGCGATCGGCCGCGAAAAACAGGATGGTGACGATGATCGCGAAATTCCACGCGACAGGTGCCGCGTACGACAGCAGGAACTGACGGTGCGAGTTGAGCACGCCCAGGCACCACGCCGAAATCACCAGCAGGCCGGTGGCGGGAAAGAGGATCCGCACGATCGTGGTGGTGAGCGCGCGCTGAGCGTCAGTGAATCCCGGTTCGATCACCGCCACCAGCCATGGCGCGGCCGCGACCCCGACGAGCACGACCACCGCCACCACGGACATCAGGAGGCCAAGCACCGCACTGGCGAGGCGCCGTGCCTCGTCGTGCCGCTCCTCGCCGAGGAGGCGAGCATACGCCGGGATGAACGACGCCGAGAGCGCGCCCTCCCCGAGGAGATTCTGGAGGAAGTTGGGGATCCGGAACGCGGCGTTCCAGATGTCGGAGGTGCCGCTGATGCCGAGGTAGTGCGACAGGACGCGCTGCCGCACCAAGCCGGCGATCCGGCTCAGGAAGATGCCGGTGGCAACGAGGTAGGATCCGCGTCGGCTCAACCCATGCCTCGCGGTGGCTCGGGCCGGCGCGACTGCTCGACGACGTCCTGCAGGTACTCGCCCTGTTCACGAACCTCGCGCAGGGCATGCTGCAGAATCTCAACGTCACCCTCGACCAGGTCGAGGCGGCGCCGGAGGTCGGCGACGTCGGTGTCGGCACCTGTAACGGGATGGGGCGCTCGTGCGGGCCGGCGCCCGAATATCCTGCCGATCGGCGAATCGACCAGCATCGCAACAATCGGGATGCAGAGCGCAACCAGCAGGACGATGCCGACGATCGACTTCATGCGCGAGGTGCGCCCAGCCACGATGCCGTAACCGCGGTCGATGCCCATTCGCCTGCCGATGCCAGCGCCGCATCGATCCACGCGGCGCCGTGCATGGTATACATCGGCGCACTGCTCAGGACGCGCTCCTGGGGCACACCTCCCGGCATGAGCGCAGACGCAATCCGCTGGAACTGTGCGTGCGCGATATCACTTCGACGCCGCAGGTGACGTTCCAGGAGTCGCTCGAGATCATCGACGATCGCTGCTGCGCGCCGCACTCGGCCATCGATGGCGCGATCGAGAACCGCATCGATCTCCCGGCCCGCCTCGTGCAGCGCCGCGGCAGACGTGGCGATCGTGTTGCGCAGGGCGTCGAGCGCCGGCTCAAGACCAACCGGGAGGTCACGCCGAAGGATCTCGCGAGCCAAGGTGCCGTCGTCATGCATGACATCGTCGGCACTGAGGTCGAGACGTTCGAGGAGCCGGTCGACGAAGGGCTCGGCCACGACTCCCCCCCACCGCGGCACCGCGGCTGGCGCGGGCACATCGAACAATGGGAAGAGGACAGCGGCCTGCCGGACGAGGTAGCGCCGCTCGCCGGGTCCGGCGACGTACGCGACGGTTGGGAGGAGGGCGCTCTCGACCACGGGGCGCAGCAGAACATTCGCCGAGAAACGGTTGGGCTCGTGTTCAATCAGCGCATGCAGCCCGGCACGTGTGAAATGTTGCCCGCTCCGACGGGCCCGGTAGCCGTCACCGTCGATGACCAATCGATCGCGACCGACGTCGGTCTCGATGAACACCAACGTGGCCCCGGCGCCAGCATCGATGCCTGTGCCGGCATCCTCCATTTTGGCAAGGGCCGCGTCAAGATCGGCGGCCAGATCGAGCGCCTTGCCGATAAGCGGCTGCTGCGCGCGCTTGAGCGCGGGGTGCGTCGGGTCGAGGCACGCGACGCCGAGTGGCGTGAGCAGTTCGGCCACCCAGCCAGCGAACGCCGCGTGCACCGTGCGCTCGGCGGTCCACCACCGCTCGATCGCGCCGAGGTCGGTGGTCGGCAGCGACTTGCGGAGTAGGGCGATGCCATCGAGTACGGCCGAGCCGAGTGGTTCCTGATACATCGGGCGCTGGACGGCATCGTCGGTGCGCGCCGGCAGCGACCATTCGACAATCGCGCCGGTCGTATCGGTCCACGCTGCGCGACTGGCTTCGGCGTGGTCGTGATCATCGCCGGCGAGCCAGAAAACGGGGATCACCGGGCGGTCCCACCGTGACGTGAGTTCGCGCGCGAGGGCAACGGCGGCGATCGCCTTGTGAACGGTGTAGAGCGGCCCGCCGAAGAGTCCCGGTTGCTGGCCGGTGGTGACGACGAGCGCGCCAGATTCGTGGAGGCGAGTGAGCACTTCCGCGCTCGGCGCCACCAGCGCCGCGTCGAGGGCTGGGTTCCATGCGTCGTCGCGCGGCGAGACTAGCGGCATCGGCGCCGCCACGGGCATGGAGATCACCCGCGTCACATGCGCCTCACGTCGACCGTTCGCCACGATGGTACGGTTCGCCGCGCAGGATCGTCGATGCGCGATAGAGCTGCTCCACCACGACCACGCGGGCGAGCTCGTGCGGGAGGGTGAGCGGACCCAGGCTCCAGCGCGCCCGCGCGTGTTCGCCCACCGCCGCGGCCACGCCCTCGGCGCCGCCGATCACCAAGGCGACGTCGCGGGCCGCCATCCGCCAGGCCTCGAGCTGAACCGCCAGTTCCTCGCTAGTCCACGCACTGCCGCCCTGATCGACCAGGACGACATCGGCGTCGGTAGGCACCGCGTCGAGGAGATGACGGGCTTCTTCGTCACGCTGTCGGTCGATGCTCCCTGCCCGGCTGGCTTCTCGCACCTCGCGCTCGCTCACCGCGATGAACCGTCGAAGGCGGCGGAGATAGTCGTCCCCGACCTGTCGCAGCGCAGGCCGAAGCTTCCCCACCGCCACGACGTGCAGTTGCATCAGGCATACATCCCGCGGAGGCGATGCACGGCCGCCACCCGCTCGATCGCCAGCATGTAGGCACCGATGCGCATGCTCACGTCGTGCTTCTCCGACATTGCGGCGACTTCCTCGAACGCCTTCTCCATGATGAGCCGGAGGCGCTCGTTGACGGTCGGTTCATCCCAGAAGTAGCCGCCGCGGTCCTGTACCCATTCGAAGTACGACACTGTGACGCCCCCGGCGTTGGCGAGGATGTCGGGAATCACGTAGATCCCCTTGCGGTCGAGGATCGCGTCGGCGCGCGCAGTCGTGGGGCCGTTGGCCCCTTCGCAGATGATCTTCGCCCGCACCAGTTCGGCATTCTTGCTGGTGATGACGTTCTCAAGGGCTGCCGGAACGAGTACGTCACACGGCAGCGTGAGGAGTTCCTCGTTGGTCACCTGCACCGCACCGGGATAGCCCTCAAGGAACCGGTGTTCCTTGATCCATTCGAGGCAATGCTCGATGTCGAGCCCCTTCTGATTGTGGATCCCGCCGCTCTTGTCGCTAACCGCAATGACCTTCATCCCCTCCTGCTGCATCAGACGGGCAGTGGTGGAGCCGACGTTCCCGAAACCTTGAATGGCGACGGTGGCACCCTTCACTTTCATGTGACGGTGTCGCAGCGCGCACTTGGTGGTGACAAGGCAGCCACGGCCGGTGGCCTCACGGCGTCCGAGCGAGCCGCCCATCTCCACCGGCTTGCCGGTCACGACCGCGGTGACCGTATGGCGCTTGTGCATGGAGTAGGTATCCATGATCCAGGCCATCACCCGCTCGTTGGTGTTCACGTCGGGCGCCGGCACATCGGAATCGGGACCGAGCATGTCGATGATCGCCGAGGTGTACCGGCGGGTGATCTTCTCCAGCTCCGCGGCGGAGAGCGAATGCGGGTCGCAGATCACCCCGCCCTTTGCACCACCGAACGGGAGGTTCACCACGGCGCATTTCCAGGTCATCCAGGCCGCCAGCGCGTTCACTTCCTCGAGGGTCACGCCAAGGTCGAACCGCAGCCCGCCCTTCCCCGGTCCACGCGACGTGTTGTGCTGCACCCGGATGCCGGTGAAGACCTCGATTTCGCCGCTGTCGCGCATGATCGGAATCGACACGATGAGCTGCTTCTCCGGTGACCGGAGCACCTGGTAGAGACCGGGCTCGAGGTTGAGTCGTCGGGCCGCGTCGTCGAAGCGCTGCATCATCGACTCGAACGGATCGGTCTCGAGGGAGCGGAATCGGAGGTCGCGATCCTGCTTGATCAGCGTCTGGACCTTGCGCGGCTTGGCGTTCGCCATGTTTGGAGCACTCCGGTCCTCAAGGGACCACGGGGTGAGGGTGAGTCAGGAACCTGACATGATGAGGGCGTCGAGGGCACCCCTGAGGGCATCTTCCCCTTGCTCGAACGTCACGGCCAGCATCGCCACGAGCGGTTCAGGGACGCTCACCGGCCACCGGTCACGGAGCTTGACGGCGTCCTTGGCGGTGAGCACCACATGATCGGCGCGCCGGGCGGCATGCGCCAGCCATGCCACATCCTCGTCGCGAAACTGGTGGTGATCCTTCCACGTCGCCACCTGCACCTGGGCACCGGTGCGCTTGACTTGGGTGACGAATGCATCGGGATCGGCGATCGCACTGGCTGCCACCACGCGCCGGCCCTCGAGCATTGCCACCGGATGCTCGGTTCCGCTGACGAGACCGCGCAACACGCCGAGGGAGAGGTGCGCCACCGCGACCGGACCTGCAATACGACCGGCCACCTCCGCGGCCATCGTGGCGGCGGTGGCGACGTCGGCGCGCTTGCGAGTGACGATCACGGCGTCGGCGCGATCGAGGGCGCGCAGTCCCTCGCGCCACGGTCCTGCCGGCAGTGGCCACCGCACCGCCCGCGACGTCTCGGCGCTGATCACGCAGATGTTGAGGTCGCGCGCCACGTCGAGCCGCTGATACGCGTCGTCGAGAACAAGGACGCGGGCGCCCTGTGCCACGGCGAGCGCCGCACCAGCGCGCCGATCGGGGTTGGCCTCGACGACGGCACCAGGCACGGCGTCACGGTGCACCTCCGCCTCGTCTCCGCCGTACCCGCGAAGCAGGATGCCAGGCGTGATCCCCCGCTGCACGTAGTGCTGCGCCACCCAACCCGCGAGCGGGGTCTTGCCCGAACCGCCCACGGTGAGATTGCCGATCGCCACGGAGGGCATCGGGAGGTCGTGCGTGGCGAGCCAACCACGGCGATACGCACTCTCGCGCACCCGCATGCCGGCGTACCAGAGGCCGCTGGCGGGGACGAACACCGCACGAACGGCACGCGCGCCAGCACCGCGGCTGGTCCACAGCCAGCGGATCATCCGGTGTCCATCGCCACGGCGGCGGGGCATCAGCTCACCATCGCGCGTTCGAGTGTCTCGAGCGACGTAGCGCACCGAAGGATGGCCTCATCAAGCCCCGTCTCTCCCGGCCCGACGGCGAACGGCTCGCCGTACTGCACGGCGACGCGCGAACACGGCCGTGGAATAAGCATCCTGTCCCATGACTGAAGTTGCCACGAACGGCTCACGATTGCATGGACGGGCAGGATCATGGCCCCGGCCGACTGTGCGGCGCGCACAGCCCCGGGCTTCACCACCCGACGTGGTCCCCGCGGTCCGTCGGGCGTCACCGCCACGACCCCGCCGCCGCGAAGGATTCGCATCGCGCCCAGCAGCGCGCGCATACCGCCGCGCGTCGATGATCCCGGCAGGATCCGGTAGCCAATTCCCTCGGCGTAGTCGGCGAGGTACTGCCCCTCTCGCCCCTCGCTTACCACGATCGCGATCCCCTGCCTTCGATGCTGCCACAGCAGCGGGAGCAGGACCTCGTGCCAGAGCAGGAACACGAACGGACGACCGCTCTCGACGAGTTGGTGACGATGTTCGTCCTCTGCCACCCGGATGCGCCAGCTTCCAGCGATGGCATTGACGATCGGTGTCCCGATCCGCCGGATGAAGCCACGGGACAGTCGTACCTTCATGCCGCGAGAACCTCTGCGGCAAGATCCGCGACTCGCCTGCTCGCGCCCGGTGCGCCGAGTCGGGCGCGAACCGTTGCCATGCCAGCGCACTGCGCCTGGCGCTCGGGTGATGCGGGATCGAGCAGCGTGCGGCCGAGCTGCGTGAGTCGATCGACCGTGACAGCGTCCTGCACCAACTCCGGAACCACCTCGCGCTCGGCGACGAGATTGACGAGACTGATCCACCGTGCCGTCACCCGGCTGCGCAACAACCGGTAGGTGATCGGGTGCACCTGATAGGCGACCACCATCGGAACACCGGCAAGCGCGGCCTCGAGAGTGGTGGTTCCCGACTTGGCGAACACTGCGTCGGCCGAGGCAAGCACCAGTGCCGGATCGTCGCGCACGACGTCCATTGCCTCGCTGCCGGGGTACTGACCCCACGACGTCGCCGCGACGACGATCCGGTCGCACGCGCCCTCCGCGAGGAGCGCGAGCGCCGCCTCCCGATAGGCCGGCCAGAGGCGCGCGATCTCACCGGTGCGCGAACCCGGGAAGAGTGCCAGCACCCGTGCCCCGGCATCGATCGCGAGGCCCTCTCGGGCCGCGTCACGACTGGGGGCGCCGGTGCGATCGAGCAACGGATGGCCGACATACTGCGCCGCGATTCCAGCGTTGCCGAAGAACTCCGCTTCGAAGGGGAGGATCACCGCCAGCCGGTCAACGCAGCGGGCCAGCCGACGCGCGCGGTGCGGTCGCCACGCCCACACCTGAGGGGCGATATACCACAGCACCGGGATGCGGTGGCGACGAGCGTCCTCGGCAACGAGGAAATGAAAGCCGGGATAGTCGATGGGAATCACCAGATCGTACGCACCGGCGCTGAATCGACGGCGCAACGCACGACGAAGGCGCAGGTGCGCCGGCAGGGTGTGGAGCACCTCGACCAGCCCCATCGCCGACAGCACGTCGATCGAGCCAACCATGGTGGCGCCTGCTGCCGACAGATGCCGACCGCCCACCGCATCGATGGTCGCGTCCGGAAAGCGGGCCCTGAGCGCCGACACCACGCGCGCCCCGTGGAGGTCGCCCGAAGGCTCCCCCGTGAGGACCAGGATTCGGGGCGTCATCGACCGAGCGCGGGAACCGGCGAACGATGCACCGCAGCGGTGACATCGAGCGCCAGCGCCAGTGCGGCACGGCCCTCGACGGCATCGACAATCGCTGCGGGTTCGCCGCGCACGGCGGCGGTGAATGCGGCGAGTTCGAGACCGAGGGCATCGGCCTTCGGGGCGTCGAGCGGCACGGTCTCGACGATCTCCTCAATACTCTCGCCGCTACCCGGGCGCCAGCCATCGCGCAACCGCATGAACGCACCGGTGCCGGTGGCGAGGTCGAGGGAGAGGTACCCCGATGACTGAAAAATACGGAGCCGACGCACCCGCTCACGGGCGACTCGTGATGCCGTGATGGACGCGACCGCGCCGCCCGCGAACTCGACCCGAGCGTTCACCATGTCGAGATGTGATGACAGCACGCTCACCCCACTCGCGCGGACGTCGGTAGCCGGCGCACCAGCCACGAGGTGGTTGGTGATGTCGAGGTCGTGGATCATCAGATCGAGGACGACGGCGACGTCAGTCCCCCGCGGCTGGAACGGCGCGAGCCGGATCCCCTCGATGAAGATGGGATTCTCGATCATCGTGCCGGCTGCGCGAATGGCACGATTGAACCGCTCAATGTGTCCGACCGCAAACGTTACCGAGTGGCGCGCAGCTTCGGCGAGCATTTCGTCGGCCTCGGCCAGCGTGGTGGCAATCGGCTTCTCCATCAGTACCGACACACCGGCGCCAAGGCAGGCCAGGCCCACCTCGCGATGGTACGACGTGGGCACCGCCACCGACACGGCCTGCACGGCGCCAAGGAGCTCGGGCAGCGTGCGGAACACCCGGCATCCCACTTCTTCGGCAACCGCCGCGGCCCTCGTATGATCGGCGTCGTGGATCCCGACGAGCTCCGCACCGTGCATGGCGGCGTAGTGCCGGGCATGATGGCGCCCGAGCGCACCCACCCCCACCACCCCGACGGAGACGGGTTCGCTCACGCCGGGACGCCGCGCTGGGATGACGACACGAACTCGATGAACCGCGTGACCTCGTCGCTTTCCGGGAGGTCGGTGCGTGCCCGTTCGAGGGCCTGCGTGAGATTGAGATCGCTGTTGAAGAAGAGCCGGTACGCACGCTTGAGGGTTGCGATCGTGTCGGGCGAGAAACCCTGGCGCTGCAATCCGACGGAGTTGAGGCCATACAGCTCGACCGGGTTGCCCACGGCCTTGACGTAGGGCGGGATGTCCTGGTTGACACGCGTGGCGCCACCGATGAATGAGTGCGCGCCGATCGTCACGAACTGGTGCACCGCCACCAGCCCGGACAGCGCCGCCCGGTCGTGGATCGTGACGTGCCCGGCGAGCTGGGTGCCGTTGGCGATGATCACCCCGTCGCCAAGCTCGCAGTCGTGTGCGAGGTGCACGTATGTCATGATGAAGCAGCCGCGCCCGACGCGAGTACGCCCCGACGCTGACGTCCCGCGATTGATGGTCGTGTGTTCGCGGATGATCGTGTTATCGCCGATCTCGACCCACGTTTCCTCGTCGCGATACTTGAGGTCCTGCGGCGGGCCGCCGAGGATGGACCCGTTGCCGACGTGAACCCCCGAGCCGAGGATCACGTTGCGCTCGAGCGTTGCGCGGGCCGCAACCTCGCACCCCGGCCCCACGGTGACACGGGGTCCGATGATCGCGAACGCTCCGATGATCGCATCGGGTGCGATCTCGGCGGTCGGGTCGACCAGGGCGGAGGGATGGATCCGTGGCGTCACCGATCCATGACCTGTGCCATCATGTCGGCCTCGCACACCACCTTGCCGTCGACGAATGCCTGCCCGCGCATCTTGCAGGTGCGGCCCCGCAACTGCACCAGGTCGACCTCGAAGCGAAGCTGGTCGCCGGGCAGCACGGGACGCCGGAACTTCACGCCATCAATCGACGCGAAGTACACCACCTTGTTGTCCGCGTTATCGAAATGATCCATCAGCAACATGCCGCCCACTTGCGCCATTGCCTCGACGATCAGCACGCCCGGCATGATCGGATGGCCGGGGAAATGTCCCTGAAAGAACGGCTCGTTGATGGTGACGTTCTTGAGCCCGACGATGCGGGTGCCCGGCTCGATTTCGACGATGCGGTCGACCAGCAGGAACGGCCAACGGTGCGGCAGCACGTGCATGATCTGCGTAATGTCGAGGCCGGTAGGGTCGGTGCGCTGGGAGCGGCGGGCGATCGCGGTCGCGAGCGCAATGTTACCCTGGTGGCTCGGGCGCTCAGCCACGATGTGAGCTCGCACGCGGGCCCCGAGGAGCGCGAGGTCCCCCACGACGTCGCCGATCTTGTGCCGGACGAACTCGTCGTCCCAGCGCAGTGCGCCCGTGGCGACGGCGTCGTCGGAGAGTACCACGGCCATCTCCGGCGACGCGCCCTGGAGGAGCCCGCGCGATTGCAGCGCCTCGACCTCGTGCATGAACCCAAAGGTACGCGCCGGGGCGATCTCGCGCCGGAACGTCTCAGGGGTGATCTCGTGGCTGGCGCTCTGCCGACCGATCACCGGATGATCCCACTCGATCGTGGCGGTGATGCGGAGCGACGGGGCCGCGGTGACCACATAGCTCGCGTCGCCGGCTTGCACCGTGAACGGTTCCGTCACCACGAGCACGGCGGGTTCACCCGGGGTATCGACGACCCCGGCGCTCTCGAACGCATCGAGCCAGGGGAGGAACGAGCCGTCGAGGATCGGAGGCTCACAGCCGTCGATGTCGACCGCGAGGTCGTCGATGCCGAGTGCGTGCGCGGCCGCGAGCAGGTGCTCGATCGTTTCCACCCGCGCATCGCCATGCGCGAGTCCGGTGCGGCGCTCGGTGACATCGACCCCGCCGATCCGTGCGGCGATCGCGGGTGTCCCGTCGAGGTCGGTGCGCCGGAAGATGATCCCGCTGCCGGATTCACCGGGGCCGAGGCGAACGGTGGTGATGCCGCCGGTGTGGAGCGCCGCACCAGTGACCTCGGCGGTTCCCGCGAGTGTGCGCCTAGCCATCAGCCTCCTCCCTGCCGAGCGCCTCGAGCGCATCGACGTGTGGCGCGAGACGATACATCGCCGCGACACTTTTGAGAAAGTCGCGGTGGTTCCGGGCCGGGAAGCCCGACACGGACCCGCCAGCGGGCACCGACGAAATCACGCCGGCCTGACCCCCGATCCTCGCGTCGTCCCCGATCGTGAGGTGGCCGGCAACGCCCGCCTGTCCCGCGATCACCACCCGGTTGCCGATCCGGGTGCTCCCGGAAATTCCGACCCCCGCCATCAACAGGCAGTGCTCACCAATCCTTACGTTGTGCCCGACATGGACCTGGTTGTCGATTTTCGTCCCGCGGCCGATCACGGTGTCGTCGAGCGAACCGCGGTCGATACAGGTCATTGATCCAACTTCGACATCATCGCCGAGAATGCAACCGCCCACCTGCGGGACTCGCTCGTGCCCACCCGACCCGCTGAGGAAACCGTACCCTGCCCCACCTATCACCGCGTGCGCCTTGCACCATACCCGGTCGCCGAGCACGGCGTCGGCATGGACCACCACATGCGAATCGAGCCGAACAGCGGTCCCCAGTGACACGCCGTCCTCGACGACGACGTGGGTCCCAATCACGGTGTCATCACCCACCCGCACCCGCTCGCCGATCACCACGAAACGTCCAATGGCCACCCCACGCCCGATCGTCGTGCCAGCACCCACCGATGCGGTGGGATCGACGCCGATCGCCGGGGCGGGGAGCGGCGCGATGGCCCGGGCCGCATTGGCCATGGCCCGGGCGGGATCGGCGACGACGATGCGGGTGGCAGGTCCGGCGTGATGTTCAAGCGCCTCGGGGACGAGGACGGCGCCAGCGGCCGATGACGCCAGCGCTGCGGCCCACTTGGTCCCCACGCACATCGCGAGCGCCTCGGGTCCGGCGCGCTCGAGGGTGCGAACCTGGAGGAGGCGAACCTCTCCGGGACCACACAGGCGGCCACCGACCAAGTCGGCGACCGCCTGAGCCGTCATCGGAACCAAGGTGTCGTCGGTCAGTCGTTCCTCGGGGCTCCGCCCGACGCCGCCGGTGCCGCCTGCTTGATCCGTTCGATCACCCGCTGCGTGAGGTCGAGCGTGAGGTCGGCCGCCACGATCTGGTTGGCCTGTCCCGAGACATCGAAGACGAGGGCGTAGTTGCCCTCCTTGCGCACCGCCTCGATCACTTCGGTGACGCGCTGCTCGAACGGCGCGACCAGTTCCTGGCGTCGTGCCGCGGCGCGCTGCTGCAGCTCCTGCTCGCGACGCTGCAGGGCGGCCTGCTGATCGACCAGCTTTTTCCGCTCGTCGTTGCGCTTGGTGGCCGAGAGCATCACCGACGACTCCTCGAACTTGGTGGCTGAGGAGTCGAGCGAGGTCTGGAGGCGGGTGATCTCGTCGCGGAAGCCGTCGATTTCGCGCACCCACAGTGATTCCGCCGCGGCGTAGCCAGGTGTCTCCTGCAGGACGGCGCGGGCTGTGATGTAGGCAACGCGGCCGGGAGCGGCCTGGGCGGACGCGGCGGACGCCATGCCCAAGAGCGCGGCGGCGACGAACAGGGAGCGAATGGTCGAAACGAAGCGCATCGTCATGGTCCTTGGGGCTTCGGTGCGCGGCACCGAGCTCCGGTCAGAAGAAGTTGCCGAGACGGAAATGGACTTGCCATCCCGGTGCCGGGCGCCCGAAGGCGTCGGTCTTGTCGAAACCGTACCCAACATCCACGCCGATCGGACCCAGCGGGGAAATTAACGCGGCGCCGACGCCGGCGCCCCGGAAAAGCCGGGTGGGATCGTACTGCCTGACGCTCCGATAGACGTTGCCGGCGTCGAAGAAGGTGCTGATGTAGAGCGCCTGCGAGAGCCGGGCGCCAGCTTCCACCGTGAACGCCGCGTAGGCCTTGCCGAAGGCGCCGGCGCTGGCCCGGGAGGAACCCGCAAAGGCATCGTACCCGTTGGGCGTGATCGAGAACTCGTCGTATCCCCGCAACGGGATACCATACTGTACGCCGCCCAGCGAATAGAGTTCCGTGAAGAAGCCGCCGGGATTCCCGAAGATGAATCCGGACTTGGCGGTGAGGCCCAGGGTGAACTGGATCCCGCTGCCGACCTGGCCGCCGCCACCCACCACGCCGATCGGGGCGTACCAGCGGGTATCGAGATCGAGCTTCTGGTAATCACCGGTGCCGCCCAGCGGTCCGCCGTTCTGCTCGATCCCGACCGAGGTGAACGAGCCGGCCACCGGGAACGGCAGCCCGACGCGTACGTCCCGAAGCACCGAAAGCCCGAGTGTCGAGCGCGAGCACGGCGCGCACTGGAATTGCGCCTGGATGTCGGCCGAACCCTCGGTATAGCGGATCCGCTGAAAGCCGTACGACGCAAAGATCCGGGTGTAGCGCGACCCCAGCAGCGGGAGGCCGAGCTGGAGCGAACCACCCTCCTGCTGGCGCCGGCCAAGGTCGCCGATCACGAAGCGCTGTCGCGAGTTGTACACCGAGACGGTGCCGGAGATCCGGCTCTCGTTGATCGCCGGGTCGGTGTAGCTCAGCGTGAAGTCGTTGATGTTGCGGCCGAACTGCCACTGCAGCCGCCCGCGCTTGCCGCGACCGAAGAGGTTCGGCTCTTCGAGACCGAGGAATCCGCCAAGGCCAGTGCCCTGCCCGACCGACGCGCCAAAGTTGATATTGCCGGTGCGCTTCTCTGTCACGGTGAGCGTGAGGTCGACGTCGCCGGCATCATTCGGCTTCACGTCGAAGAACGGCATCGGCTGCTCGAAGAAGCCGAGGTTGTTGACGTTCTGGTAGGAGCGGATCAGGCGATCACGGTTGAACAATTCGCCCGGCAGCACCACGATCGCCTCGCGAATCACCCGTTCGTGCGTGACGTCGTTGCCGAGGATCAGGATCTTGTTGATCGTCGCCGGCTGTCCCTCAACAATGCGCCAGCGCAGGTCGAGGACATGGCTGCCATCGGGAAGCGTGCGGCGGGACTCTTCCGGCTCGATCTGGGCGTAGATGTAGCCGTTGTTCAGGTACTGATTGCTGACTCGCTCGGTGGCCGACGCCCACTCGCTCCGATTGAACGGCACGCCGATGACCTGGCCGGTGTTCGCCTTCTCGGCGGTCGAGAACGGGAAGTGATCGCCCGCCAGCTGCTCCAGCGAGAAGCGGCGATTGCCCACGATCTCGAATGAGCCGACCATGTACTGCGGTCCCTCCTCGACCGTGAGGTCGAGCACGGCCTTGCCGCGTTCGTCATCGGTCAGCAGCGTGTCGCGCAGCACCTGGAAGTCGACGTAGCCGCGGTCGGCGTACCAGCTTGGCAGTCGATCTCGCACGTCGCGGTCGACCTTGGCCTCGTCGTACTCACCGGGGCGGAACCACCAGAAGCCCTGGGGCTTCGAGTCGATCGCCCCGGCGAGGTCGCTGTCGGGGTACTTGGCGTTGCCTGATACGTCGACGCGGGCGATCGCGATGCGGCTGCCCTCGGCGATGTCGAAGACGACGTTGATGCCGCCGTCGGCGGTTGAGTCGATCAGCGCCCGCACGCGAGCGGCGTAATAGCCCTCGTCGCGGTACATCGAGTCGATCTGATAGCGGGATTTGGCCATCGCCGCACGGTCCAGGGGTCGCCCGGCCCGCAGGGTGACGCGGTCGCGCACGTCGCGGGGCGAGATCTTGCTCGCCCCGCGCACGCTCCAGGCGCGCAGCATCGGGCGCTCCGCCACGATGATGACCAGCACCAGCCGGCCCTCGTCGTCGCGCTGCTCGATGCGGACATCGTCGAACTGGCCCGATCGATAGATGTTCGTGATCGCCCGCTGGATGTCGCGATACGTGCTGACGGTGTTGACGTTGATCCCCGACATCGCCGTGATCAGGCTGCTCGCGATCCGCGAGTTGCCCTCCACCGCGATCGAATCGACGGGCGGCGGCAACTGCAGGCCGTTGTCCTGCGCCGCCGCCGGAACGGTGAGCGCGCCGGCGAGCAACGTGACGAGCAGTGCGCGCACCATCAGCCCACGCCCCCGGACAGCGGCGCTCAGGCTTCCGTCCGCGTCAGGGCTCGGAACGTGAGGCGATCGCCCTCGGGCGCCACGTCGACCTCGATCTCGTCGCCGGTGGTGAAATCGCCGCTCAGCAGCCTGTCGCTGAGCGGATCCTCGACATACCGCTGGATCGCCCGCTTGAGCGGACGGGCACCGAAGTTCGGGTCGTAGCCCTTGTCAGCCAGGAACGAGATCGCCCCCTCGGTGAGCCGCACCTCGTCGCCCAGACGACGGGTGACCTCGGCCAGCAGCACCTGCACGATCTTGGCGATGTGATCACGATCGAGCGGATGGAAGACGATCACATCGTCGAGCCGGTTGATGAACTCCGGGTTGAACACCTTGTTGATCTCCTCCTTCACCGTCTCGGCCATCTTCTCATACGACCGCGCACCATCGGCCGCGTGGAAGCCGAGCGACTTGCCCTGCATGATGTCGCGGGCGCCGACATTCGACGTCATGATGACGACCGTGTTCTTGAAGTCGATCACGCGACCGTAGTTGTCGGTGAGGTGACCCTCGTCGAGCACCTGAAGCAGGATATTGAACACATCGGGATGGGCCTTCTCGATTTCGTCGAGGAGGACCACCGAGTAGGGCTTCCGGCGCACCGCCTTCGTGAGGGTGCCCGAATCCTCGTAGCCCACGTAACCCGGCGGAGCACCGATCAGGCGCGATACCGAGAACTTCTCCATGTACTCCGACATGTCGACGCGAATCAGCGCGGTCGGATCGTTGAAGAGAAACTTCGCGAGCGAGCGGGCAAGCTCGGTCTTGCCGACACCGGTGGGGCCGGAGAAGATGAACGAACCGATCGGACGGTCCGGATCCTTGAGCCCGGCGCGCGAGCGGCGGATCGCACGTGACACCGCGACGATCGCCTCGTCCTGGCCGATCACCGACCGATGCAACTCCTCCTCCATCCGCAGCAACCGCTCCGCCTCGGCCTCCTTGATCCGCATCACGGGGATGCCGGTCCAGCGGCCGACGATGAACGCGATGGCCTCCTCGTCAATGATCGGTCGGCGAGTCTGGCGCTCTTTTTCCCAGTCCTCCTGCACCTGTCGGATCTGCTGCTGCAACTCGCGCTCGCGGTCGCGCAGTGCGGCCGCCTTCTCGAAGTTCTGGTCGCGGACCGCCTCTTCCTTGTCGGCGGTGACCTTCTCGAGCTGCGTCTTGAGCTCGCCCACCTCGGCGGGGGGATGCTGCGACGCGAGGCGCGCGCGCGCGCCAGCCTCGTCGATCACGTCGATCGCCTTGTCCGGCAGGAACCGGTCGGTGATGTAGCGATCGGACATCTCGGCCGCAGCGCGGATCGTGGCGTCGGGAATCGTGATCCGATGGTGCTCCTCGTACTTCTTGCGGAGTCCCTTGAGGATCTCGACCGTCTCCTCAACACTGGGAGGTTCGACCATCACGGTCTGGAAGCGGCGCTCGAGGGCTCCGTCCTTCTCGATGTACTTGCGATACTCATTGAGCGTCGACGCACCGACGCACTGCAGCTCGCCGCGGGCGAGTGCGGGCTTGAGCATATTGGAGGCGTCGATCGCCCCTTCCGCTGCACCGGCACCGACGAGCGTATGCAGCTCATCGATGAAGAGGACGACATTCTTGCTCGCCGCGATCTCGTTCATCACCGCCTTGAGCCGCTCCTCGAACTGACCGCGGTACTTCGTGCCAGCGATCACTGCCGCCATGTCGAGTGACAGGACGCGATGGTCGCGCAACACGTCGGGGCACTGGCCGCTCGCGACCAGGAGCGCGAGCCCCTCGACGATCGCGGTCTTGCCCACACCGGGCTCGCCAATCAGGACCGGGTTGTTCTTCTTGCGTCGTGCCAGGATCTCCATCACCCGCTCGATCTCGCTCGCACGACCGATCGTCGGGTCGAGCGCGTCCTCGGCGGCGAGCGCGGTGAGGTCGCGACAGAAGTGATCGAGCGCCGGGGTCTTCGACTTCTTCTCCGACTTGGGCGGCACCGCCTG
>JBKJMX010000094.1:0-3139 GCA_046596135.1 Gemmatimonadales bacterium
GCAAGTACCTGCTTGCATGGTCGGCCTCAAGCCACCCCGGCCGTCGGAGTTCCAGCCTCCCCGGAATCCACCCCGCCGGGCTAAACTTCCTGATTGTCCCCTTTTCCGGACCCGGCAACGTCATGTGGCACCGCGAAGTTCACGCCTGGGAGAGTCCCAACCTCTTGGGACGCAAGATGGATCTGCTCGTCCTTGGCCACGCCGGGGCGCGGATGCTGGTCTTCCCGACGTCGATGGGGAGTTGCACCGAGTGGGACGACCGGCGGATGCCCGAGATGCTCGGCGAGTCGATCCGGCAGGGCTGGCTGCAGCTGTACTGCGTCACCAGCGCGTCGGATCTGGGCTGGTATGACGACCATGCCCCCATGCCCCGGCGGGCGGTCTGGCAGGACCGGTACGACCAGTACCTGTACCACGAAGTGCTGCCGTTCATGAAAGCGCGGAACGACAATCCCTTCCTGATCACCGCGGGTGCGTCGTTCGGCGGATACCACGCCCTCAACTTTGCCCTGCGACACCCCGAGGAAGTGGGGCGCGTGCTCGCGATGAGCGCCATGGTCGACGTCAGGCGACTGACCTACGGCTGGTCCGACGAGTTGACCTACCGCCACAACCCGGCGGAGTTCATGCGCAGCGAGCATGACCCAGCCAGGCTCGAGGCGTTTCGCCGCATGGACATCATCCTCGCGATCGGCGAAGATGATCCACTGTGCCAGAGCAATCGCGACTTCTCGTCCATGCTCTGGCAACGCGGCATCGGCAACGCGCTGCGAGTCTGGAAGGGCTGGTCCCACGACTGGCCGTACTGGGAAGACATGGTGCGGCTCTACACTGCCGGACACGACTGAGGATGACATGAGCAAGAGCGACAGCACGACGCGACGCATCGGCCTGATGGTCGGTCGCGAATGGTCCTGGCCACCGGCCTTCATCGAGGAAGTCGCACGCCGTGACATGGGCGTGGTGGCGGAGTTCGTGCAGCTCGGCGCGCCCCGCCTCGACGACGAGATCCCCTACGACGTGGTGATCGACCGGATCTCCCACGAGGTGCCGTTCTACCGTGCGTGGCTGAAGCACGCTCTGGTGCAGGGCGTGCGAGTGATCAACAACCCGCTGATGTGGACCGCCGACGACAAGTTCTTCGGCGCCACCCTCGCGGAGGCCAACGACATCCGCTCGCCGCGCACCGTGGTGCTCCCCAACAAGGAGTACATCCCGGGGATCAAGCACGACGAGTCGCTTCGCAACCTCGTCTACCCGCTCGACTGGCAGGGCGTGATCGATCATGTCGGCCTCCCCTGCATCCTCAAGGACGCGCACGGCGGCGGATGGCGTGACGTGTATGTCTGCGAGACGATTGAGGAGCTGCTCTACCAGTACGATCGCTCTGCTCTGCTCACCATGATCGTGCAGGAGTTCATCGAGTGGGAGGAGTTCGTGCGGTGCATCTGCATCGGCCGCGACCACATCAAGCCGATCAAGTATGACCCGAAGACCCGCCGGTACCACGACAGCGACGACTTCCTCGCTCCCGAGCTTCGCGAGACCATCATCGCGCAATCCCGAACGCTCTGCCGCGCGCTCGGCTACGACATGAACTCGGTGGAATGGGCGATCCGCGATGGCATCCCGTACGCCATCGACTTCATGAATCCGGCCCCCGACTTCGACGTCAACTCGCTGGGCCAGAAGTGGTTCGACTGGGCACTCCAGACGATGGCGGATGTCTCGATCGCGATGGCCCTCGAGGGTCGCACTGTCCCCAAGCCGAATGCACCGGACCTCTTCCGGGGTCACGGGAAGAACGGGTGAGCCACACCGACCCGGTTGCAGCGTGGCATGCGCTGCTCGACGGCCCCCTTGGCGTCGAGTCGGCGGAGTGGCTCGAGGCGAGGCAGCTTTCACGCGGCCTCGCGTTCGGGGACCGCGCGCTCTCGATCGTCACCCGTCCGCGCTTCGTCAGCACCGTCGGCTATGACACCCTGCGCCTCGCTTCCCGAGCGCTCCTCGGCGCATTCCGCACCGCCGGCGACGCGGCGGCCGCCGACCCCGTGTTCCGCGCACAGTTCCGGCTGGCCGACTGGGAGGAGGCACTCCTCGATGGCTCCCCCGCGCTGCACGTCGGGTCGCCGTTCTCACGGCTGGATGCATTCATCGATCCCGACGACGGCATTGCCCGGATTACCGAGTACAACGCCGAGACGCCGGCCGGCGCAGCGTACACCGACGCGCTGAGCGAGATCTTCCTCGACGCCCCGGTGATGCGCCGGTTCATCGAGGATTGGACCGTCCGCCCGCTGCCCACCCTGCACATCGTGCTCGGTGTGCTGCTCGAGAGCTGGCATCGTTTCCGCGGCGTACGAAGCCTGCCGAACATCGCGATCGTCGACTGGGCTGACGTGCCGACACTGAGCGAGTTCGCCCTCTGCCGCGATTACTTCGTGGCGGCGGGGGTGCCGTGCGTGATCACCACACCCGGTGCACTGACATACGATGGTGGCATCCTGCGCGACGCCGACGGCGAGCGCATCGACGTGATCTACAAGCGCGTGCTGATCCACGAACTGATCGCCGAGGGCGGCGTCGAGCACCCGATGGTACGCGCGGTGCGCGACGGTGCGGTGTGCATGGTCAACCCGTTCCACTGCAAGCCGCTCCACAAGAAGGCGTCGCTGGCGGTGCTCTCCGATGAGCGCAACGCCGACATCTTCAGCGCCGACGAGACCAGGGCGATCGCGACTCACGTCCCGTGGACTCGGGTGATCGAGGAGCGCACCACGACGGCGGGTGGGCGGCCCGTCGACCTTGTGCCACACATCCTTGCCGGTCGTGACCGGCTCGTGCTCAAGCCCAACGACGACTATGGCGGCGCCGGGATCGTGCTGGGTTGGGAAGTCGACGATGCAACGTGGGAGCGTTCGGTGCTCAAGGCCCTCGATGCACCAAGCATCGTGCAGGAGCGGATCGCGCTGCCGACGGAGTCGTTCCCCGCGATGCAGGACGGCCAGATGGTGTTCGACGATCGGATCGTCGACACCGCCCCGTTCTGCTGGCAGGGGAGCTTCATGGACGGCCTGCTCACCCGGATCTCGACATCGACCCTCGTCAACGTGACCGCCGGCGGCGGTTCCACCATCCC
>JBKJMX010000056.1:0-26643 GCA_046596135.1 Gemmatimonadales bacterium
GAAGACTCCGAAGGCCGCCAAGACCGCGAAGCGGGCGAAGGCACCCAAGGCCAAAGCGGCCAAGACGACGAAGACGAAGACGACGAAGACGAAGTCGCGGACCCGCACGCCGAAGGAGACCAAGTAATGGCCAATCTTCATGGCATCGTGGTGCGCCCGATGATCACCGAGAAGAGCTCTGCGGCCTGGCAGGAACGCCAGGAGTACGTCTTCGAGGTCCGTCCGGACGCCACCAAGGGGCAGATCCGTGCCGCCCTGCAGCAACTCTTCGGCGTGACCGTGGTGCGCGTGCGCACCATGCAGATGCGCCGCGACGCGATCTCCCGCAGCCGCACTCGCGGTGTCACCGCGCGGTGGAAGAAGGCGATCGTCACCCTGAAGGACGGCGACACACTCGCCGTGTTCGAGGGCACCTGATATGAGTATTCGCCAGTTCCGTCCGATCACGGCAGGGACACGGTTCCGGTCAGTGTCGGGCTTCGATGAGATCACGCGCGGGACGCCGGAGAAGTCGCTGGTTGAGGCGCTGCCGAAGACGGGTGGCCGCAACAACCAGGGGCACATCACGTCGCGTCACCGCGGGGGTGGCCACAAGCGCCAGTACCGCCTGATCGACTTCAAGCGCAACAAGTTCGGGATCCCGGCGCGCGTCGCCGAGATCGAGTACGACCCGAACCGTACGGCACGCATCGCGCTGCTCGTGTACGCCGACGGTGAGAAGCGCTACATCCTGCATCCCGACGGGCTCAAGCAGGGCGACACCGTGGTAAGCGGACCTGGCAGCGACGTGCGCATCGGCAACGCGCTCCCGCTGCAGGAGATCCCACTCGGCACGGTGGTGCACAATATTGAGCTCAAGATCGGCAAGGGCGGCGCCATGGCACGCTCAGCCGGGCAAGGTGCGCAGGTGGTCGCGCGAGAAGGTGAGTACGTGACGCTGCGGATGAAGTCCACCGAAATGCGTTTGGTCCACAAGCGCTGCATCGCGACGGTGGGTGAAGTGGGCAACTCCGAGCACGAGCTGCTCTCGGTCGGCAAGGCCGGCAAGAGCCGCTGGCAGGGCAAGCGCCCGCATGTGCGTGGCGTGGCGATGAACCCGGTCGATCACCCGTTGGGTGGTGGTGAGGGCAAGACGTCGGGTGGCCGTCCGCCGGTGTCCCCGTGGGGCAAGGCAGAGGGCAAGAAGACCCGGAAACGCAAGAAGGCATCGAATCGACTCATTGTGCGCGGCCGCAAGCGCGGGAAGGCGACCAAGTAATGGCGCGAAGCATCCGGAAGGGCCCCTTTGTGCAGCAGTCGCTGCTCGACAAGGTCGAGGCCCAGAACGCGAAGAACGAGAAGCGAGTGGTGAAGACCTGGAGCCGGGCGAGCACGATCCTGCCCGAGTTCGTGGGACACACCTTCGCCGTACACAACGGGAACAAGTTCGTCCCGGTGTACGTCTCCGAGAACATGGTCGGCCACAAGCTCGGGGAGTTCGCGCCAACGCGCCTCTTCCGCGGGCACAGTGGCCGGCTGGTGGCCGACAAGAAGGCAAAGGCCTGACATGCCAGAGACACCTGACATGTATGGCCACGCCATTCAGCGGTCGGTTCGCCAGTCGCCGCGCAAGATGCGGCTGGTGATGGACCTCATTCGCGGCAAGAACGTGAACGAGGCCTACGCGATCCTGCAGTTCAACAAGAAGCTTGCGGCGAAGCAGATCGCGAAGACGCTGAAGTCGGCGGTGGCCAATGCGGAGCAACATGCGCAGAACGCCAACGAGAACTTCGATGTCGATCATCTCATCGTGGTGGACGCCCAAGTCGACATGGGGTCGCCGCTGAAGCGGCACCGCGCCGCGGCACAGGGCCGCGCCACGCCGATCCGGAAGCGCACCAGCCACGTCAAGATCTCGGTGGCGGAGCCGATCGCGAACAAGAAGAAGAAGGCCGAGCAGGCTGCGAAGAAGAAGGCCGATCGGGCTCCGAAGCCGAAGACTGAAAAGGCATCGGCGAAGAAGGCCGCAAAGTCGTCGAAGAAGAAGAAGTCCGCCAAGTCGTCGAAGGCGAAGACCGCCAAGGCCGCGAAGGCGAAGACCGCCAAGGCCGCGAAGAAGACTGCCAAGGCCGCGAAGAAGGGAGCGAAGTAATGGGTCAGAAGACGCATCCAGTCGGGTTTCGGCTCGGGGTTTCGAAGCAGCCGCTGTCGCGGTTCTACGCCGGCAAGGACATGCCGGCTCTGCTCGCCGAGGACCGGCTGATCCGCGACTACATCCAGAAGCGGCTCGGGCACGCGGCAATTGCCGAGGTGCATATCGAGCGCAAGCCGGGCAAGGTCACGGTCACGATCCACACGGGTCGGCCGGGCGTGGTCATCGGCAAGCGCGGCGCCGAAGTCGACAAGCTCCGCGAGGAGTTGGCCGTGGTCCTGGAACGCCGGCTCGGCGCCGCCAAGGACGTCGCGGTCAATGTCGAGGAGATCAAGCGGCCGGAACTTTCAGCCAAGCTGGTCGCTGACAACATCGCGGCGCAGCTGGTGCAGCGGATCTCGTTCCGCCGCGCCATGAAGCGTGCGGTGCAGAGCACGATGCGCATGGGCGCCCAGGGCATCCGCGTGCGAGCCGGCGGCCGTCTCGGTGGCGCCGAGATCGCGCGCACCGAAGGGTACCGCGAGGGCCGCGTGCCATTGCATACCCTGCGCGCCGACATCGACTACGCGACCAGCACTGCCAAGACGACCTACGGCACCATCGGGATCAAGGTCTGGATTTTCAAGGGTGAGATCGTCGACGACATGTCGGGTCGCACCTACAGCACGGGAGCCTGAGCCATGCTGGCACCAAAGCGGATCAAGTTCCGCAAGACGTTCAAAGGTCGCACCAAGGGCGTGGCGACGCGCGGCAATACCGTCGCGTTCGGCGAGTGGGGCGTGATGTCGATGGAGCCGGGATGGATCACCAACCGGCAGATCGAAGCAGCCCGCGTGGCGATGACTCGCGAGATGAAGCGTGGCGGCAAGGTGTGGATCCGGATTTTCCCGGACAAGCCGATCACGAAGAAGCCCGCCGAGACCCGCATGGGGAAGGGCAAGGGCAACCCGGAGGGCTGGGTGGCCGTGGTTCGCCCCGGTCGGGTGCTGTTCGAGCTCGACGGCGTGACCGAGGAGCTGGCGCGCAAGGCGCTGGCGCTCGCCGAGTCCAAGCTCCCGGTGAAGACGCGCATCGTCAAGCGCGAGGAGATCTGAGGATGATGCATGCGACCGACCTCCGCGAGCTGACGGTGGAACAGCTCGAGGCAAAGCTCGCCGAAGTGCAGGAGGAGCGATTCAAGCTCCGCTTCCGCTCCGCGACTGAGTCCATCGAGAACCCGATGCAGTTCCGCACCCTGCGGCGCGACGTTGCCCGGATCCGTACGATCCTGGGCCAGAAGCTCCGGCAAGGTTGAGGGAGAGGCCAATGAGTGACGAAACGATGACGGCGGGCACGGCAGAAGACCGCGCCCAGCGGAAGACCCGGACCGGCGTGGTGGTCAGCGACAAGATGGAGAAGACCGTGACGGTCCTCCTCGAGCGCCGACTGGCCCACCCGAAGTACGGGAAGCAGGTCACGCGCAGCAAGAAGGTGAAGGTGCGCAACGATCATGACGCGAAGGCCGGCGACACGGTCCGCATCATGGAAACACGCAAGCTCGCGAAGACGGTCCACTGGCGGACCCTCGACGTCATTGAGCGGGCGCGCTGAGGCCGGGGAGATACCGACATGGTGCAACAGGAAACCATCCTGAAGATCGCGGACAATTCGGGCGCACGAAAGGCGCTCGTGATCCGCGTCCTCGGTGGATCGCGGCGGCGCTATGCGTCGCTAGGCGACCGCGTTGTGGTGGCAATCAAGGACGCCATCCCGACCGGTCAGGTGAAGAAGGGCGACGTGGCCAAGGCCGTGATCGTGCGCACCGCGAAGGAGGTCCGCCGCAAGGACGGCTCCTACATCCGGTTCGACGAGAACGCTGCGGTCCTCATCGACGACAAGGGCGAGCCAAAGGCGACCCGTATCTTCGGTCCGGTCGCGCGCGAACTGCGCGAGAAGCGGTACATGAAGATCGTGTCGCTGGCGCCGGAGGTGCTCTGACATGAAGCGGTTGATCCACAGGAAGACCAAGCGGGTGCGCAACGCGCCGCTGCCCCGGATCCGGATGCACGTCACCAAGGGCGACACTGTCCAGGTGATCTCCGGTGACGACAAGGGCAAGCGTGGCACGGTGCTGCGGGTCTATCCAAAGACTGGCCGGGTGGCCGTTGACGGGGTGAACCTCGCCAAGCGCCACCGCAAGCCGACGCAGGAATCCGAGGGTGGCATCATGACCTTCCCGGCCCCGATGCATCACTCGAAGGTGATGCTGATCGATCCGAAGACCGATATCCCGACGCGGGTGCGTCGCCGGCGTGACGCCGACGGCACCGTCGAGCGCCTGGGCAAGTCGGGCGTGAACATTCCGAGGAACCGCTGACGATGGCGAAGAACACGAAGGACGCGAAGGACGCGAAGGGCGGGAAGAAGGGCGGGAGCCCGGGCAAGAAGGGTGCACCGCAGCCGAAGACCGCAAAGGCACCCGCTGCGGCCACGACCCGGGCGCGCGCATCCGACATGCCGGTCATGGAAAAGGCGATGGCCCGGATCGGTACGCCCCGAATGCAGAAGCATTTCGAGGAGTTCGTGCGGCCGCGGCTGACGAAGGAGTTCGGGCTGAAGAACCCGAACATGGTGCCACGGATCACCAAGATCGTGCTCAATGTCGGCCTGGGCGAGGCGTCGAAGAATCCGCGCCTGGTCGATGCCGCCGTTGATGAACTCGGGATCGTGACCGGCCAGAAGGCCGTGATCACCCGCGCCAAGAAAGCGATCGCCAATTTCGGGCTCCGCGCCGGCATGCCGGTGGGTGCCACCGTGACGCTGCGCGGCGCCCGGATGTACGAGTTTCTCGACCGTTTCATCACGCTCACCGTGCCGCGTATCCGTGACTTCCGCGGGCTGCCCACGAAGAGCTTTGACGGCCGGGGCAACTACACGTTCGGCATCAAGGAACAGATGATCTTCCCCGAGATCGACTTCGACAAGGTCGAGACGGTCCACGGGATGGACATCACGCTGGTTACCACGGCAGGCCGCGACGACCTCGCGATGGCGCTGCTGCGCGCATTCGGCTGGCCGTTCAAGGGGGAAACCCCCGACGCACTCCGCGTAGCCTGACCATGACGCGCCACCATGAGACACTCATCCGGTCGTCGCACGCCCTGCGCGCGAGTACGCCGAGTGAAGGGGACCTGAACGCATGAGTATGACTGATCCGGTCGCGGACATGCTGACCCGCATCCGCAACGCCTGTTCGGCTGGGCATAAGCGGGTGGACATGCCCGCCTCCAAGCTCAAGGTCGAGTTGGCGCGGCTGCTGCGCGACAACCACTACGTCGCAGACTACAAGATGCTCGAGGACGGGCCGGCGGGAACGCTGCGCCTCTACCTCAAGTATCACAACGAACTGCCCGTGATTCGCGAGCTGCAGCGCGTCTCGTCGCCCGGCCTCCGGCGCTACGTGAAGTGCCGCGACCTGCCGCGCGTCAAGAACGGCCTCGGCATCGCGATCGTCTCGACCCCGAAGGGGTTGATGACCGACCGCGAAGCACGCACTGCCAACCTCGGCGGCGAACTTCTCGCCGTCGTCTGGTAGGAGGCCGCCATGTCACGTATCGGCAGGAAGCCGGTGGAGTTGCCAAAGGGCGTCGACATCGTCATCAAGGGCTCGCACATTACGGTCAAGGGTCCGAAGGGGACGCTGGAGCGCACCCTCCCGGCCGACATCGTTGTCGCGCTCGAGGACAACACCGTGGTCGTCACGCGTCCATCTGATGAGCAGCGCCACCGCGCGCTGCACGGATTGACGCGGACGCTGGTGGCCAACATGGTCGACGGCGTCGCCAACGGTTTCAGCAAGACCCTGGAGCTGCAGGGCGTCGGCTACAAGGCCGAGCCCAAGCCGTTCGGCGTCAACCTCGTCGTGGGGCTGTCCCATCAGGTGCCGTTCAAGGCGCCTGACGGGATCAAGCTGATCGTCGAAACACCGACGCAGCTCAAGGTCGAGGGAATTGACAAGGAACTCGTTGGCCAGGTAGCCGCCGAGATCCGCAACGTCCGCCCGCCCGAGCCATACAAGGGCAAGGGAATCCGCTACAAGGGTGAACAGGTCCGCCGCAAGGCTGGCAAGACGGGAGCGAAGTAATGCGTCCGATGCATGCACCGAAAAATCGCGAGCAGCGCCGGTACCGCCGGCACCTGCGGGTCCGCCAGACGGTTCACGGAACCGCCGAGCGTCCGCGTCTGGTGGTGTTCCGCTCGCTCAAGCACATCTACGCCCAGCTCATCGACGACAGTCGCGGTGTGGCCATCCTCGGCGTTGCCGACGGCAGCGAGGGGATTGCGGTCGAGGGCACTGGCAAGGTTGGCCGGGCCCAGGCCGTCGGGAAGCTGATTGCGGAGAAGGCCAAGGCCGCCGGCATCACGAAGGTCGTCTTTGATCGTGCGGGTTACCAGTATCACGGCCGCGTCAAGGCCGTTGCCGACGGGGCCCGACAGGGCGGATTGGAGTTCTGATGAGCGACGACAACAAGACACCAGATGAAACGGCCGCGACCGAAGCGGCAACCACGCCAGCGCCGACTGCCGAGGCCGTGACCGAAACCGAGGCTCCGACCGAGGCGCCCACCAACGAGGCGCCAGCCGAGCCAGTGGTCACCGAACCAGTGACTGCCGAGGCTCCCGAGGCCGCGGCGACCACCGAGGCACCTCCTGTTGAGGCACCTCCGGCCGACGCTCCGCCCGAGGCACCGCCTGCACCATCTGCGCCGGCTGCACCGCAGCGCGGCAGCCACAGCTCCGTGATCGCTGGCGCCCCGATGGCACAGGATCGTGGACGCGGTCAGGGTGGTCGTGGTCAGGGTGGCAGGGGCGGTGGTGGCGGTGGTGGTGGTCGAGGACAGGGTGGCGGTGGCGGTGGCGGTCGTGGCCGTGGCGGCCCCGGCGGCGGACGCAATGATCGTGACCAGGGCGAGAAGGAGTTCGTCGAGAACGTGATCGCGATCAACCGCGTCGCGAAGGTCGTGAAGGGTGGCCGTCGCTTCTCGTTCAACGCACTCGTTGCGGTGGGCGATGGCAAGGGTCGGGTCGGCATGGCCACGGGCAAGGCAAACGAGGTCTCCGAGGCGGTGCGCAAGGCCGTCGAAGCCGCAAAGCGCTCGATGTTCGACGTGCCGCGCACGGGCACCACGATCCCGCACGAGATCCTCGGTGAGCACGGCGCTGGTCGGGTGCTGCTCAAGCCCGCCGCGAGCGGTACCGGCGTGATCGCCGGTGGCCCGGTGCGCTCGGTACTCGAGTGCGCGGGGATCACCGACATCCTGACCAAGAGCCTCGGCTCAAACAATCCGCACAACATGGTGCGCGCCACGATTGCCGGCCTGCAGGATCTGGTGTCGGTCAAGCAGGTGGCTCGCGAGCGTGGCATCGAAGTCGACCGGGTCGGATATCGCCCCCGTCAGGAGGCATGAAGAAATGGGACGCAATCCAGTGGTGGGCCGGCAGGGCCCGAAGCATCATGCGGCGGTGATCCCGTCCGAGGACGACGCGAAGCGCCTGCGCGTGAAGCAGATCCGTTCGGGCATTGGCCACGCCGAAACGATGAAGCTGACCCTCAAGGCGATCGGGCTGCGCCATCACCAGGCGACGGTCGAGATCGACAACAACGCGACGATGCGCGGAATGCTGTACAAGGTGCGCCACCTCATTGAGGTGTCACCGGCAGGGGAGAACTGAGATGGCGGACAGCAAGGAAACGTTCGAGCGGATCGGCCTGTCGAACCTGCGCCCAGCGCCGGGTTCGCACCGCAACCGCAAGCGCCTCGGCCGCGGCCCGGGATCGGGTACCGGCAAGACGTCGGGCAAGGGTCACAAGGGCAGCAAGGCGCGCTCAGGCGGAGCGACCAACCCCGGATTCGAGGGTGGCCAGATGCCGATGTACCGCCGCCTGCCGAAGCGCGGTTTCACCAATCCGTTCAAGATCACGTACCTCGCGGTCAACCTCCGCGATCTGGTGCGGGTCGATGGCGATGAAGTGACTGCCGATTCGCTCTTCGCGGCCGGGATCACCAAGAAGCCGACCGATCCGGTCAAGCTGCTCGCGCATGGTGACATGCCGCGGGCGATGGTGGTCAAGGGCATCTCGATGTCGTCCACTGCCCGGCAGAAGATCGAAGCGGCCGGCGGGCGGGTCGAGGACTGATGACCGCTCCACGCGTGCCATCGCTGGCGATTGACGAGGAGCTGAAGAACAAGCTCCTCTTCACGGCGCTGGCGATCTTCATCTACCGGGTTGGTGCGCACATCACGTCCCCCACGGTGGACGTGAACGCGCTGGTCGCGATCATCCAGAACTCGAGCGCGTCGACGCTCTTCTCGCTCTACGACGCGCTCGGTGGCGGCCTCTCGCGCGCCACCATCTTTGCGCTCGGCATCATGCCGTACATCTCGGCGTCCATCGTCTTCCAGCTAGCGGGCGGCGTGGTCCCGACGATCGGCAAGATGCAGAAGGACGAGGACGGCCGGAAGAAGATCACCCAGTGGACTCGTTATACCACGGTCGCGATCTCGCTGGCCCAGGCATATGGCTTCGCGATATTCGTGGAGACCCAGGGAGCGGTGACCAATCCGGGCGTGCTGTCACGCTTCACGATGGTCACGATCCTGACCACCGGTGCGATCTTCGTGATGTGGCTCGGTGAACAGATCACCGAGCGCGGCATCGGCAACGGCATGAGCATCCTGATCGCGGTCTCGATCATGGAGCGCATCTGGCCGGCGTCGCTGCAGCTCATCGGCTTCGTGGGCGATCGCGTGGTGTCGATTCCGGGGATGATCATCTTCCTCGCGATCTTGGTCGCGATGGTCGCTGCGGTAGTCGCCATGACGCTCGCTGCCCGCCGCATCCCGATCCAGATCCCCCGAAAGGTCATGGGGCGAGGGCGGATCCGTGAGGGCCAGAAGACGTTCATCCCGATCCGGCTGATCACGGCCGGCGTGATGCCGATCATCTTTGCCCAGACGGTCATCATCGTCCCGTCCACGATCGCGCAATTCTCGAACTCGGCCGTGATGAGCGAGATCGCGAACTTCATGATCCCCGGCGGGATGCCGTACAATGTCCTCTTCGGGTTGCTGATCATCATCTTCTCGTACTTCTACACGTCGATCATCTTCAATTCGGTTGACCTGTCCGAGAACCTGAAGAAGCAGGGCGCGTTCATTCCGGGCGTGCGCCCGGGTTCGGCCACCGCGGACTACATCGACGGCGTGCTGGCCCGTATCACGCTGCCGGGATCGATCTTCCTGGCACTGGTGGCGATCATCCCGGTGATCGTCGCGAGCGGCATCGGGGTGGCGCAGTTTGCCTTCGGCGGGACGTCGATCCTGATCGTCGTCGGCGTACTGCTGGACACCCTGGCGCAGGTCGAGCAGCACCGCACCCTGCGCAAGTATGACGGTTTCATGAAGTCGGGCCGCGTGAAGTTCCGTGGCCGCCAGAGCAAGTTCGGGATGTAGCCTGAGGGCGCGTCAGGTCAATTCGGGACTGGGTGGCAACGAGAGGCGGTTCCTTACTGGGGCCGCCTCTCATTCCATAGGGTGCCCCGCGATGCCCGGCGCGGTGCCGACTATTTTAGGTTGACGGGGCGAACGTCGACGCCCAGACATCGACCACCAGCCCCACTGTCCCCATGGAGTGGCACAACGCATGGACATTCTCCTCATGGGCCCGCCCGGCGCCGGGAAGGGCACCCAGGGCGCCATTCTCGCCGAGGCACTCGGCCTGCCGAAGTTCGCCACCGGCGACCTGTTGCGCGATGCGGTGCGGCGAGGGACGCCGCTCGGCCTCAAGGCGCGGTCCGTGATGGAAGCGGGCCACCTGGTCAGCGATGACCTCATCCTCGGCGTGATCGGCGACGAGCTCGCCCGGCCCGAGGCGCGGGGCGGCGTGATCTTCGACGGCGTGGTGCGGACGGTCCCCCAGGCGGAGGGAATGGCCGCGCTGCTCGGGGAGCGTGGCCGCACGATCGATCACGTGCTGTTCTTCGATGTGAGCGATGCGGAGATCCTGGGACGGCTCGACAAGCGGCGTGCCGCGGAAGGTCGCGCCGACGACGACCCCACCGCGGTCGGAGTCCGGCTGCGTGCATACCGGGAGCAGACCGCGCCCGTGGTCGATTGGTACGAGTTGCGCGGCGGTGTTCGCCGCATCGATGCGGTCGGTACGATGGACACCGTCGCGGCACGGGTTCGCGAGGCGCTGGGCATCGCGTGATCACGCTCAAGTCACGCCGTGAGATCGAGACGATGGCGCAGGCCGGCCGGATCGTGTACGACACGCTCCAGCTCATGCGACGGATCGTGCAGCCGGGGATGTCCACCGAGGATCTCGATCGCGAGGCCGAGCGCTTCATCAGGTCGCACCCCGGCGCTACACCCTCATTCAAGGGGCTGTACGGCTTTCCCAAGACGCTATGTACATCAATTGATGAGGAGATCGTGCATGGCATCCCGAGCGCGCGGCGCGTGCTCGCAAGCGGATCGGTGGTGAGCGTCGATGTCGGCGTCTGCGTCGACGGGTTGCACGCCGATTCGGCGGCGACCATACCAGTGGGGCCGGTCACCCCTGAAGTGGAGCGCCTGCTCGAAGTGACCCAGGAGTCGCTTGCGGCCGGCATCGCCGCTGCTGTCATTGGCAACCATGTCGGGGACATCGGTCATGCGGTGCAGCACGTGGCGGAGGGTGGTGGGTATGGCGTGGTGCGCGAACTGGTCGGCCACGGGATCGGCGCACGATTCCACGAGGAGCCGCAGGTGCCCAACTTCGGATCGCCGAAACGTGGACCGGTGTTGCGGGCGGGGATGACGATCGCGATCGAACCCATGATCACCATGGGCGGATACGCCACGCGCACCCTCAAGGACAAGTGGACGGTGGTCACGGCTGATGGGTCCCTGGCCGCACATTTCGAGCACACCGTGGCAATCACTGCCGACGGCCCGCGGATCCTGACCCAATGACCAACTCGCGCGACGGCGCGGCAGACCCGCGGCCTGTGCTGCTCACTGGCGACCGCCCGACCGGCCGCCTGCACCTCGGGCACTACATCGGCACGCTCAAGAATCGCGTCGCGATGCAGGAGAAGTTCCGGACCTACCTGATCATCGCCGACCTGCACATGCTCACGACCAAGAACAGTCGCGACGACGTGTTGGCGAGCGAGCAGCACATCGTCGACATGGTGCTGGATTCAATCGCAGCGGGGATCGACCCCACACAGGCGACCTTCTACCTGCAGTCGGCGATTCCCGAAGTGTGCGAGATCAACACCTACTTCCAGAACCTGGTGACGGTGCCCCGGCTGGAGCGACTGCCCAGTCTCAAGGACATGGCGCGAGACGCCAACAAGGAGGAGATGCCCTACGGACTCCTCGGCTACCCGGTGCTCCAGGCCGCGGACATCCTGTGCGTACGCGGCAACGTCGTCCCGGTCGGAAAGGACAACCTCGCACACGTCGAGGTGACGCGCGAGATCGCGCGGCGGTTCAATCACCTTTACGGCGAGTTCTTCCCGGTGCCGGAGCCGCTGTTGGGTGAGGTACCGACGCTCGTTGGGCTCGACGGCGGTGCCAAGATGAGCAAGAGCCTCGACAATGCCATCTTCCTCTCCGATGACGAAGCGACGGTCCGCAAGAAGGTCCGGTCGATGTACACCGATCCCGCGCGCACCCGCCCTGACATCCCGGGGCGGGTCGAGGGCAACCCGGTATTCAGCTACCACGACGCTTTCAATCCCGATCGTGCCGAGGTGGACGATCTCAAGGCGCGCTACGGCACGGGCACGGTGGGGGACGTCGAGGTCAAGGACAAGCTGGCAGTTGCGATCAACGCGTTGCTCGAGCCGATGCGGGATCGGCGGCGGACGTTCGCCGAACAGCCCGGGCTGGTGGAGCAGGTGATCATCGACGGCACCGCCACGGTGCGGGCGGTGGCGCAGGAAACGGTCGCCGGCATGCGCCGCGCGATGGGACTGGCGCAGGTGGCCGACGGGCTGGCCCGGCGCGCCCGCAGTTACGGCGAAACCACTGTTGACCCGGAGGCCCGATGAGTCCCCCCACATCACCGATGCTCACCCGTGTACTCAAGGCGGCGGTTCTCCGCGGTGCCACTGACGTGCATGCCAAGGCGGGCGACGTCTTCCGGGCACGGGTCGATGGCGAGCTGGTGCCGCTCACCAAGCAACGGCTCACACCCCAGCAGACCAGAGCGCTTGCAGCCACCTTCGCCGGGCTCGACCTCGACGACCCGCGGCTCGAGGAGTTGCGCGACTTCGATTGTTCGTGGGGTGTCGCCGGCGTGGGGCGATTCCGGGTGAACATGCTCCGGCAGCGCTCCTCATACATGGTGGTCCTCCGCGTGATCCCGTTCTCGGTGCCCACGCCCGAGAGTCTCGGGCTGCCCCCGGTCATGATTGAGTTCGCCGAGGCGGACAGCGGACTGGTGCTGGTAGCTGGTACCAATGGCTCAGGCCGGACGTCGACGCTGGCGGCGCTGGTGCACCACATCAATCGCGCCCAGCATCGGCACATCATCACGTTGGAGGACCCGATCGAGTACCTCCATCGCGACCTCACCGGATCGATCACCCAGCGCGAGATCGGAACCGATACCGACGACCTCGCTCAGGGCCTCCAGGCGGCGATGCGTCAGGACCCCGATGTACTGGTGGCCGGGGAGCTCCGGGATCCGGTCGCCGTCGACCGCGCCTTGCGCGCTGCGGAGTCGGGGATCCTGATGCTGGCTTCGGTCAACGCGCCCGATACCGCCTCGGCCCTGGCGCAACTCATCGCCACCATGGCACCGGACGAACGCGAACTCGGGCGACTCCGTCTCGCCGGGGCGTTGCGTGCCGTGGTGGCGCAGCGATTGGTGTCCCGAGGCGGCGCGGGAACCGAGCGGACCGCGGTGGTTGAGTGGTCGGAGTCGGTCCCGGCTCTCCGCGATGCCATCGGCGCCGGGGGCGACGTGGCGGCGTTCCGAAAGGTGATCGAGCGCGCGGCGCGGGATGGCAAAGCGGAGACGTTCGCCCGGGTGCTTGGGGTGGCGAATTGACCGGGCGGCAACCGCTCCACTAGTTTCCTTCGGAGTCCGCTGGCGGCCCCGCAAGGGGCCGTTTTCGTTTGTCCCGAATTGTGAGTGCCCATGTTCGATCGAAAGCACAACTGCCTGGTCGTGGTCGGCGCACAGTGGGGCGACGAGGGCAAGGGGAAGCTCGTTGACGTCCTCGCCGAGCGCGCTGACTTCGTGGTGCGATATCAGGGGGGCGCCAACGCCGGGCACACCGTGGTGGTTGGCGACCGCCAGTTCGTGCTGCACCAGATTCCCTCGGGGATCCTCCACCCGGGTGCGACGTGCATCGTCGGAAACGGCGTCGTCCTCGATCCCGACACCTTCTTCGCAGAGCTCGACGAGCTGGCCGCGCAGGGGATCGATGTCGCCGGTCGGTTGCGGGTGTCGGATCGTGCGCACGTCGTGATGCCATATCACAAACTGCTGGACGCGGCGAGCGAGCGGACCCAGCAGATCGGCACGACCGGGCGCGGGATCGGACCCACCTACGAGGCAAAGATTGGTCGTCGCGGTGTTCGCGTGGCCGACCTCTGCCGCCCCAGTGGTATGCGGGAGGTGATGGCGGAGCGGATCGAGCGCGCGAACAACATGCTCGCGATGCTCGGCTCGCCAACACGGGCTGACCTCGACGAGCACCTCGCGTTGGTCGAGCGGGTCGCTGAGCGACTTCGTCCAATCAAGGCTGATACCGGGTTGCTGGTGCATCAAGCATTGAGAGCCGGGAAGCGGGTGCTTCTGGAGGGTGCCCAAGGGGCACTCCTCGACGTCGACCACGGCACCTATCCATTTGTGACCTCGTCAAACACGACCGCTGGCGGCGCCGCGATTGGTGCGGGAATCGGTCCGACCGATATCGATGGGGTGCTCGGGGTGGTGAAGGCGTACACGACCCGGGTGGGCAACGGCCCGCTCCCCACTGAGGCCAAGGGCGAGGTGGAAGCGAACCTGCGCGAACTCGGCGGCGAGTTCGGCGCCACTACCGGACGGCCTCGCCGCTGCGGATGGTTCGACGCGACCGTGGTGCGGTATTCCGTCCGGGTCAACGGCCTGACCGGGCTGGCAGTCACCAAGCTCGATGTGCTCGATTCGTTCGCCAGCATTCCCGTGGGGATCCGCTACCGCCTCGACGGCGAGGAGTGCGACGAGGTTCCATCGGACGTGGAGGCACTCGATCGGGTCGAGCCGGTGTACGAAACGTTGCCCGGATGGGAGCAATCGACCGAGGGGGCGAGGAAGCTCGCCGACCTCCCGCCGCAGGCCCGGGCCTATCTCGACCGACTGCAGGACTTGGCCGGCGCCCCGATTCGGTACGTCAGCGTCGGGACGAGACGGGACCAGATCATCGAGTGCTGAGCTTGATGGTCTCGTTCCAGTATGGACCATCCTTCACCTCCACCAGGTCCCAGCCGAAACTTCTGCGGGTAGACCTCTTCCTTCGCGGGTGCGCACAATCGTAAAACCACTGAACTCGATCCGGCGTAACGGGTTCATGGGCATGCCACTTGCACGATCTGGAACTGCGGGCCACTGTTCGACTGGACCGTTGGCCACGGTCATTCTCCGACCTCGGAACGGCGGCATGGTGGCACCTGAATTGGCTCTAACTGTAGCAATGCCGCGCGCGGCAAGGCGCGGATTCACCCTGATGGAGCTTTTGCTCGTTGTGGTGATCCTTGGCATCCTGGCCGCCGCGGGGCTCCCGCGGATCGGCGCCCTCACCGCGAAGGAGAAGGCGAGCCGGGCGGCCCAGGTGCTGCAAGTGGACATCGAGCGCGCGTTCGCGATCGCCGCCCGCCTCAGGAAGCCGGTACGGCTCCAGTTCACCAATGGGTCACGGTCATACGATGTGCGCGACCTCGCCACCAACACGCTACGACTGACGCGGCGTCTCGACGGGACCAGCGATTTCAGCGTCGAGACCATGACGGCCAACCCAGCGATCGTCCACATCAATCCCAACGGGATCGCAGAGGACACCCTGAATGTCGTCGTGACGTCGCGTGGGACGACCCGTGAGGTCAGCACGACCCGCGTCGGCCTGAGCAGGAGAGTGCGCTGATGACACGCCGCGGATTCACCCTCATCGAGGCGATGATCGCGTTGTCGGTGTTTGCGATCATCGCGGTGGGCCTCTCGCCGGTCATGGTGCGGCGAGCTCGCGCCGACCGGATGGCGACGGCCGCGACCTATCGCTGGGCCCTTTCAGCTGAATCCGTCAATCGCATCAACGCGACGCCTGCCGCCGCGCTCGCGACGGGTACGGTTTGCGATTCTGCCAATGCACTTCCCATCCGATTCCAGCGCTGCATCACCACCACCAACGTGACGACCCGCCTACAGCGGGTCGTGGTGGTCGTACTCCCGCTGGACCAGACCTGGATTGGCGGCGACACCCTCACCATCGAGCGGGCAAACAACGTCGGCCCGCTGAACCTGAGCGGTCCATGAGACGCCGCGGCGTGACACTCGTCGAGCTGCTGATCACGGTCACGATCGTGGCGTTGATCGGAACCGCCATGGTCAGGATGCTCGCGATGAACTCCCGCGCCACGGCCCGGGAGGACGCGGCACGCGATGCGCGCCGGGTCTCCCGGTCGGCGTTGAACCTGCTCGAGTCGGAGCTGCGCCCGATTGAACCAGCGGGTGTCATCAGTCCGACCGATAACACGACCCTGACGCTTCGTGAGCCGTACGCCATCGGCCTGATCTGTTCAATAAGTGGGGGCACGACAATCGCCCTCCTGCCGAGCGCCGAACTGCCGAGCACGCTCACCGTGGAGGGCAGGGCGGGCTGGGCGTGGCGCGATGCTGCGGGTGTCTACCAGTACGAGACGACCACCACACTCGGCACTGGTTCCGCGAGCACCTGCACCGGCGCCAACATCACGCCGATGACGGCAAACGGTGGTCGGATCGTCACGACCAGCGTTCCGTCGGGAACCCCCAAGCTCGGCGCGATCGCGTTTCTCTTCCGTCAGGTGACGTACAGCCTTCGGACCTCGACCTCGACCTCGGCGCCGGGCAAGCTTGGTCTCTTTCGGACCGTCGCGGGCGGAACCGCAGAGGAAATTGCCGCGCCCTTTGGTGCAACGGCGCGATTCCGGTGGTATATCCTGGCCAACCGGCTTCCGCAGGACACGCTGCCCACGGTGCTGGCCGACCTGCGTGGGGTCCAGTTCGTGCTTCCCGGGGAGAGTCGGCAGGTGGTACAGCTCACCGGACAGGTTGCGAGGGCACCATTCAGCACGTCGATCTTTTTCCAGAATCGCCCCAACTGAAGAGGCATCAGATGTCAATACCAGTGAGTTCGCGCCGCAGGGCCAGCCGTGGGGGATTCGCGCTCCCCATGGTGATTCTGGTCACGCTGATCCTCACCATCACTGTGGGTGCCGGCCTGCTGCTCACAGCCGCCGACCATTCAGCGGGCACCGATCACGACGCCCATCTCAAAGCGTACACGGTGGCTCAGACCGGGCTCGAGCGCTACTTTACGGACGTAACAGCGCTTCCCACTATTTTCCCGGACCCCCGGACAATCGCTGTCCCCGGTGGCACGGCTGAGGTCACGCTGTATCGCATGCGCGCCGCGTCGGCAACCGATTCCGCGATCTACGTCCTGACGTCGATCGGTAAGGCGACCGGGCGGGGATTGCGCCGCTCCGCGCTGACGCCGGTGGCCGAACGATCGATCACCCAGTTTGCGACCTGGCAGGATGGAGTCTTCGACGCAGATGCCGCGTACACCTCGCTCGCGGCGGTAAACATCAAGAACGGCGCATCGGGCAGCGTGAACGGCTTTAACGCCGCCGGTTGCCCAGGCGGGGACAAAGCCGGGCTTGCGCTCCCCGACGGCACGTTCGCCGGCAAAAACGACTTCATCTCCGGGACGAACGGGAATACTCCCCTCGGCATCGGCACGCCGGGACCGGCCGGGACCGCCAAGGACTCGGTCGGCATCGACTGGGCTGGAATTCTCGCTGGATCACTGGCGCCGGACTACGGATTCGACGCCGGTAACAATGCGCACAAGCAGGTATTCAAGGATGCGATCATCTATGCCAACTGGCCCGTGGTCAAGATCAATGGGAACCTTGATGGTGGCTGGAGAACCCCGACTGGCGGCGGGCGGGGGGTCCTGATCGTTACAGGGGACGCTGATCTCAGCAATATCGAGTGGCGCGGGATCGCGCTCGTCGGCGGCGCGACGTCGTTCTCCGGCGGCAGCGTGAACGTCTTCGGCGCCCTGATCAGCGGCCTCAACGTGCAGCTCGGACAGACGGTCACGGAGAGCACGATGAACGGCAACCTCAGCGTCCAGTACAACAGTTGCGACATCGCCCAGGCAGTGCTCAAGTTCGGTGGCTGGCGGCGGTACACCAACAGTTGGTCGGACAACTGGCCGACCTACGCCGTGCAGTAACCGCGCGGCGGGCGGACAGGTCGCGTTGGGCGAAGCGAGACCGGGCAATCATGCCTGGTCTCGCTTCTCGCTTCTCCTCCCGCGCCATTAGTTTTCCCGCTCATCTCGCGGCCATGCCGCGCTCCTGTCGCACCCCGTCCGGTATCCCATGGCTGAGCAAACCACGATGGACAAGATCGTCTCGCTGGCCAAGCGCCGCGGCTTCGTTTTCCAATCCTCGGAGGTGTATGGTGGCCTCGGTTCGGTCTGGGATTACGGTCCGCTGGGGGTCGCCCTCAAGCGCAACATCAAGGATCGTTGGTGGACCTCCCTTGTGCAGGCCCGCGACGACATCGAAGGTCTCGACGCCGCAATCCTGATGCACCCCAAGGTCTGGGAGGCGTCGGGGCATGTAAGCGGTTTCACCGACCCGCTCGTCGATTGCCGCACCTGCAAGGCACGGTTCCGCGCCGACAAGCTCGACGACGCCCGCTGCCCCCAGAAGCCAAGCAAGGTTCCCGGCGCGCACACTGCCTGCGAGCTCACCGAGCCCCGCAGCTTCAACTTGATGTTCCGCACCTTCATGGGTCCGATGGAGGAAACGGCATCGGTGGTGTACCTGCGCCCCGAAACGGCCCAGGGCATCTACGTCAACTACCAGAACGTGCTGACCTCATCCCGGCAGAAGGTGCCTTTCGGCATCGCCCAGATCGGCAAGGCGTTCCGCAACGAGATCACACCCGGAAACTTCATCTTCCGGACCCGCGAGTTCGAGCAGATGGAGATGCAGTTCTTCGTGAAGCCGGGGACCGACGAGGAATGGTTCGAGAAGTGGCGAGCCATCCGCATGGACTGGCACCACGCGCTCGGCCTCAACCCCGCGAAGCTCCGCTGGCATCAGCACGGCGAGGGAGAGCTGGCGCACTACGCGAAGGCCGCGTACGACATCGAGTACGAGTTTCCGTTCGGCTGGCAGGAGATCGAGGGGATCCACAACCGCACCGACTTCGACCTTGGCCGGCACCAGGAAGCGTCGGGACGCAAGCTGGAGTACTTCGATCAGGCGGCCAACGAACGATACCTGCCTTACGTGGTCGAAACGTCAGCCGGTGCCGATCGCGTCACCCTCACCACGATGGTCGATGCGTATCGTGAGGAGGACGTCGACGGCGACGTCCGTGTCGTGATGGGATTTCACCCGCAGGTGGCACCGGTGAAGGCGGCCGTGCTGCCGCTCATGAAGAAGGATGGGCACCCGGAACTGGCCCGCGAACTCTACCGGACACTGCGCGCGCGGCTTGCCGTCGACTACGACGACAGCGGTGCGATCGGCCGACGCTACCGTCGCCAGGACGAGGTTGGGACACCGTGGTGCATCACCATCGACGGCGAAACAGCGGCCGATCGATCAGTCACCATCCGCCACCGCGATTCGATGCTCCAGGATCGTGTCGGGATCGACCATGTCGCAGCGTGGCTGACTGAGCGCCTCGAAGCGTCTCCGTGAGCCACGACATTCACCTCCGGACCATCGGGACGCAGGCACTCCACCCCGAGAGCCTGATGATGGGCTACGGCTATAACCCGGCGCTCTCCGAGGGCGCGGTGAAGTGCCCGATCTTCCAGACGTCGACGTTTGTCTTCCAGAGCGCGGAGGAGGGGAAGGCGTTCTTCGAGCTCGCGTACGGCCTTCGCCAGCCCAATCCGGGTGAACGGCCCGGCCTCATCTACTCCCGGATCAACAACCCCGACCTTGAAATCCTGGAGGATCGGCTTTGTCTCTGGGATGAGGCCGAGGCGTGCGCCACCTTCGCCAGCGGGATGGCGGCGACGACCACGGTCCTGCTCGCCTCGCTGCGCCCGGGCGACGTAGTGCTGTTCACCGCCCCGATCTACGGCGGCTCCGACCATTTCCTGCACCACGTGCTCCCCACATGGAATGTCGAGGCAATCGCGATCCCTGCCGGCGAGCGCCCCGAGCCACACGAGGAATCATTGCGGGCCGCGATTGCCGGTCGCCCCGTCGGTGCCGTGCTCATCGAGACGCCCGCAAACCCGACGAACGGCCTCACGGACATCGCGGCGATGGCTCAGATGGCGCGACGTCTCGGCACCGCTGACCGCCCGCCCGTCGTAGTGGTCGACAACACGTTGCTCGGCCCACTCTGGCAACAGCCGCTCAAACACGGCGCGGATATCGTCGTCTACTCCGCAACGAAGTTCATCGGCGGCCACAGCGACGTGATTGCCGGCGCCGCGCTCGGATCCCATGCCGCCATGGCACCGGTCAGGGCGCTTCGGACCTTCCTCGGGTCGATGCTCAGCCCGATGGATGGCTGGTTGCTGATGCGTTCGCTCGAGACGCTCAAGATGCGCATGACCGCGGCGATGAAGAACGCGGGGTACGTGGCGCGATTCCTCAAGCACCACCCTGCAGTCGAGACGCTGCACTACCTTGGTGAACTCGATGAGAATGACCCGATGTACGAGCTCTACCAGCGTCAGTGTACCGGGCCAGGGTCGCTGATCGCGTTCGAGGTACGCGGCGGAGAGGCAGCGGCATTCCGGGTGCTGAACGCCCTCAAGCTGGTGCGGCTCGCGGTGAGCCTTGGCGGTACAGAGTCGCTCGCCGAGCATCCGGCGTCGATGACCCATGCCGACGTGAAGAAGGACGCGCAGGCGCGATTCGGGATTACGCCCGGGCTGGTGCGCCTTTCGGTGGGCGTGGAACACTACGAGGACCTGATCGCCGATGTCGCGCAGGCCCTCGAGCACGCTTGACCATCGTGCGGCTGGCGGAGTTCGAGGCGAGCGTCGCGGCGATGGCGCGCGAGGTGCCGGCGGAGTATCTCGACGGCATCGCTGAGGTGGTGGTGTCACCCCGCACGGTCGTGCATCCCGAACGTCAGGACGTGTTCACGATGGGCGAGTGCGTGCCGTTCAACGTCGATGGCGGCGATCCCACTGCCTCGCAGAGCCGGGTGGTGCTTTACCACGGTTCGTTCGCCGCGCTCGCCATCCTCGATCCAAATTTCGACTGGGACACCGAGGCGTGGGACACGCTGATGCATGAGCTGCGGCATCACGTCGAATGGCGGGCCGACGACCATGCTCTCGAGGCCTTCGACCGTGCCGTCGACGCCAACCACGCTCGGCATGCGGGGGATTCGTGGGATCCGCTCTTCTTTCTGGACGGCGAAGAGCTGTCGCCGGGCACGTTCATGGTCGACGAAGACTGTTTTGTCGATCACCTGGTGCGCGACGTACCGGCAGAGCTGGACTTTTCCTGGCACGGCGCCGCCTACCGAGTGACGATGCCCCCCGGCACCACGCTGCCCGCGTATCTTTCGGTGCAGGAGATCGAGCATCCACCTGCCGGCGAGCTGGTGCTGGTGATCCGCCGGAAGGCGAGGATCATCGATCTCTTCCGGACCAGTTCACCGTACGAGGCTGTGGTCGATGCACGACCACTGCCGACCATCCCTTCACGGGAACAGTGATTCATGGTGCATGAAGTTTCGACCTCAGTGGGATCCGACGAGGTGCTCGGCCGCGCTAAGCGCTTCTTTGCCGAGCGCGTGCCGCAGTATGCCGCGTTTCCCGAGCGCGAGGGCGCGGGCTGGCTCCTCCTTCGCGGTCAGGGTGGGGAGGAAATAGCGATCTCGGCCTCAACGGTCGGGGCGGTGACCGCGGTTCGTGCATCGACGCTCCTGTTCGACCAGCAGGTTGCGCGCTTCGTCTCGACGCTGCCTCCTGTCGCCGACCCGGTGACCCACCGCGTGGCAGCCCCGACCGCATGAATGATCGCGTGACGTTGCGGGTCCGGATGCACGATGCGTGGGACGACATCACGCTTTCACTTCCCGCCGCCACACCGGTCGGTGCCGTGAAGCAGCAGGTGCTCGACGTGGTGGGCGAACACGATGCACCCGACGAGTTCGTCGTGAAGTTCCGGGGCATCGAGGTGCGCAATGAAGCCGCGTCGCTCGCCGACGCCGACATTCCCGACGGGGCCGCCCTGATCGTGTTGCGGCGCCGTCGGCGCGCGATCCGCTGAGTTCTCGGGTGCAGGTCTTCACGTCAGCAGCGGGGCTCCGCCACGCCACCGGTCCCGGCCACCCCGAGCAGGTCTCACGCCTCACGGCAGTCCTCGCAGCCCTTGCCATCGACGGCATCGATGTGACCGACGCGGCGCTGGCAACGATCGACCCACTCCTCGCCCGCCACCCGCTTGCGCACCTCCGCCGCTTGCACGAAACGGCTGACCGGGGAGCGAGCCTCGACCCGGACACGCCCGTGGGGCCCGGAACCTGGGATGCAGTGCTCGGTGCGACGGGCGCGACGCACGCCGCACTCCGACATGTCCTGGCCAATGGAGGCGGTTCGTTCGTGGCCATCCGCCCGCCGGGGCATCATGCGCTTGCGGCACAGGCCATGGGCTTCTGTCTCGTCAATCACGCGGCGGTGCTGGCGTCGTCGGCACGGGCCGAGGGTCGCGAACGCGTGCTGATCGTCGACTGGGACGTGCACCACGGGAATGGCACCCAGGCGCTGGTCGAGCACGAGGCGAACACGCGATTCGTGTCGATGCACCAGTGGCCATGGTATCCCGGCACCGGCGCGGCCGACGAACGCGGTGTCGGCAACTGCTTCAACGTCCCGCTCGGGCCTGGTCTCCCCCGCGCGGTGTATGTCGACGCACTGTGGGCCGCTGTTGTGGCGGCCACCACCGGGTGGACGCCTGACGTCGTCATTGTCTCTGCCGGATACGACGCGATGCAGGGAGATCCGCTCGGCGGATTCACGCTCGAGCCCTCCGATTACGCTACCTGGACGAAGCGCCTTGCCGAGCGCTTTCCGGTCCCGATCGTTGCCCTGATGGAGGGCGGGTACGTGCCCCGGCGGCTCGCCGAGGGTGTGGTCGCGACCGTCAGGGCAATGCCGTAGGTTCAGGTTCGACCGTTGTCACCCACCAACCGGACGCACGCCATGCCGCTCGAACTCGATACAGAGATCCTGAGCCTCACGACTCGTCACCCGTTCATCATCGCACGCGGTGGTCAGAGTGACTACCGCACGCTGATGGTTCGGATCCGGGACGCCGACGGGCACGAGGGATGGGGCGAGGCGGCTGCCACACGTTTTTACGGCGAGACCCTCGAGACAGTGCAGGCCGCCGTGGCCACCTACGCGCCGTTGCTCGGCGACGATCCACACCAACTCGAGGCGATCGAGCGACGGATGGAGCTGACGCTGCGCGGCAACGCCGCGGCTCGCGCCGCGATCTCGTCGGCATTGCACGACCTGGCGGGCAAGCGGCTCGGCGTGCCAGTTTGGAGACTCTGGGGCCTTGATGCCGCTGCGGCACCACAATCGACCTTCACCATCGGGATCGATACCGCCGAGATGATCAGGAAAAAGATCGCGGAGGCGTCGGAGTATCCAATCCTGAAGATCAAGCTCGGCTCCGACCGTGACCTCGAGCTGCTGCGGACGATTCGCGACGCCACCGATCGCGAGCTGCGGGTCGATGCCAACTGTGGCTGGACCGCGGCGCACACGGTGCAGATGCTCCCGGTCCTCGAGGAGTTCGGCGTCACGGTGCTCGAGCAGCCGGTGATGCCGCACGACCTCGACGGGTTGGCCCATGTGCGCCGTGCTGCCCGGATCCCGCTCATCGCCGACGAGAGTTGTGTCACGTCGATCGATATCGCCCGACTCGCCGGCAGGGTCGATGGCATCAACATCAAGCTGGCCAAGTGTGGCTCCCTGCGGGAGGCGCTGCGGATGATCGCCATCGCGAGGTCGCACGGGATGATGGTGATGGTCGGCTGCATGATCGAGTCGTCGTTGGGCATCACCGCCGCGGCTCAAGTCACCCCGCTCGTCGACATCGTCGATCTCGACGGTGCGGCGCTCCTCCGCAATGATCCGTTCGCGGGCGCCACCATCACCGGGGGGCAGCTTTCGCTTCCGGAGGCCCCCGGTCTGGGCGTCACGCGACGATGACACCAGCGTTTGCAAAGGTGGCATTGCCGCTGCCGGTCGCCGAACCGTACACGTATCTCGTTTCGCCGTCCCTCGCCGACCGCGCGCTCCCCGGGGCGCGCGTTGTCGTTCCGGTGCGGCGGCGCGAGATGATCGGCATCGTGATGGCCGTCGACGCGCCACCTCCGCCCGGCGAGTCGCGCGAAATTCTGGCGGCCCCCGACCCCCATCCGGCCGTGCCACCCGAACTGCTCGAGCTGGTGGCACAGGTGGCGCGTTACTACGGGGCCGCGCCCGGCCTCGTGCTGCGGAGCATGCTCCCCGCAGCGCTCTGGGGCGAATCGATCGTGCAGATGATCGCGACCGGTCCAGGGCGTATGCAGGTTGGGGGCACCGCCGAGCGGCTCCTCGACTGGCTGGCCTCGCGGGGTGGGCAGGCGTCGGTTGCCACGGCGTCGCGGCACTTCAAGCGACCGATGTGGGACGTCGCCGACCGGTTGCAGCGCGTCGGCGCGCTCACCATGGAGATCATCTCTCCCGACACCAGCGCGGGTACCGCCACTACCCGCGTGGCGTCGCTCCCTGGCGACCCGCTCCCGCTGCTCGAGCGGGAGCGACGGTTTGTCCGTTCCCCCAAGCAGGGGGCGATCTACAGGGCGCTTGAGGCGCATGTCGGCCCAATGGCGGTGCGCGACCTCCTCGATGAAGCAGGGAGCTCCGATGCACCACTCCGCGCACTGGTCGATGCCGGGTTGGTCGCAATCGAAGAACTGCCGGTCGAGCGTGACCCATTTGCGTCGCACCCGGTGTCACCTCCGCCGAACACCATCACAGCGATGCAGGCCGACGCGCTCGCGGCGATCGACGCGATTGATGTGGGCGAGGCCACGCTCCTGTTTGGCGTCACCGGGTCAGGGAAGACGCTCGTCTATCTCCACCACATCCGCCGTGTGCTCGACGCGGGGCGGGGCGCGATCATCCTCGTTCCCGAGATTGCCCTCACGCCACAGACCGTGAGCCGGGTCCGCGGGATGTTCGGCGACAGTGTCGCGGTGCTGCACAGCGGGTTGAGTGATGGTGAGCGCGCCGACGCGTGGCGCGCGCTCCGCCGTGGTGAGCGTCGGGTGGCGGTCGGTGCGCGGTCCGCGGTGTTTGCGCCAGTCAGGGACCTCGGCGTGATCGTTCTCGACGAGGAACACGAATCGACCTACAAGAACGGCGAAACGCCCCGGTACCATGCCCGCGAAGTCGCGGCCATGCGCGCCCGTAACGAAGGGGCGCGGCTCATTCTCGGCTCCGCCACGCCATCCCTGGAAAGCTGGGTGAGGCTCGAGCCCACCGGACGTGTCATCCGCCTCGCCGAGCGCATCGGCAGTCGTCCCATGCCCGCGGTCGACCTGGTGGATCTCCGCACCGCCGATCAGGTGGATGGCGCGGGTGCACTGCCGTGGACCACTGCCCTCGACACCGCGGTCACGAGCGCGCTCGCGCGACAGGAGCAGGTGCTGCTGTTGCTGAACCGACGGGGTTGGGCGGCGTTCCAGCAATGCCGTGCGTGCGGCGACGTCGCAGGGTGTCCGAATTGCAGCATCTCACTCACGATGCACCGCCAGCCCGATGAACTGCGGTGTCATTACTGCGATCACCGGGAGCTGCCGAAGGAGAAGTGTGGCTTGTGCGGCGGCGGCACCACCCGTGCGGTTGGCGCCGGCACGCAACAGCTCGAGCGGCTGATGGCGGAACGTTTTCCTGCCGCCAGGCTCGCCCGGATGGACCTCGACACCACGTCCGGCAAGTGGTCACACCACAGGATCCTCGAGCAGGTAGGGCGCGGCGAGGTTGACATCCTCCTTGGCACGCAGATGATTGCCAAGGGCATTGACTTCCCGAATGTCACGCTCGTCGGTGTGATCGATGCCGACATTGCACTGCACCTGCCCGACTTCCGTGCTGCCGAGCGAACATTTCAGCTCGTCGCGCAGGTGTCGGGACGCGCTGGTCGCGGGCCGCGGGGCGGTCGCGTCCTGGTGCAGACACGCCAACCGCACCATCCGGCCTTGCAGTTCGCGGCACGCCACGACGCGGAGGGCTTTCTCGGCAGCGAACTCGAGGCCCGGCGCACGCCGGCGTATCCGCCGCACACTTCGTTGGTGCATGTCGTGCTTAGCGGTGTGGACCCTGGGGCCGTCCATCGGCGCGCGGCTGCCCTCGCCGACTGGTGCGAAAAGATCGTGGCGCGGGCCGAATTGCCCATCCTCGTGCTCGGCCCTGCGCCATGCCCGATCGAGCGCATCAAGGACCGGTGGCGATTTCACCTGGTCCTCAAGGGCCCATCGGAGGCACTCGGTCGATGGGTTCGCACGGTGGCCCCTCGCCTGAGCGGCAATCGGGGAGGGGTCAGGGTGAGCGTCGATCGCGACCCGGTGGGACTGCTCTGATCGCGTGCCTACCTACGGCCGATCGATGCTCCCACGAACGCGATGCGTCCCGGTGACGGCTCGAACACGCGCCCGCCAGCACCATTGATCGTCACCGAGCCGACATAGGCGCGATTGAACACGTTGGACACGCCGGCGAATGGTTGCAGCCGATGCCTACCCGACGACCGCTCCCATCTCGCGCGCACGCCGGTCACGCCCCACCCCCAGCCTGGCACGACAATCACGTTGCGGTCATCGGCCGGCATCGAACTGCTCCATGCGTGATCGACATCGATCCCGATCGAGCCCGCGATCACTCCCTGCAGGCCGATCCTGGCCACCGTGGCCGGCACCCCCGCCAGCCGCCGTCCCGCGAGGTCGACGGCTTCGGCGCCGTCCGTCACGGTGTAATCGGTGAAGACGGCGTTGGTATGGGTCACGGTACCGAGGAGTGACATCGATCGGGCCACGACGATTGACACCGCCACCTCGAGCCCGGTGGTGCGAGTCTGGCCGGCGTTCCTGAAGAAGCTGCGGCCCGCATTCTCGCGGAACGCCACCAGCGCGTCGCGGGTGACCGTACGGTATGCGGTGACCT
>JBKJMX010000035.1:0-5683 GCA_046596135.1 Gemmatimonadales bacterium
CGGTAATCAGTGGCACGGTCGCCGAGGTACGCGCCTTCCGGGGGCGGAGCAAAGCGGGTGAGGGCCCATGCCCCGAGCGCCAATCCCGCCACGATCGAGCCGACCAGAACCCACTGCCGATTCATGGCGTGCGGTCTCCGGAGGCGGGTCGGGCGAGCAGCTCACTGATGATTCGCTGGTTGCTGGCGCTGGCCCATGGATGGTCTGCGTACACGATTCGTACGATTCGTCCATCGCGATCAAGCAGGAAGCTCTCGGGTACACCACTGGTCTGGTAGATCTGCTGGATCACTCCCTCGGGATCATGCAGCACGTCAAAGGTGACACCGAAGTCGTCCATGAACTTCCGAACCGGAACGCTGTCGCCGCGATCGATGCTCACCGCCGCAATCCTGAGGCCGTTGGGGCCGAGCGCCCGGTAGAGTGAGTCGAGTGCGGGGATCTCCTTCTTGCATGGCTCGCACCATGTGGCCCACACATTCACCAGCGTGACGCTGCCGCGATAATCGGCGTGCAACGACTTGGTGGTGCCGGTGTGCAGGTCGGTCGCGGTGAAGTCGGGCGCGATCCGGCCGACCTCGATCGGGACGGGCGCGCGACGGATGAGGATCACCACGATCACCGCGAGGGCGGCAACGATCGTCAGCACACCCAGCCACTGGCGGCGCATCAGGCCCGTGCCATGCAGGCGCGTATCAGCGCCCTGACGGCCTCGGCAGGATCGCTCTCGCCGAATACCGCAGTGCCCGCCACAAATGTGTCGGCGCCGGCGTTGTGCGCTTGCGCGATTGTGTCGACGGTGATCCCGCCATCGACCTCAAGTGCGGCCTGGCTTCCGGCGGCTTCGAGTATCGCGCGGACCCGCGCGATCTTCGATGTCGACGCCGGGAGGTATCCCTGGCCACCGTAGCCCGGATTGACCGACATCACCAGTACGAGATCAACATCATCAACCACTTCCTCGAGCCAGCCGAGCGGAGTCCCCGGGTTGAGCGCGAGTCCGGCACTCATCCCGTGTTCCCGCGCGGTAGCGAGGTGTCGCTGCACGTGCACCGTGGCTTCGGGGTGAAAGGTGAAAACGTCGGCGCCAGCCGCAGCGTACTCGACGATATACTGCTCGGGCCGCTCCACCATGAGGTGCACGTCGAGCGGAAGATCGGTGATGCGCCGAAGCGCGCGAATCAGGGGCGCACCGAATGTCAGGTTCGGGACGAAGTGACCATCCATCACGTCGACATGCACCCATTCAGCACCACCGCGAGCCGCTTCCGCCACCTGCTCCGCGAGCCGACCGAGATCTGCGCTCAGTACGCTCGGCGCGATCCGTGCCGTCATGGAATGTCCTCGCTGATGATGAGTTCGACCTTGCCGCCCCGGGTGAGCATCGCGCCGGCAACCGGGCGCTGGCCCTGCACCACGCCCGGTCGTCCCTGGTCGGTGCGCCGGACCAAGCCGACGATGAGACCCGCCGAGTCGAGACGCGCGGTGGCCTCGACGAGCGTCATGCCGTCGAGCTGGGGCACGGCAATGTCTGCCTCGCCGGCGCTCACCGCGATCGCGATGGCGCTGCCGCGGCGCACTGTCCAGCCGGCTGCCGGCGACGTGCTGATGACCATGCCGAACGACATCGAGTCGGCGACCGTGTCGATGCGGCCAGGAAGCAGCCCTGCGCCAACGATCGCCGCACGAGCCCGTTCCACGGTGAGGTCGGTGACGTCAGGTACCGTTGCAAAGACCGGCCCTACGCTCACCGTGAGGTTGACCATCGCACCCCGGCGCGCCTTGGTCCGTGCGAGCGGCTCCTGCGTGGTGACCATGCCGGCTGCCACGGCTGTGTCCGGTAGCTCATCGGCCACCCGGCCCCGGAGGTGTCGCTCGGTGAGGAGTTGAAGCGCCTCGTCCGGCTGCATCCCGCGGAGGTCCGGCACCTCGACATTTTGTCGCAGCAGCGGTGAGCCCGTGAGTCCGGCCAGCACGACGTAGCCCACGCCGACCGCGACCAGCAGCACGATGGCGAAATTTGCGGTGCGCGCAATCGTGCGCCGCGACGGCTGGCTCATTGATCGCAGACCAGTCGTGCGGCGTAGGCGCCGTCCATGCCGTCACGCTGCGGAAGGATCAGCAGGTCGCCCTCCGGGGTGAGCAGCTCGGGGGGGAAGCCGGGAGGGGGTTGGCGGGAGAACTGTGGATGTCTGTCGAGGAAGGCCGCGACCTGGTCCTCGTCCTCCTCCGGTTCCAGCGAACATGTGGCATAACATAGCACGCCACCGGGGGCCATCACGGTGGCTGCCGCGTCGAGGAGGGCCGCCTGCTCGCGGACGATCCGCTGCAGCGCGTCGGGGTGCACCCGCAACCGGGCGTCGGGATGGCGGGCGAACGTTCCGGTGCCGAGGCAGGGCGCATCGAGGAGGTAGGCCGATGAGCCATAGATGGGGGGGTGAAGCGCATCGGCCACCACCGGGAAGGCATTGCCCCGACCGGCTCGGGCGATGTTGTCACAGAGGCGAAGGATGCGGCGCCGCGAGGCGTCGGCCGCGACCACCACGCCGGCGCGCCGGGCGAGCCCGAGTGTCTTCCCGCCTGGTGCGGCGCACGCGTCGTACACCTTCGCGTCAGCGGGAAAGCCGGCGAAGCGCAACACCAGCGCCTGCGCCGGGTCCTGCACGTAAAACGCGCCCTCGGCGAATCCGGGAAGCCTTTCCGGCCTGGTTTCGGCGACAACGATGCCCGCCCCGTGTGGCGCCGGGAATCCCTGCACTGCGGCGGCACCGAAGCGCGCCTGAAGCGAGTCAGGTTCGTCGCGCGCCGGCTGGACCACCAGCGCCGGATGGGTGTTGTTCCATTCGAGCAGACGTTCGGTGCCATCGGGCCCGAAGCGGTCAAGCCATCGGGCCACCAGCCATTCGGGGTGGGACCAGCGGGTGGCGAGGGTCGCCGTCGCGTTGTCGCCGTCATGCCTGAGCTGGTCGCGCGGCGCACTGGCCACGCGACGCAGCACCGCGTTGGCAAAGCCGGTCACTCGCTCGCCCGCGGTCTCGCGCACCAGTGCCACGCTCGTCGCCACGGCTGCATGCGGTGGCACGCGTGCGAGATGATGCAGTTGATAGGCACCGATGCGCAGGATGTCGAGCACGGTGGGCTGCACCGACGCGAGGCCGCGCGGCACGAACTGCGCGAGCAGGGCGTCGAGCGACGCCTGCTGGCGGAGCACGCCGGCGGACAGCTCGTGGGCGAGCCGGCGATCGACCTCGGGAAGGCCGCTCAGCCCGCGATCGAGCGCTGCGTCGAATGGCATGCCGCGGCGCACGTTGGTCAGGATGCCAAGCGCAGCGCGGCGGGGTGCAAAGCCGGTGTCGGTCAGCTCAGCATTCCCTCGCTTGGTGTCGACGGGACGGCGACTTCGCGCCTCGGCATCCGGCCGGCGAGATAGGCGCCGCGACCGGCGTCGACGGCGTGTCGCATCGCGGTCGCCATGCCGACGGGGTCCCTCGCTTCTGCCAACGCGGTGTTCATGAGAATACCGTCGACGCCCTGTTCCATCACGAGGCACGCGTCTGACGCCGTGCCAACGCCCGCATCGACGATGATCGGTACCGTGAGTCGCGACTTGATCGTGCGAATGAAGTACGGATTCAGGAGTCCGAGTCCCGACCCGATAGGCGACGCCAGCGGCATGACCGCGACGGCTCCGGCGTCCTGCAGGCGCAACGCGGTGATGAGGTCATCGTTGGTGTATGCCAGGACCTTGAACCCCTCGCGCGCTAGAATGGCGGTGGCCTCCAGCAGTCCGGCGGTGTCGGGAAGAAGCGTTTCCCGGTCGCCGATCACCTCGAGCTTCACGAAGTCGTTGAAACCCGCCTCACGGGCCAGACGGGCGTACCGCATCGCTTCATCGGCACTGAAACAGCCCGCGGTGTTCGACAGCAGAAAGAACCGGTCGCTGGAGAGATGGTGCAGGATTCCGTCCTCGTCGCCCCGATCGAGATTGACGCGCCGGACCGCGACGGTCACGACGTCGGCACCCGACGCGTCGATCGCGCGGATCATCTCGTCGTTGTTGCGATACTTACCGGTTCCCACCATCAGGCGCGAACGGAAGGTTTGGCCGGCGATCTCCAGCATTCATCCACCTCCCACGAAGTGCACGATCTCGACGGTGTCGCCATCGTGCACGCGCGACGCGGCGACGTCGGCCCGCCGGATGATGGCACGATTGAGTTCCACCACGACGCCGCGCGGATCGAGCCCGAGCTGGCGCAGCATCGCGTCGACCGTGTCCACCGGGTCGATCGTGCGCGATTCGCCATTGATTGTCAGCTGCATCGTCACCTCTCCTCGTTGCCGCGCCACGGAGCCAACAGCGCCAGCGCGCTCCGGTTGACGTCGGTTGCGTCCCAGAGGGCCGAGATCGCCGCGACGCCCCACGCGCCGGCATCGAACGCCTCCACGGCGTGCTCCGGGGTAACGCCGCCCACGGCCCAGACGGGAACGCCACAACGCGCCACCCGATCAATCAGTTCCGGCCCGCTGGGCGTTCGGTCGGGATGGGTGGCCGTCTCCCAGATGGTGCCCAGCAGCAATCCGTCAACGCCCGAGGCGACAGCGGCCTCCGCTTCGGCAAGGGAATGTACCGACTGCACCACGACGAGCCGGCGCGAGACCATGCTGCGATCGACTGCCTCCCGCATCGAACGGGCGTCGAGGTCGCCGGATCGAGCGATGACCCCATCGGCACCGCACGCCAGGGCCACGTCGACCCGACCGGTCACGAACACCGACGCCATCGGTGGACGTGCCAGCGCCACGAATCGGGTGGCGAGCACCGACAGGGCGTCGGTCGATCCACCGGGCAACCGCGCGACCAGGGCCGCCGCGGCGCCGACCGCGGCGATGGCACCGGCGCGCTGCGCCAGATCGTCCAGCGCGGCGACACGATCATCGGTGAGCGCGAGGAGGCGGGGAAGCGGCTTCATACCAGCACAACGGGTTGGTCGGATTCGATGCCACGCAGCCAGTCGCCTGATGTCATCCGGCGGCGGCCCGAGGGTTGCACCTCCGCGATCTGCACTGCGTCCCGACCGGCACGCACCACGAGTACGTCGCGGACATTGCGGTCGACCTCACCCGGTGCGCCTGGACTTGCGTTGGCGAGCACGGTCACGCCAAAACACTTGAGCGTCTCGTCGCCGAACGTGGTCCATGCTCCCGGTGCCGGGTCCATCGCGCGGATGTGTCGCGACATGATGTCGGCGTCGGCCTGCCAGTCGATTCGTGCACGTTGACGATCGATCTTGGGCGCCACGGTGATGCCGCCCGACGGTTGCGGCACCGGCGTGTCGCCGGCCTCGATGCGGGGGAGGGCCTCGACAAGTGCCTCCGCCCCGAGCAAGGCGAGTCGCTCGAAGAGGCGTCCGGTGGTGTCGGTGTCGCCAATGGAAATCATGCGGATGTGCCACACCGCGCCGCTATCGAGACCGGTCTCGACCCGCATGATCGAGACGCCGGTGGTCGCATCGCCGCTCGCAATCGCCCAGTGGATCGGCGCCGCGCCACGCCACCGGGGCAGGATCGATGCGTGAACGTTCACCATGCCGAGCCTCGGAATCGCCAGCAGCGCCTCGGGGAGCAGGTGGCCATACGCCACGACTACACCGAGGTCGATGTCCAGCGCCCTGATGGTGGT
>JBKJMX010000029.1:0-38876 GCA_046596135.1 Gemmatimonadales bacterium
GATGGCGGTGGCCCCGATCGCAAAGCCGCGGCGTGGTGCGGTCGGACACCCTCCCTGTGTTGAGACATGGGCCCCCAGGCGTTCCACCGCCTTGCCTGGGTCCACGATCGCTTTTTCCTGTCGAGGCCTGGTGCCTGAACTGGTTCGCATTGAAAGTTCTCCTGTGATGCCGCAAGATCCGGTGACTCCACCGCCGCGTCCGCTGGTTGTCCTCTTTGGCGATCCGTCGTGTCGCCCCGACGGCCTGGAGCGTGACCTGCTCCGCTCCGGTTTGCACGTCGCCGAGGCCGATGATCCTGCCCAGTTGCCGGCGCGTCCGGCGATGCTTCTCGTGACGTGCGAGCGGCTCGATGAATCCCACACGCAACTTGCCGATGCCTTTGCGCTGGCGCGCGCGGCCGGCGCGCAGGTTGTTGTGCTGATCACCAGCGACGATGTCGACCAGCTCGTCGTTGCAGCCCGGGCCGGTGCCGACGACGCGATCCTGATCCCGGGTGAATCCGCGCACCTGCTGGCCAGGATTCGCGCCCGGTTGGTGTCGCCACGGATCAGCGCCCACGGTCCGGGGGCCAACGACCTCCGTCTCTTTGATGCGTTGCAACAGGTGGCCGTCGAGCTGCACCGCGACGAGATGCTGCACGCGCTGGTGCGGACATTGTCCCAGGCGCTGGACGTCCGGTCCGTCACCTGCATCTTGCATCAGGCCGCCGGAGTGTCTGGACGCCTTGTGGCAGCCACCGATGCGCCGAAGCTCCGAGACGTCGACGCCGACCTGGAGCGCTGGCCGGAGGCGGTCGCGGCGCTCGCGAACGCCGAGTCCGTTTACATCGCCGACACCGGGTCGAGCACCGTGTATGGGCCTGCAGCCGGGCGTAGTGCACTCAACGGCCCCCCCGATGACATCGCCACGGCCGCGGCCATTCCCATCATGCTGCTGGGTCGTGCCGTCGGGACCGTGGTGCTGCGCACGCGAGACGGCGAGGCCCCGCTGGTCCCGAGCCAGCTCGAGTTCGCCGAGCACGTCGTGGTCGCCACGTCGCGCCTCCTCGAGACCGAGGAACGTCGCGGCGCCATTGCGCGCCGCCAGTCGCTGGCCTCGAGCGTCGATCCACTGACCGGCTGCGGGACACTCGACGCACTTGATCGTCGGATCCGCGAGGAGTTCGAGCGCGCCCGCCGCTACGACGTGGCGTTCGGGCTCGTGCTCCTCGATGTCGACGGCATGCGCGTCATCAACGAGCGGCTCGGTCGCGACGGCGGCCATCGGGTCCTCGGTGATCTCGGGCGGCTCCTGCAGCGCGAGTTGCGCGCCCCCGACTTCGTGGCGCGATACGGAGGCGAGGAGTTCCTCCTGCTGCTCCCTGAGACCGATCTCGAGGGGGCGCGCAACGCCGTTCACCGAATTCGTGCTCGCCTCACGGGATCGGGTCTCGACGAACAGCACCTCGGCGTGAGTTGCACCCTCAGCGCCGGTATCGCGTCGTTCCCGCACCCCGGCATTCACAAACCCGAGGACATGTTCGCGCTGGTTGAACGCGCGCTGATCAACGGCAAGGCCGACGGCGGTGAACGAATCGGCAGTGCCGCCTGATCGCGGCACGCCGGCACGGCATCAGCCGCGCCGGCGAAGCCAAGCCATCGGGTCGAGCGCGATCTGATTCTTGCCGCGGATCTCGAAGTAGAGGTGCGCACCGTGGTCGGAGTTCTCGCCCCCCACTGTCCCCACCACCTGACCCTTGGTGATCTTCTGGTTGGCCTGGACGTTGGCGTTGCGGAGCTGCATGTACAGCGAGTAATAGCCATCCCCGTGTTCGACGATCACCGCCAATCCGTATGTCCCCAGCCGCTGTACCATCGCAACCGTCCCGGCCTCGACCGCTTTCACCGGCGTTCCGGGTTCCGCTGCGATCCCGATGCCGTTCCAGATGATCACGCCGCCGTTGCGCAGCGTGTCGCGACCGAACTGGAAAACGATCCGACCGTCGACTGGCCAGTCGAGCTTGCCAATGTCGGCGGTGCTGAGCGTGGCCGGGGTCGTCGCCGGTGTCGTGCCGGCGGCCCTGGGTGCCGCCCGTGCGGCAGTCGCCCGGCGCGCGAGTTCCGCCAGCACCGTGTTGAGTCGTGCCTCGTCCCGCTCCAACGCGGTGATCTGCTGCCGCGTCTGGGTCGAGCGCCGACCGAGCGTGGTGAGCTGCGTCTGCCGTTCGTCCGCAAGCCGTGAATATCGCTCCAGCTCAGCCTCCCGTTCCTCGCGGCGCCGGTCGAGTTCGCCACGAATCCCCAGCAGGTTGTTGCGCTCGCGCTGGACCCGCGCAGTGAGCTGTTCCACGTCCTCCATCAGCGCACGATCCTGGCGCGACGTGAGGAAGAGATACTTGTATCGGGTGAGGAGGTCGCCGAACGATTCGGCCGCGAGCAGCACCTGGAAGGTGTAGAGCGGGCCGCGCTTGTAGATGTCGGTGAGCCGCCGCCGGAGCACGGCGCGGCGCTCGACCAGGTTGTCCTGCGCGAGCGCGAGTTCGGCGGCGGAACGTTCAAGCTGGGAGCCCAGCCCGCCGATCTGCTGCTCGATCTCATTGACCAGTCGGTTGGTGGCCTGCCGCTGTCGTTCGATGTTGCGCAGTGCGGCCCCGGCATCGGTGAGCTGTCCCGAGAGCCGCTGCTGCTGGGTCCGCAGCCGCTCGCGCTCACGACGGATCTCTTCCAGTCGCTGGCGCGACTTCTCCATCTCGGTTTGCTGGGCGACGACCCGTTGCGGGACGACCACCGACGCCGCGCACGCGATCGCGAAGGAAGCCAGTACGGTCCGCAATGGCGACCACGTACGAGCGCCCGCGGCGCTACACATTGCGCAGGTGGCGTCCGACGCTGAACAGCGAACCGCCGAAGCCGAGCAGGACACCGAAGATCAGCAGCAGCACGGCCTGTACCGGTCCGAAGAAGAGGAGGCCGGTGCCGAGGGCGATGCTCTGGGCGCGGAACGCCCCGAACACCGCGGCGCAGAGTCCTACGGCAATGAGGCCACCGAGAAATCCCTTGATCGCGCCCTCGAGGAGGAATGGACCCCGGATGAACCAGTCGGTCGCGCCCACCAGCCGCATGATCTGGATCTCGCGCGCTCGCTGGAGCACTGTCATCCGGATCGTCACGCCGATGATGACGATCGAGACGAGGGCAAAGGCAAGCCCGATTCCGAGTCCGATCAGTGCGGCCATCTTGCGGAGCGTGTCGAGGCGGTGCACCCAGTCCTCGCCGTAACGCACGTCCTCCACGAACTCGAAGCTCTTGAGGCGCTCGGCGACGTTGCCGGCGCTGGTCGCGTCGCGAAAGCCCGGCTTGAGGCGGAGTTCCAGCGACGCCGGCAGCGGATTGACCTCGAGGTCCTTGTACGCATCCTCGAACTCCACCAGCTCCGCGCGGGCGCGCTCGAGGGCATCCTCTTCCGACACATAGCTGACCGTGAGCACCTCGGGGAAGGCGGCGATGTCCTGGCCCGCCACCGTGAGCGTCTGGGTCGGCGTGCCGCGGTGCACGAACGCGATCACCTCGACGCGCTCCTCCACCCGGGCGATGGCCGCCCGCATGTTGAGCGCGACGAGGCCGAACAGTCCGCTGACGAAGAGGGCGAAGGCGATGGTGGTAACCGACAGTGCCGAGAGCGTGCGGGTGCGGCGGAACGCCAGTAGTGCCTCGCGCCAGAGCAGGTTCATGGCTCGACTCCGGCGTCGGCGCTGCTGTCGTACACCAACCGACCGTCGCGCATCTCCAATGTCCGCCGCGCGGCGTGTCGCACGAGATCGAGGTCATGGGTGGCCATCACCACCACTGTCCCGGCGGCGTTGATGTCGGTAAGCAGCGCGAAGACACCCCGGGTGGCGCGTTCATCGAGATTGCCGGTGGGCTCGTCGGCGAGCAGGACCGGCGGGTCGTTGACCAGCGCACGCGCAATCGCCACGCGCTGCTGCTCCCCGCCCGACAGCTCGCGAGGAAATGACTCTGACTTGTTCGCCAGACCGACCTGATCGAGCACCCGCGCAACGCGCTGCGGGATCACGTCGGCGCGCGAGCCCGTGGCCTCGAGCGCGAAGGCCACGTTCTCGGCGGCCGTGCGATCCTCCAGCAAGCGGAAGTCCTGGAAGACGATGCCAAGGCGGCGTCGCAGCCGCGGGAGCTCATCGCGACCGAGGTGGCCGACGCCGAACCCCGAGACGCGCACGTCGCCCTCGGTCGGGCGCTCCTCACCGTACATCAGTTTGAGGACGGTGGATTTCCCGGCGCCGGAATGCCCGGTGAGGAAGACAAATTCGCCGCGACCGACGTGGAACGTCATGGCCTCGACGGCAGGACCGGTTCCGGTCGGATAGCGCTTGGATACCTTGGTGAATCGGATCACGACCGGAAGATAAACGAGGCAGCGCACAGGCGGTGCGCGCCGGCACCAGTTCCGGCGCTAGAGTGCGCCCTCGAGGTCGGCGATGATGTCGGCGGCGTTCTCGCAGCCACACGAGAGGCGGAGGAAGCCGTCGGGAACGCCCTGCGTCACGCGCTCTTCCGGCGTGAGGGCCTTGTGAGAGGTGAGCCGGGGCTCCGACACCAGCGACTCGACCCCGCCCAGTGATGGAGCGTGCGACACCACCCGCAGGTGGGCGCAGAATCGTTGCGCGGCGTCCGCCCCGCCTGGAAGCACCAGGCCCACCATCCCGCCGTATCCGTCGAGGAGGCGATTGGCCACGCGATGGTCGGGATGGCTCTTGAGTCCGGGGTAGTGAACCGCCGCGAACTCGGGGCGACCGGAGGCCCATTCCGCGACGGCCTGGGCGTTTGTGTTGCAGCGCTCGACGCGAAGCGCCAGCGTCTTGAGGCCGCGTTCGGTCAGCCACGCGGCGTGCGGGTCGATGGCAGGACCCCACGTCCGCATCAGGCGGGTGACCTCTTCGATGATCGGGGCGGTACCGGCCACGGCCCCGGCGATCACGTCGCTGTGCCCGTTGAGGTACTTCGTGGCACTGGTGATGACGATGTCGGCGCCATGCTCCAGCGGACGGAAGTTGATGGGCGAACAGAATGTCCCATCGACGATGAGTGCCAGCCCCTGGTCGCGGGTCACCTTCGCGATCGCAGGAACATCCACCACGCGCATCAGCGGATTGGTGAGCGCTTCCACGAACACCGCCCGGGTATTCTTGCGCAGCGCCTTGCGCCAGGCGCGCGGCCGATCGGGATCGACATACGTCACGTCGATGCCATGACGAGCGAACTCACCGTCGAAGAGGACCCGCGTCCCGCCGTAGACCCAGAGCGACGAGATGAGGTGGTCACCGGGCCGGAGCACTGCCATGTGCGCGAGTGCCGTGGCGGCCATCCCGCTCGCCAGGAACACCGCCTGCTCGGCGCCCTCCAGCAGCGCGTACTTGGCCGCCAGCTCTGTCTGGTTCGGGTTGTTGCCGTAGCGCGTGTAGAGGACCTCGTCTTCGCCCCCGACGGGATTGCGAAAGGTGCTTGTCTGATACACCGGGCTTGTCACGGGCGACCAGTCGGCACCGCGGTGCGCACGCCCGTGGATCGCGATCGTCGAGAGACCAGGACGATGGGTCATGCGACGACTCCGAGCTCGAAGGTGGCATCGGGATGGGCGAGCACACAGCCCCGCCCGGCGAGCGTCGCGAGCGCCCGGCGCGCGCGATCGACGGACCAGGCCAGCGCCGTGGCGACGGGTTCGGGGCCGCTCCGGCCCCCCGCGACCAGCGCGTTGAAGGCCGCCCGGTCATCGTCATCGATTTGCCCCAGCAGCCGTGGAGCGGGATCGCCCGCGCAGATCGCGACCACCACCAGGCCGTGATGTCGCAGCACATGTTCGATGGCCTCGACATGGCTGGCGGTCAGCCCGCGCAGCACGATCCGCGTGACCCCGATCCCGTCAGCACCGGTGAGGAGCTTGGCGACGATCTCATCGGCGCAGGAGAAGTCGACCACCCCGATATCGCTGAAGTCGAGATGCGCATCGTGCTCAAGCGCAGATTGCAGCACGCTCAACACCTGCCGGCGCACCGCCCGCCCGGTCGGGCGCGTGACCAGGTCGCGGTACGGACGCGCGAGGGTCCGGAGGATCATCGCGTCGAGCCGGATGTGCGCGATCACGCTGCACCCTCTTTCGCCGGGATCATGATTGTGAGCTGCGAACCAGGGAACCACGCCAGGTCGTCGGTGCGGGGATCCTCGTCGTCCCAGCTCCTCGGACCGATGGCGACGCGCGCCGTGCCGCTGCGCACCGAAACCTTGCTGTTCCACTTGCTGATGAATCGCTTGACGCCCATCAGCCCCTGCCCGCGGCCGGGATCTCGGAAGCGTGACTGCCCGTGGATCAACGCCGCCTCGATGGCGGCACCGTCGGTCCAGCGGTCACCAAGCTGGCGGGCGTGCAGCCCCTCGAAGCTGCGCCGGAAACCGATCCCCGCGTCGCTCACCGAGATGACGGCGACATTGCGGCCGAGGCGCTGGCGAAAAAAGTATGTGTGTGCTGCGACCCACCCGCCGGTGCCGGCATGCTCCACGACGTTCTGACAGACCTCGGACAGTGCCTGGCTGAAGCCGCCGATGAAGCTCGCCTCGAGGTGCAGTTGTTCGGTGAGCATCTGCGCGATCTTGTCGTTGATGCCATCGATGATCGCGTGCACGTCGAGCTGCTCGCGCACCGGCCGCACCGCGAGCAGGACGTCGCTCCCGTCGCTGCGCCGCCGCTTCGGCACCTTGCCGTGCAGCTCGAAATATTCGGCCGCGTGCTCGAGCAATCCCGCCTTGGCCCAGTACGACGCCACGTTGTCCGAGGTCGGGACGTGCAGCAGCGGCTTCGGGCCGTCGGCCTCTGCCACTGCCTGACCAAGAGTGAGGAGTGCGGTGAATCCGGCCGGCGAGGCGAACTGGGTGGCGCGTGCATCGACCAGCAGTCTGTCGTCGGGCGGCCATGCCCCAATCGACGCCGCGAACTGGTCGATCGTCCGGTCGTCGAGGCTGCCGGGCACGTCCACGACCCGCATCAGGCCGGCACCAGGCTGCCGCGCAGGTGATGCGCAAGCCCACTGGCACCGCGGAACCCGGCGTTGCGCGCTGCCGCCGCGTTGGCACGCTGGAGCGCCTCCGCGACCGTGTCACCGCCAAAGAGTCGTGCCGCGCAGGTGGCGCCGAAGACATCGCCGCATCCGGTGGGGTCGAGCGCGTCAACGGCCGGCGGCGCGAGGAGCTCGGTGCGGATTGCCGTGCTGCGGCTCCCGCCCGCGGCATCCTTGCAATGGAGGTTGGTCACCGACTCGAAGCCCGGACGCGCGACGTAGATCACGCCGCGTGCACCCACGGTGACGTTGAGCAGCGACACCCCTGCGCCAAGCGCGTCGGCCGCGATCGCGAGCGGATCACCCCCAAGTTGCTGCATCTCGTCCTCGTTCAGCTGCACGAAGTCGAAGAAGGAGAACCACGCCGGCGCGTTGGGTAGCGGCCGCAGGCGGCGAATGCCGTCGGCGCCCATGCCGAGGAAAAGCGAATGCAGATCGGCGTAGATCGGTCGGTCGAAGCCGAGCCGCAGTGCTTCCGCCGTGCCGAGGCACATCTCGAAACCGGAAATGAAGTTCACGTAGAGCGCATCGAGGTCCCGCACCATCGGGCCGAGCTCCGCCCAGTTCCACGCCGGCACTCCTCCCTCCATCCGCTCGCACCGTCGTTCGGCCGACTCGTACCGCAGCGTAACCCGATTGTTCGCGACCGGCACCTCGATGCAGCGCGCGCCGGGCGCAAGGTGCTGCAGCCCCCGCAGGAAGTCGGCCGCTTCGGGGGCGAGGTCGTGCCCGACCTTTACGAGCGGGACGATCTCCCAATCGTCGGGCACGGCGGCGTCCATCGCCGCGAGTGCGTAGGCGATGCCGCCCCATTCCTCCACCGGTGCGACCATCGGATCGCGGCCATGGATCTCGTCCCACACGAGGGACCCGATCACCCCGACTCGCGGCATCAGTCGCGTCCTTCGGACTGGCGATCGAGAAACATCCGTGCCGCGCCGTACACGCCGGCCATGCCATCGAGCTCGCCCGGGATGATCTGGCACGACTTGACCGCCGGCTTGAAGGCGCGACGCGATACTTCGCGGCGTAACGGGTCGAAGAGGCTGTCCCCCGCGCGAGTTACGCCGCCGACGATCACGACCCGGTCGGGATTGAAGATGTTCAGCAGGTTCGCGATGCCTGCGCCGAGATAATGCGCGGTGTCGCGCACCACATCGAGGGCCACGGCGTCGCCGGCGTGCGCGGCTTCATACACCGTCTGCGCCGTCACCCTGTCGAGGTCACCGTCGACGAGTGACATCAACACGCCGTCGTCGCCCTCGCTCAATCGTTCCACGGCTCGCCGGGCGATCGCAGGTCCGGAGGCATATGCCTCGAGGCAGCCGTAGTTGCCGCACCCGCACAGCCGACCGTCGAGGTCGATGGTGATGTGCCCGATCTCGCCCGCGCAGTCTGCGGCGCCGTGATGGAGCTGACCGTTCAGCACGATGCCGCCACCGATACCGGTCCCGATGGTGATCCCGATCACATAGGTGGCGCCCCGCGCCGCGCCCACCCATGCCTCGCCCAGCACCGCGCAGTTCGCATCGTTGTCGAGCGCCGCGGGAAGCCCCAGCCCCGCAGCGATCCGGTCGCGCAACGGGACGTTCACCCACCCGAGGTTCGGGGTGAGGTGCACGATACCGTTGCGGGTGTCGAGCGGCCCGGGCGCGCCGATGCCGACCCCGGCGACCTTGGCGCCGGGGACCTCGGTACGAAGTGTGGCGAGGGCGTCGGTCCCCATCGCAATGAGTTCGTTGATCACGGCGTCGGTGCCGCGCCCCGGGTTCGTGGGTCGCGTCTCGGGTGCGACAACGCGAGAACCATCGGCGGCGACTGCGCCGACGACCAGGTTCGTCCCGCCGATGTCGATTCCGAGCACGTAGTCCAGGGTGTCCTCACTCATGGTGGTGCGTCATGATCCGATCGGTCGCCGCGGCGACCTCTTCTACTCCAATGTCGGTCATGCAGCGGTGATGCCCAAGGGGGCAGCGCTGCGGGCCGTGAGCGGAACACGGCCGGCAGGGCAGTGCTCCCGTGTCGATCACCAGGTCGTGCGGCCCGCGAGGGCCGAATCCAAACTCCGTCACCGTTGGCCCGAAGAGCGCGATCGTGGGGGTACCAACGGCCTGCGCAAGGTGGAGCGGCGCAGAGTCGTTGGTGACCAGCACACCGGCCCGCGCGATCACCGCCGCCGAAGCCCGAAGGGGCAGGGCGCCCGCGGCGTTGGCGACGCGCCCCGCCGCCGCCGCGACGATCGCTTCGCCGAGCACGCGGTCCTCGGGACCACCGACGACGACCACGAAGTGATCGATGGTCGCGGCCAGTTCGGCAAACCTTCCCCATCGCTTGGTGCCCCAGATCGATCCCGGCGCCATCGCAACAAATTGCGGCGGGACGTCCCACGCGATCATCCACGCCTCGGCCGACGCCTTGTCGTCACCGTCCAGCCCAAGCGACACCGGATATCCCGAGGCTCCCGAGAGTGCGAGCAGTCGATCGCTTTCATGCGTCCCGGCGCGCGGCCGACGATCGGTATACAGGAGACGGGCGGGCGCATCATCGAAGCCGATCCGCTCCGGGATCCCCGCCAGCCATGCGATCGCCCCGGTACGCCACGACCGATGCGGAAGATAGGCCCGGCGGTACCCCTCGGCGCGAAGCTGCCGGGCGAGCACGGCGATACCGCGAAGTCCGCGGGCCTCACCGTGCTTGTCGTATCGGATCACGCGCCGCACGGCGGGGTCGGCCTCCAACAGCGCGGCGGCACCCGGGGTGGTCACCACGTCGACGGGGCCGTGCTCGGCGGCGAGTGCCTGAAGGAGCGGCGTGGTGAGGACGACGTCCCCGAGAAACGCGGTCTGGATGACGAGCGTGGGTCCGCCCCCGGATCCCGCCATCTAGTCGACCTGGAGGACGGCCAGGAAGGCTTCCTGCGGAATCTCGACCGTGCCGATCTGCTTCATCCGCTTCTTCCCCTCCTTCTGCTTCTCCAGGAGCTTGCGCTTGCGGGTGATATCACCGCCGTAGCACTTCGCCAGCACGTCCTTGCGCATCGGCGAGATGGATTCCCGGGCAATCACCTTGTTCCCGATCGCGGCCTGGATCGACACCGCGAACAACTGTCGCGGGATCAGCTCGCGCAGCTTCTCGGCGATCTTGCGGCCCCACTCGTACGCCTTGTCCTTGTGGATGATCACGCTGAATGCATCGATCGGGTCACCGTTCAGCATCAGGTCGAGCTTGACCAGCGGCGACTCGCGGAATCCCGCCATCTCATAGTCGAGCGAGGCATAACCGCGGGAGATTGACTTCAGGCGATCGTAGAAATCGAGCACGATCTCGCCGAGCGGGAAGTCGAAGGAGAACTCGACGCGCGCGGCGTCGAGATAGGTCATCCCGTGGTACACCCCGCGCCGCTCCTGCCCCAGCTTCATGATCCCGCCGATGTATTCGGTCGGTGCCATGATGCGGGTTCTCACGTACGGCTCCTCGATCCGGGAGATCCCCGCGGGATCGGGGAGGTCGCTGGGGTTCTCGACGCCGATCATCGTGCCGTCAGTGCGGTAGACGTGGTACTCCACCGTGGGCACGGTCGTGATCAGGTCCAACCCGAACTCGCGCTCGAGGCGTTCCTGCACGATCTCCAGGTGCAGGAGGCCGAGGAATCCGCAGCGAAAGCCGAAGCCGAGTGCCGTGGACGATTCCGGCTCGTACTGCAGCGATGCATCGTTCAACACCAACTTCTCCAGCGCGTCGCGGAGGTCCTCGTATTGCGCCGCATCAGTCGGGTACACACCGGCGAACACCATCGACTTCACGTCGCGGTAGCCAGGGAGGAGCGTCGGTGCCGGACGGTCCGCGTCGAGCATCGTGTCGCCGACGCGCGCGTCGCGGACGTTGCGGAGGTTGGCGACGAAGTAGCCGACCTCGCCGGTGCGCAAGACCGGCGCGGGGCGCTGGCCGAGGGCGAGGTGGCCGACCTCGTCAATCTCGTAGATGTCACCGCGATGCGACCCGAACGCGATCTTGGTTCCCTTGCGAAGCTCGCCGTCGACGACACGAATGCTGGGGATGGCCCCGCGGTAGCGGTCGTAGTACGAATCGAAGATCAACGCCCGGAGCGGCGCGTCCGCGTCGCCGGTCGGCGCCGGGACCCGCTTCACGATTTCCTCGAGCAGTGCCGGCACCCCGGTGCCGTCCTTGGCCGACACCGCCAGGATCTCCTCGCGTCGCGAGCCGATGAGATCCATGATCTCCTGGGCGCGCTTGTCGGGCTCCGCGCCGGGAAGATCGATCTTGTTGAGCACCGGAATGATCTCAAGGCCCGCGTCGAGCGCCAGGAAGAGATTGGACAGCGTCTGTGCCTGGATGCCCTGCGATGCATCGACCACGAGGATCGCGCCCTCGCACGCCGCCAACGACCGCGAAACCTCATAGGTGAAGTCGACGTGGCCGGGGGTGTCGATGAGGTTGAGCGCGTACTCGGCGCCGTCGCCCGCGAGGTACCGCATCCGGACCGCGTTGAGTTTGATCGTGATGCCGCGCTCGCGCTCCAGGTCCATCGTGTCGGTCAGCTGCTCGCGCATTTCCCGCTTCGACACCGTGCCGGTGGTCTCGATCAGTCGGTCGGCGAGGGTCGACTTGCCGTGGTCGATGTGGGCGACAATGCAGAAGTTGCGGATCCGGGCCTGGCTCATCGCGGCAAAATAGCGGAGCGGAGTCGGGAAGGGGGAAAGCGATAGGCACGCCGCTCCCCGGTATATTCGACGCCGATGCCCTCCCGCCCGACCCTTACCCCCCAGAGGGGCATGCTGCTCGTCACGCTCTTCTGGGGCGGCAACTTCACCGCCATGAAGCTTGCGTTCGGGCAGATCGAGCCGCTGGCGTTCACCGCGCTGCGGTTTGCCCTCGCGTCGGTGGTGCTGTGGGCGATCGTCCGGCACTTCGAGGGTCCGCGCCGCCTGCCGCGCCCAATCGTGCTGCGCCTGATCGCGCTCGGCGTGATCGGCAACACCGCCTACCAGCTTGCGTTCGTCGAGGGCCTCGCGCGCACCTCGGTGACCAAGTCAGCGCTGATCCTCGCGGGGATGCCGGCACTTGTCACGCTGGCCGCCTGGATGCTGCGGGTCGAACCGGTGACCGTGCGCCAGCGCTGGGCCGTGCTGGTCGCGACCATCGGCGTCGTGGCCGTGGTGGCGGCGCGCGGCGGGACGATCGAGGGCGGGCTCGGCACCGGGGAGCTGTTGCTGTTCGTGGGGATCGCAGCATGGACGGTCTACACGCTGCTGCTGCGTCATTGGAAGCTGCCCATCTCTGCGCTCCGCCTCACCGCGTGGACGATGTACACGGGTGCGCCCGGACTGATCCTGATCGCGATCCCGCAGCTCACCCGAACCAACTGGGCGGGGGTATCCTGGGCGGGTTGGGGCGGGATGCTGTACGCCGCGCTGCTATCGCTCGTGGCGGCGTACATCCTCTGGAACCGCGGCGTCGCGATGCTGGGTGCCTCGCGCGCGGCGGTCTACAACTGCCTGGTCCCGCTGATTGCCACGGCGGTGGCAATGATCGGGCTGGGTGAACGCCCCGGCGTCGTGCACGTGGCCGGTGGCGGGTTGATCATCGTCGGCGTGCTGATGACACGACGGGCGCCGGCGCCCGAGGGCTGAGCGTCAGCCAATCTGTGCCGGCAGTGCCTCCAGCCGCTCCATCGCACGTCGCAGGTGCGGGATCACAATGCTGCCACCCACGACTAGCCCCACCGAGAAGATCTCCAGGAATTCCTCGCGCGTGACGCCCTCCTCGTGACACCGTACTACGTGATAGGTGATGCAGTCGTCGCAGCGCAGCACCATGCTCGCCACAAGCCCCAACATCTCCTTCTGCTTCGCCCCGAGCGCACCGGGCTCGTAGGCCCGGTGGTCGAGTGCGAAGAAACGATTGATCGTCAAGTTGCCGGCGCCGAGAATGACATCGTTCATCCTGGTCCGGAAAGCGTCGAAATCGGCGAGATTGCCGCCGGTGCCAGTCATCAGCGACCCGCGCCCTGGACAATTTCGGTGTAACTGTCGGGATTCCACTTCGGCCTGACCATCGTGTTGGCAATCCGGTTGCCGAGGTAGAAGCCCAGCGTCGCGATCCGCGCCAGCTTGCTGGTGTCGATCAGCGAGACTTCATCCGATGGGCGGTGGTACTGCGGGTGCACGCCGTTGAAGAAGAAGAGGATCGGGATCCCCTTGCGCGCGAACTGGTAATGGTCCGAGCGGAAGTAGAATCGCTCGTTCGGCCAGATGTCATCGGCGGCAATCAGCCGAAGTTCGGGATGCTGCGCCGACACCGCGGCGAGGGTGCCGCCGAGGTCGGAGTGTTCCTTGCCGATCACCACGATGGAGTCGGGGTTGTTTCGGCCGATCATGTCGAAGTTGAGATTGGCGATGATCTGCTCGCGCGACACCGTCGGGTTCTCGGCGAAGTACTGCGCACCCAGCAGCCCCTTTTCCTCGCCCGAGACGTTGAGGATGATGATCGAGCGCATCGGCTTCACCTTGAGACGCGCAAAGGCCTCGGCGATCATCGCGATCCCGATGGTGCCCGACGCGTCATCGTCGGCGCCGTTGCAGATGCTGTCCACCGTGCCGCGCAGGGTGTCGCGCTGCACACCACATCCGCCCACACCATCGCCGACCGTCCCCACATGGTCCATGTGGGCCGAGTACACCACGTACTCGTTCCGCAGCAGCGGATCACTGCCCTCGATCATTGCAACGACGTTCGGCGCCGTCACGCGCGAGATCTCGGTCTCAGCGAGGCGAAGCGTCACCGTCACCTGGTCGGGCACATCCATCACCACCGCCGTCGGCGACACGCGCAACGTGTTCCAGTCGGGACGGTTGGTGACGTTGGGGTCTCCCGCGAAGATCGAATCATGGATCGTGAGTGTCGGGACTCCCGTGACCGGTACGCCGCCGAGCACCTGATTGCCCGCAGTGGCCCGCTGGACACCCGCCGCGAACTGCGCGGGATCACCCGCCTGCAGGACGATGATCGCCGACGGCACCTTGCCACGAATCGCCGTGAGCACCGCTCGGTTGTCGGCCGCGCGCTCCGAGTTCTGAACGAACATCACGATCCGTCCGGCTAGGTCGAGCTTCGCCACGTCGGTTGCGGTGATCGCGCCGCTCAGCACTCGCATCGCACCGGTGATGGACTGGCCGGTGCGCGGCCCCGAAACCTGCGCCCAGCGGTCGAGCCGATATCGCGTGACGGTGCCGGCCTCATTGACCTCCATCAGCGATCCCGCGGGGTCGAACCGGGATCGCACCAGCGGATAGCGCTGGAACCACGTCCCGTTGTCGCCAGCCGGCTTCAGCCCCCACCGCTCGTACATGCCCGCCAGGTATGCCGCTGTCTTCTCCAGGCCCGGGCTCGGTGTGTTGCGCCCGCCCATCGAGTCGTGTGCGATCACGGAGATCCGCTGGAACACCGTGGCGGCTGTGATCGACGTCGCCGCCTCGCGCTGCTGCTTGAGCCGTGTCTCGGGGGAGAGCGGCCCCGATGGTTGCGAGCCGCCGCAGGCGGCAAGGGCGATCGCAGCAAGCGGAATCGAAAGACGTGGGTGCATGGGCGAAACTCCCGGATCGAATGGCGCGTCAAGGGGCAGGCACGACCACGTGGCCGTGTTGATGCCCGGAAAACTATGCATCCCGGCGGCACTTTGCTGACTCGCCGTGATTGGTCCCGCGTTGACCATCCCGGAGGTCAGTCCTACGTTCCGCCCCGAATGACCCACCCGGTTCGAGCCGCCCGCCCCGTTCGTCCAGACCTCCTGCAGCCCGCCGACGTCGCACGTCTCGGCGGGCTCGAAGTCGCGACGCAGGGGATCGTCGAGGGATTTCTTCACGGCCTCCACCGTTCGCCGCGGCGCGGTTTCTCCGTGGAGTTCGCGGAGCACCGACAGTATCAACCGGGCGACGAGCCGCGTTATGTCGACTGGAAGCTGCTTGCCCGCACCGACCGCCTGTATGTCAAGCAGTTCGAGGAGGAAACCAACCTCCGCGCGATGCTGGTGCTTGATGCAAGCGCCTCGATGGCGTGGCGCGGCGCGCCCACGCGCCTCACCAAGCTCGACTATGCCACGCGCCTGGCAGCCGCCCTTGCGCTCGTGTTGCAGCGACAACGCGACGCCGCGGGACTCGTGGTCTTCGATGACGTGGTTCGCGCGTCGCTGCCCGCGCGCGTCCGTCGCGGGCACTGGCACGCCGTGGCCCGCACCCTTGCGGCCACCACTGCCGGGACGGGGACGGCGGCGGAACCCGCACTCCGACAGGTGGTGGGGCAGCTGCGCCGCCGCGGCATGGTGGTGTTCATCTCGGACCTCTTGCTCGACCGGGACCTCACCCTGCGCGCGCTGCGCTTCCTCCGCCACCGCGGGCATCAGGTGCTCGTGTTGCACATTGCTGATCCGGCAGAGCTCGACCTCGAACGGGGCGAGGAAACCCGTTACCGCGATCCGGAATCGGGGCGTACCGTCACGTTGGCACCGCGGGATTGGGCCGATGCCTATCGTGAGACTGTCGATGGCGTGATCCGCTCCTGGGGCAGCGCGTGTCGCAGCGCCGGGATCCGCTACGCAGTCGTCCCCACCGACATCCCCTTCGGCTCGGCGCTGGCCCGCGCACTCACCCCGTGATCGCATTTACCGCACCCTGGGCGCTCATCGGATTGCTCGCCGCCGCACTTCCTGTCCTGCTCCATCTGGTGCAGCGCCGTGAGCCTCCTGAAGTCGCGTTCCCCGCCGTGCGCTACCTCGAGGATGCAACCCGTGATCACCGCCGTCGCCTCAAGTTGCGCAATCTCCTGCTCCTCATCGTACGGACCCTGCTGGTGATCGTCCTGGTGCTGGCCGCTGCCGGTCTGACCGTCGCACGAAGCGGAATCGGCGATCACCAACCGAGTGCGCTCGTGCTCGTCATTGATAATTCGGCGAGCAGTGCCGCGGTGCGCGACGGCGAGATGACGCTCACCGGCCTCGTGACCGCAGCGGGCGGCGTGCTGGCGCGCGCCACGGCCGCCGACCGCCTCTGGCTCGTGACGGCCGACGGTCTTGCCCGCTCGGGGACACGCGGCGACCTGGCGGCAAGGCTCGCGGCCCTGGTGCCCGAACCGGTGCGCCTCGATCTCGGTGCCGCCGTCGCGCAGGGTCGCGATCTGCTGCACGGCAGCGGTCGACGGGGGGAAGTGGTGGTAGTCACCGACCTGCAGCGTTCCGCGGTCACGGAGACGCGGGGTGAGGGTGCGGTGCTCGTAATCAGGCCTGCCAGCCCGCCCAGCGGCAATCGACGCGTGGCGTCGATCGAGACAGGCACGCAGCCGTGGGGTGCCGATGGTGGTCGAGTCGGCATCACGGTGACCGGACCGGACACCTCCCCGATGCCTGTCACCATCGCCATCGGTGCCCGAATGCTGCGCGAGATACTGGTGGCGCCGGGTGCCGCCGTGTCGCAGCGGGTGCCACCGATCGCGCCTGGATGGTCGGTGGTCCGGGTCACCCTTTCGCCCGATGAGTTCCGGCTCGATGACACAGCTCGGGCGGTGATCCGGGTCGCACCGCCGGTGCCGGTCCGCTGGAGCGCCGACGATCACTGGGTCGACGCGGCGCTCGATGTGCTCGCCGCCGAGGGCAGGGTGCGCAACGGTGATGGGGTGCGCGTTGGTGGTTTGGGATCTGGCGCATCGATTGTCATGCCGCCGGCCGATCCGGCCCTCACCGGCGCCCTCAACCGTGCGCTCGCTGCTCGCGGGGCGGCGTGGCAATACGGATCGCCGGTGCTGCAGGATGCGCGCACGGACAGCACCTCCGTCCTGCCCTCGCGCGAGGGCGTTTCGCGTCGGGTTGCGCTCGAACCGATGGGTGCCGAGTCGCAGGTGCTGGTGCGGGTTGATGGTGCCCCGTGGCTGGTGCGTACCGGCGACGTACTGATGCTCGGATCGAGGATGGAACCCGACTGGACCGGGCTTCCGCTGGCGGCCGCGTTCGTGCCGTTCGTCGATGCGCTCGTCACGCGGGCGTCTCGGGAGGCACCGGTCATCCTTTCCGTCGCCGCCGGCGACCCCGTCGTGCTGCCTGATCACGTCACCGGCGTGCACCGCGAGGGCGTCACCACCCGGGTGGAGGGCGGCGCGCGCTGGCGACCGATTGAGGCCGGGATACACTACCTTGTATCCGGCGCCGATACCATCGGGGCTGTGGTGACGCACGTCGATCCCCGTGAGTCGGAACTCGCGCGCGCCACGGATCGGGATGTTCGCTCGTTGTGGCGTGGTGCGCTGGTCGAGGATCTCGACCGCGGGCCCCGCATCGCGTTCACTGCGGGAGGCCGCGGTGACCTGCGTACGTGGCTGTTGATCGCCGCTGTTCTGCTCGCACTCACGGAGTCGGCCCTCGCCGGGCGTGTTCACCAACGGAGTTGAATGCCGCTGCAATCCATTCTTGATGCCTTCGATCGCTGCGCCACGGTTCGTGCGCTCGGCGAAAGAATTCCTGTGCGGGGCCGCACCGTGCGCCTCGGCGGCGTACCCGGTTCGAGCGGTGCCGTGCTGGCGACCTGGTTGTCAGAGCGTCTCGGTGCGGGCCGACTGGCTGTCGTCATCGCTGCCACCCCCGCTGACGCCGAGCGCTGGCTCACCGACCTGCAGAACCTCGCCGGCAGCGGGGTGGCACTCTACCCGCAGCGCGAGGCGCTTGGGGAGGACGAGCCCCACTTCGAGATCGCCGGTGAGCGCATCGAAACACTCGAGGCGCTGATGCGCGGCGAGTTGCGGCTGCTCGTGACCACGGCGAGGGCCAGCGCCGAGCGCACCGCCGTGCCCGCTGCCCTGGAGGCGCTGCGCCTCAGGGTGACGCGCGGCGAGGAGCGCGCCCTCGCGGTGGTGACGGCATCGCTACAGGAGATGGGATACACCCGTGTCGGTGCTGTCACGGAAGTGGCCGAGTTCTCGGTGCGCGGCGGAATCGTCGATGTCTACGGGTTCGGCATGGCCTCACCGGCTCGCATCGAGTGGTGGGGCGACGAGGTGTCATCGGTCCGGATGTTCGACCTCACGACGCAGCGGTCCGGCTCGGACATCGACGACGTCACCATCCTCCCGATCACGAGCGTCTCGACCCGCACTGCCGACGACGGTAACGGGCCGGTCGTGCGACGTTCGCTGCTGCAGATGCTGCCGTCTGACGCGATCATCATCGAGGAGGCGCCGCATCCCGATGATGAAGAGGTGCAGCGTGCGTGGCGCGAGGCTGAGCACCACATCGACATCGCGCGTCGCCTCGGCGAGGATGCACCACCCCGTGCGGACCTGTTCGTCTCCCCGGAAGCGTGGCGCGCGGAGCTCGATGCCTTCCCTCGCCTGCTGCTCAACGAGGAGCCTGCCGACATCCAGCTCGGCTTCTTCCCGCCGGAGCGGGTCGACCGCGATCTCGGTCGCCTGCGGGCGCTGGGGCAGGGGACGCCGACACTGATTCTATGCGACAACGATGGCCAGCGTGAACGGCTCGACGAGTTGCTGGAGGAGAACGGATTCCGGCCCGAGGGGATGTCGCTCACGGTGGGCGCCCTCGACGGCGGCTTCGTCATGCCCTCGCTGCGGGTTCTCACCGATCACGAAATCTTTCGGCGAGCCCGTCGGCTTCGCCGCACCCGACGCTACAGACAGGCCGCGCCGAGCACCGTCACGGGCGCACTCGAAGTGGGCGACTACGTGGTGCACCTCGACCACGGCATCGGGATATTCCGCGGGATTCAGACCCTCACGGTCGATGGCGGGACCATCGAAGTGGCGATGCTGGAGTACGAGGGCGGCGACCGGCTCAACGTGCCGCTCTACCGCCTCGACCAGCTCGAGCGCTACCGCGCTGGCGGTGATGACGGGGAGCATGCCCCTCCGAAGATTCACCGACTCGGAGGCACGTCGTGGCGCAAGGTGCGCGAGAAGACCCGTCAGGCGATCCAGGCGATGGCGGCGGAACTGCTCGACCTCTACGCACGGCGTGGCGTCGTCGCCGGATTTCCGTTCCCGCCCGACGGTCGCTGGCAGCGCGAACTGGAGTCGTCGTTCCTCTACGAGGACACCCCCGATCAGCGCAAGGCGACCGACGACATCAAGCAGGACATGGAACGCCCCATGCCAATGGACCGCCTGCTCGTGGGCGACGTGGGCTACGGCAAGACCGAAGTGGCGGTGCGCGCCGCGTTCAAGGCGGTGCAGGGCGGGCGCCAGGTGGCCGTGCTCGTGCCCACGACCATTCTCGCTGAGCAGCACTACCGAACCTTCGCCGACCGGCTCGCCGATTATCCGGTGACTGTCGAGGCTCTGTCACGTTTTCGCACCGCGAAGGAGCAGAAGGAGACGGTGCGCAAGCTCGCAGCGGGTGAGCTCGACATCGTGATCGGGACGCACCGCATCTTGTCGCGCGACGTGGTCTTCAAGGACCTGGGCCTCCTGGTCGTCGACGAGGAGCACCGCTTTGGCGTGAAGCACAAGGAGCGTCTCAAGCAGCTCCGCCTTGCCGTCGACGTCCTCACGCTCACCGCGACGCCGATTCCCCGCACGCTCCACCTCTCGCTCGCCGGCCTGCGCGACATGACGGTGATCGAGACCCCGCCCCGCGACCGATCGCCGATCCTGACATTCGTGGAACCGTGGGATGACGGGCTCATCGAGGAAGCCATTGCCCGAGAGCTCGATCGCGGCGGGCAGGTGTTCGTGGTACACAACCGCATTGAGACCATCGAGACCATCGCGGCGCGCATTCGCCAGCTTGCCCCCCGGGCGCGGGTGGCAGTGGGCCACGGTCAGATGGCTGCGGACACGCTCGAGGACGTGATGCAGAAGTTCGTCGTCGGCGACGTCGACATTCTCGTGTCGACGATGATTGTCGAATCCGGGCTCGACGTGCCGAACGCCAATACCATGATCGTCCACGACGCCCATCGATTCGGGCTGGCTCAGCTCTACCAGCTCCGGGGGCGGGTGGGCCGAAGCCACCGCCGGGCCTATTGCTACCTGATCGTCCCCGACATGATCGACCTGGCCGCAGAGGAGCGCCTCAAGGTGCTCGAGCACCACACCGACCTCGGTGCCGGCTACAGGATCGCACTCAAGGACCTCGAGCTCCGCGGCGCCGGTAACCTCTTGGGGTCGGAGCAGAGCGGGCATGCCCACGCCGTGGGCTTTGACCTCTACATGCGCTGGCTGGAGGAGACCGTGAAGGCCATGCGGGGGAAGGGGACCGGGGAGCCGCCCCAGCCCCCAGACGTGGTGTTTGACATCCCGGCGCACCTCCCCGATGCCTTCATCCCGGACGACGCCACCAAGCTCGATCTGTATCGCCGACTGGCGCGGGCGACGGCGCCCGGGGATATTGATGAGTTGCGGGATGAACTGCGTGAGCGGTTCGGGCCGCTACCGCCCGAGGTCGACGCCCTGCTGGATATGGGACGGCTGCGGGCGATGGGCGCACTTCTCGGCCTCCAGCACGTGCTGGTACGGGGCGACGAGGCGCGCCTTACCTTCCGTGCGGGGGCCAATCCGCGCATGGCAGGACTGACCCAGGCGCTCGACGACGTGCAGCTCGCCGCCGAGGTTCGCCGGACTGTGCCGCTGGCATTGCGGCTGAACCGTCTGGGCGGCGAGGCGATCGTGCCGTCGCTGGTCCGCGCTCTCCGTCAGGTGGCCGCATGAGCTGCCGGCGATCTTTTACCGATTCGAGGAGTCCGATGCGTCGCAACATGGTGTGGTTGGCGGTACTGGCCGTCGTGCTGGGTGGTTGCAAGGGTGAGGCGTTCTCTGCGCAATCGGACGTGGTCGCCACGGCCGAGGGGCAGGAACTCAAGGCCGAGCGGGTTGCCGAGATCCTCAACGGCGCCAAGGGCATCACGCTCGAACCGCGCGCGGTCGAGTTCGTCGCCAATCTCTGGATCGACTACACCCTGTTCGCGCAGGCCGTGGCCAGCGGTGAACTGAAGACCGACTCGACGACGATCGCCCAGGCACTCTGGCCCGGAATTGCCGACGCCCGCTCGCGCCGCTGGCACGACTCGGTGGTCGCTCGCCGGAGCAAAGTGACCGATGCGCAGATCGACAGCGCGTACGCCGCCGACCAGTCGCGCGCCGTCCAGCATATTCTCGTCACGGCCGAGAAGGCCGCTCCGGCAGAGGCTCGGGCCGCCGCGCGGCAGAAGGCCGACTCGATCCTCAAGGTCGCCCGTGCCGGCGGAGATTTCGCCGCCCTCGCCCGCCAGCACTCGCAGGACCCGGGCTCCGCCGCCAAAGGCGGGCTCTATCCGCCGGCGCCGAAGGGCCAATGGGCACCCGAGTTCGACAAGAGCATCTGGTCGCTGGCCCCGGGCGAGATGAGCGGGCTCGTGGCCACCGACTTCGGTTACCACATCATCCGTCGCCCGACCGCGGTGGAGTCGCGCCCACTGTGGCGCCAGGTGCTGGCCGAGGCACAGATTCCGATGATCGACTCGCTCTACTTCGAGGAGACCATCAAGTCGGCGAACATGAAGGTGGAGGGCGAGGCCGTGGCCCGGATGCGCGCGGCGCTGGCCGACCTAGAGGACAGGCGCGACGACAAGTCCACGCTGGTGAAGTACGACGGTGGGGAGTTCCGCACCAACGACTTCGTTCGCTGGGTCCGCGCGATCACCACCAACCCCGGCGAGGGCCCACAGCGCCTCGAGCAGTTCCGGGCCGCCGCCGACAGCGACCTTGTCAACTTCGCCAAGCGCCTCACCGAGAGCGCGCTGGTGCTTCGCGACGCCGACAAGAACAACGTGCAGCTCAGCGCCGAGGAGTGGACCCAGCTCCAGGAGAGCTTCACGTCGGAAGTCGACTCGATCAAGGCACAGATCGGTCTCACGCCGGATGTCCTCGACCCGAAGGCAAGCGAGAAGGACCGCCGCAAGGCCGCGGCGCTCAAGGTCGACCAGTACTTCGACGCGCTGGTGAGCGGGAAGGTCCGGATGCGCGTGCTCCCCGGGATGTTGGCGTACGCGCTCCGCGGTGACGCGAAGTTCGGCGTCAACGCCGTCGGCGCGAAGCGCGCTCTGGATCTGGCGACGGCGAAGCGCGCTGCCGACAGCACGCAGATGGTCCCCGAAGGGGCGATGCAGCCCGCGCCCGGGCCAGCCCCGGTCCCGGGTGCCACCGCGCCGACGGAAACTCCCAAGCCGTGATCATGGCCTGGCGTCCTGCAGCCGTCTGCACGCTCCTCCTTGCCGGGGGAGCGATGCAGCCGGTTGCGGCACAGGACTCCGACGAACCGATCGACCGGGTGATCGCGGTGGTGGGCAACACCGCCATCACCAGGTCCCAAGTGGAAGAAGAGCTGTTCTCGAGGCAGGATTCCACGAATCCGCTCCCGACCGAACTCGCCGCCCTCAACGTGCTCCGTCGCCAAATCATCGATACCCTGATCGCCGAAGAGCTGCTCTATCAGGAGGCGCTCACCGACACGACGATCAAGGTGACCGACCAGGAAGTGATCGACGCCGCTGACCTGAACATCCGCAGGACCCGCCAGCGGTTTCCGAGCGACATGGCGTTCCGTGCCGAGCTGCAGCAGGCCGGCTTCCTGACGCCGGAGGACTATCGGCGCTGGATGAACGAGAAGCAGCGTCGCGAGCTCACCGTCGCGCGACATCGCGAGAACTTGCAGCAGATCGAACGCATCAAGCCGCTGCCCCCTAGCGAGAAGGAAACGCGGGCATACTTCGACACGCATCTCGCCGACCGCACCGCCGGCACCCCCGCGACCGTGTCTTTGCGACAGATCATCGTCGCGCCGAAGCCCTCTGAGGCGTCGGGCCAGCGCGCGCACGCCCTGGCCGATTCGATCGTCGCCGCGTTGCGGGGCGGCGCCGATTTCGCGGTGGCAGCGCGGCGCTTCTCGAACGACCCCGTGTCGGCGGCGCAGGGCGGCGACCTCGGCTGGTTCCGACGAGGCGTCATGGTGCCGGAGTTCGAGGGGGTCGCGTTCGGCCTGAAGCCGGGCGTGGTATCGGATGCGTTCGAGACACCCTTTGGCTGGCACATCCTCCAAGTGCAGCGGGTGCAGGCGACCGAGGTCCAGGCGCGCCATATCCTGATCATGCCCGAGATCGACTCGACCAGTGCGGCGATCGCCCGGCTGCGCATCGACTCCGTTTCTGCGGCGTTCACGGCGGGAGCACGTTTCGACTCGCTCCAGAGGATCTACCACGACGCAGCCGAAGAGCGACAGATCGACCAGTATCCGGTGGACTCGCTGCTGCCTTCCTACGCGCAGGCCACGGCGGGCCTCGACTCCGGTCAGGTGTCCCGCCCTTTCCTCCTCGCGGTGCCCGGCCAGGACCTGCGCGCCAAGTGGGCAATCGTTCGCGTCATGACACGGCTCCCGGCTGGCAAGCTCTCCTACGAGCAGCTCAAGCCGCAGATCCGGACGTTCCTCGGGAAGCAGATGGGGAAGGATGCCTATATCCGCGAGCTGCGCCGCAAGACCTACGTGGACATCCGCGAGTTGTGAGTCGGCGCGTCCGGATCGCCGTCACCCTCGGCGATCCGCGTGGGATCGGCCCGGAGGTCGCAGCGGCCGCGCTCGGCCTGGGCGTCGACGCCGAGATTGTCATCGTTGGTGCGAAGGAACAGGCGGCAGCGTTTCGCGGGCATGAGCAGGTGGCGGTCGGTTCGTGGGACGATGCACCAGCTGCGGCGCGCGCGACCGCGCGCGAAGCCGGATTGATCACCGGCCGCGCGATCGAGCGCGCCGCAGCGATGGCGCTGGCCGGGGAGGTCGATGCGATCGTCACCGCGCCCGCCGAGAAGCACGCGCTGCACCTCGCTGGATATCCGTGGCCGGGGCACACCGAATGGCTCGCGCACCTCGCCGGCGACATCGATGTCGCGATGATGCTCGCAAGCGACCGGCTCCGGGTCGTGCTGGTCACCACCCATATACCATTTCGTGATGTCCCGTTGATGCTCACGACCGACCGCGTTGTCCGCATCGGTGAGGTCACCATCCGCGCGCTGCGGGAGGGCTTCGGGATCGCCGCGCCACGCCTCGCAATCTGCGCACTCAACCCTCACGCTGGCGAGCAGGGCCTGTTCGGCGATGAGGAAGCGCGCATTCTCGCTCCTGCGGTGCAGCGGCTCGGCGCCACCGGACCGCTCCCTGCCGACACGGTCTTCGTCCGGGCGATGCGCGGGGAGTTCGATGCTGTGCTGGCCCCGTATCACGACGTCGGCATGACCGCGATCAAGGTGGCGTCGTTCGGCAACGCCGTGAACGTCACCCTCGGCTTGCCGTTTGTCCGCACCTCTCCCGACCATGGCACTGCCATGGACATCGCAGGCAGCGGGCGCGCCGATCCCGCGAGCATGCACGCTGCCCTCCACCTCGCTGCCCAGCTCGTCCGGGGGAGCAGCGCGGCATGAACCTGCGCGTCTCGGTGCTGATCCCGGTGTACGACGAGGTGCGCACGCTTGAGCACCTTATCGACCAAGTGCGCGCGGTGCCGATGGACATGGAGATCGTATGCGTGAACGATGCGTCGCGTGACGGAAGTGGTGCGGTGCTCGATCGCCTCTTCGCTGAGGGTAAGATCGACGCGGTCCTCCACCACCCGGTCAACCGCGGCAAGGGCGCGGCGATCCGTACTGCCATCGCCGCCGCCACCGGTGACGTGATCGTGGTGCAGGACGCCGACCTGGAGTACGACCCATCGGAGATCCCGGGCCTGCTCGGGCCCATCGAAGAGGGGCGCGCCGATGCGGTGTTCGGGTCGCGCTTCCTTGGTGGGCCGCACCGAGTGCTCTACTTCTGGCATTCGGTCGGCAATTCGATGCTCACGTTGATGTCGAACATGTTCACCGACCTCAACCTCACCGACATGGAAACCTGCTACAAACTGGTGCGCGCTCCGCTGATGAAGCGTCTCGTCCTCACGTCCGATCGATTCGGATTCGAGCCCGAGGTCACTGCCCGGCTTGCCCAGGCGCACGCCCGCATCTGGGAGCTGCCGATCTCGTATTCGGGCCGGACCTATGAAGAGGGGAAGAAGATCGGTTGGCGTGATGGTGTCGCGGCGTTCTGGCACATCATCCGGAGCAACGCGTTCCCGCCACGCAACGATGCGATCCGGCGGGAGCACCGTTCGCCCTATGATCCCCCTCCTGCCGATCGAGTCGACGACGCGATCTGACGGCAGCTACTGCAGCACCACGCGAACCTGGTCCACCCTGCGCCCGTCCATCGACATGATCTCGAAAATGTGTGCGGTCTCACTCACCCGGTCGCCCGGCTTGGGCAGGCGACCGAGCTGCCCGAAGAGGAACCCCCCGACCGTGGTGTAGTCGGTGTCGTCGAGTTCGGCGTCGAACCGCGTGTTGAAGTCGCTGATGGTCATCGCACCATCGATGGTCGCCGAGCCGTCGGTGATGGCGTCGACCAATGGTTCCACCGGATCATATTCGTCGAGGATCTCGCCCACGATCTCCTCGAGCAAGTCCTCCATGGTGACCAGACCAGCCGTGCCGCCGTATTCGTCGAGCACGATGGCGAGGTGCGTCTTGAGCCGTTTCATGTCGGCGAGCACATCCTCCACGTCCCGGGTCCCGGGCACGAACACCGGCGGACGCATGATCCGGCGGACTGTGGTGCCCGGTGCCTGCCGCAGGGTCCGCAACAGCTCCTTGGCGTGCACGACCCCGACGATCTCGTCGAGCGACTCGGTGTAGACCGGGTAGCGAGACCTGCCCGCCTCGGCCACGATGTCGGCCGCGTCCTCGACCACCAAGTCGGCCTCGATGGCCGTCATGTCGGTGCGCGGGGTCATCACTTCCTCCGCGGTCTTCTCGCTGAACTCGAATACCCCCTCGAGGAGCCGCGAACTGCTCCGGTCGAGCGATCCGCCCACCCCCGACTGTTCGACCAGGATTCGGATCTCCTCGGGTGAGTGGAGGCGTGCGTGATCCGTCGGCTGTTTGATCCCCATCCAGCGCAACAACCGGTTCGCCGTTCCGTTGAGGACGGTGATCGGGAAGTGCATCACCCAGGAAAACCCGAGCAGCGGGTAGATGATCCACCGGCTCACGCCCTCCGGGAAGAGCAGCGCCAGCGACTTGGGGACGAGTTCTCCCAGCACGATGTGCAGCACGGTGATGATCGAGAACGCGATCGCGGCAGAGACCGCATGCGTGCCGAAGGAGCCGAGGGCTTCGGGGAGGCCGGCGAACATCAGGTCGAGCAGCTCCGCCAGCGCTGGCTTGCCGATCCAGCCGAGACCGAGGGACGCCAGCGTGATCCCGAGCTGGGTGGCGGAGATGTACTGGTCGAGGTGTTGGACCGCTCCCAGTGCCCGGATAGCTTTGCGGTCGCCCTCGCGGGCGAGCTCCTCGAGGCGACTTTTCCGGGCGCCGACCAAGGCAAATTCGGCGGCGACGAAGTAGGCATTGAGCAGGACCAGCGCGAACACGGCGGCCAGACCCCAGATCATCGGGGCGGCCTGGGAGGAGGGTTCCATACCGTCCAACGTAAGTACCCCGGCGCCCGAGGCGGGAGGCCGCGGCCAGGCGTGCACCCACCAGCCACCGGCGCTTGCGCGGATGGCCAGCCGCCGCCTGGGATGGGTGCTCGCCCTCACCGCGACCTTCACCCTGGTCGAGATCCTCGGCGGATGGCTCAGCGGCTCGCTGGCGCTTCTGGCCGATGCGGGGCACATGTTCACTGACGTTGCCGCACTGACCCTTGCGATGGTCGGGTCGAAGATCGCGCAGCGGAAGGCCGTGGCGGCCCACCACTTCGGCAACCTCCGCTGGGAGGTGATGGCCGCGATGCTCAACGGCCTGGCGCTCTTCGCCATTGGTGCGATGATCACGGTCGAGGCATTTCACCGGATGCGCACCCCGCAGGAGATCGATGCGATCCTCTTCGGCGTTGTTGCCGCGCTCGGGCTCGGCGTCAACCTCATCTCACTCAAGGTGCTGCACGGACATCACCACAACGACATCAACGTGCGGGGGGCATACCTCCACATCGTGGGCGATGTGCTGGGCTCGGTGGGGGCGGTGGCTGCGGCGGTCGTGATCCACTTCACCGGCTGGCTACCGGCCGACGCCATCATCTCGGTCCTGATCTCGCTGCTGGTGCTCAAGAGCGCCTGGCGCCTGGTCCGGGACAGTGGCCAGATCCTGCTCGATCGCGTGCCGGCGCATGTCCCGGTGGATGACGTAGAAACCCTGCTCCTCGAGGCCCCGGGCGTGACCCGGGTGCACGATGTCCACGTGTGGACCGTGACCAGCGGCCTCGTGGCCATCAGCGCGCATGTCGTGGTCCCCGACCTCGAAAGTCACCCCACGGTGCTCCGTCACCTCGAGGCGGGTATGAACGCGCTTGGCATCCACCACGTGACCCTGCAGCTTGAGACCGGCGACCATTGCGGCGGGGAACACTGCGGCGACGACGACGTTACCACTTCGGCAGCGCACAGTGGCGCGGAGCAGCCGGTCCCCTGATTGCCTTGCGGCACCACGGGTCGCCGGGTATATATGGCGCCCTTGGGCATCCCGGTGGGTCAGGAGAGGCAGTTTTTCGTGGAAATTCGCAACATCGCCATCATCGCGCACGTCGACCATGGCAAGACAACTTTGGTGGATCAGATGCTCCGGCAAGCCGGAGCCTTCCGCGCCAACCAGCATGTCGAGGAACGCGTGATGGATTCGAACCCGCTCGAGAAGGAGCGGGGGATCACGATCCTGGCCAAGAACACCGCCATCACCTGGGGCGGGATGAAGGTCAATATCGTCGACACGCCCGGTCACGCCGACTTCGGTGGCGAGGTCGAGCGCATTCTGCGCATGGTCGATGGCGTGCTGATCCTGGTCGATGCCGCCGAGGGGCCGATGCCTCAGACCCGCTTCGTCACTCGCAAGGCGCTCGCACTCGGACACCAGCCCATCGTGGCGATCAACAAGATCGATCGCTCCGACGCTGAGCCCCTTCGTGTGCACGACGAAGTGCTGTCGCTGTTCATGGACCTCGATGCGACCGAGCGCCAGCTCGACTGTCCGTTCCTCTACACATCCAGCCGGGCAGGCACCGCCACGCTGGTACTCGACGAACCGGGCAGCACGCTCGAGCCGCTTTTCCAGACGATCATCGACACCGTTCCTGCGCCGACTGGCGATCCCGACCTGCCGTTCCAGATGCTGGTGTCCACCCTCGACTTCTCGTCGTTCCTCGGCCGCATCGCGATCGGACGGGTCGAGCGTGGGCGCATTCGGGTTGGCGACCAGGTGGCACTGCTCCCGCTTGGAGAGCCGGGCCGGGTCACCGACGAGCCGGGCGTCGAGCGCAACCGCGTCACCAAGCTGTACACCTTTGACGGCCTGCACCGCGTCGAGGTCGATCAGGTGAACGCAGGCGACATCTGTGCGCTGGCCGGGTTCCAGACACTCGATATCGGCAAGACATTCACGTCTGTTGACGCGCTCGACCGCCTTGAGGGCATCGCCGTCGAGGAGCCGACGATCTCGGTCGACGTGATCGTCAACAACTCGCCGTTCGCGGGTCGCGAGGGGAAGTACGTCACGTCGCGCCAGGTGCGGGATCGGCTCTTCAAGGAGCTCGAGCGCAACGTTGCCCTGCGGGTCGAGCCCACGGACTCGCCCGACACGCACACCGTTTCGGGTCGCGGCGAACTTCACCTCGGCATCCTGATGGAGACGATGCGGCGCGAGGGCTACGAGTTCCAGGTCTCCCGGCCGCGCGTGATCTTCAAGGATGGCCCGAAGGGCGAGCGACTCGAGCCCTATGAGGAGCTCACCATCGATGTCGCCGAGGAGTACATGGGCGTGGTCATGGAAAAGCTCGGGCCCCGCAAGACGGAGATGACCGAGATGCGGAACCCCGGCCAGGGCATGGTCCGGCTGACGTTCCGGATCCCGTCGCGTGGACTCTTCGGCTACCGCTCGGAGTTCCTGACCGACACCCGGGGCAACGGGATGATGAATCACCGGTACCTCGAGTACGGACCGTGGGCAGGCCCGCTCACCGGTCGCAAGCGCGGTGTGCTGGTTGCCGATCGTGAGACGTCGGTAGTGGCATTCGCCCTCGGCAACCTGCAGGACCGGGCCCAGATGTTCGTGGCACCCGGCGAGCATGTCTACGAGGGAATGATCACCGGCGAGAATTCCCGCCCCGGCGACATGGACGTCAACGTCGGCAAGGAGAAGAAGCTGACGAACATGCGGACAACCTCTACCGACGACAATGTGTCGCTGGAGCCACCGCGTGTCATCACCCTCGAGTACGCCATGGAGTACATCGAGGAGGACGAGCTGATCGAGGTCACGCCGGAGAACATCCGGCTCCGCAAGCGGTCCCTCCAGGCGATCGATCGCCGGAAGGTCAACCGCGCGGCAAACCGGCTCGCCGACGCATCATGATGATGGTTGCAGGCAACCCGAAAACCGGAACCCCGGAGGCCAACATGTCGGCGTGGGAAGCGTCTCTCGAGGCGTCGTTGTACAGCACGATGCGACGGAAGTTCGACGACGATGGCGAGGAACAGTTCGACGTCGACGAATTCGACTTCGATGATGAAGACGAGGATGTCGACGACGACGAAGAAAAAGAAGACAAGGACGAGGACGAGGAAAAGGACGCCGACGAGGAGAAAGACGACGACGACTTCTCGTTCGACGACGAGGATCACGACCGCTGAGGGTCAGCCACGCATAGCAGGAAAGCCAAGCGCCCCATCGGCAATGCCGATGGGGCGCGGGTGCATAGGAGCCACCTGTCCGCCAACCGCCTAGATCTTGACGATCTCGACCCGCCGGTTGCCCGATCGTCCCTCGGGCGTGGTGTTCGGTTGGACCGGTTTGGTGTCGCCGAAACCTGCCGTCTCCAGGCGACCGGCGGCGACGCCGTGCTCACCCACCAGCGCGTCGCGAACCGCGCTTGCGCGCGCGGCGCTCAGCGCCGTGTTAGAGGCGGCGTTCCCCACGTTGTCGGTGTGTCCCTCGATCCGGATCCGGAGGTCGGAATGCTCCCCGAGTGTCCGGGCGATCTCCCGCAACGTCGGCGCGGATTCAGGACGGATGTCCGCCTTTCCGGTCTCGAACAAGATCCCCTGCGTGGCCCACCGTCCCGACTCCGAAAGCGCATCGTAGATCGACGTCTGGCTCTCGGCGACGCGCACCTGCGTCACGTACACGGCATTGTCGTCGGCGTCCCGGGCCTCGAGGGCGATAAATAGCCCCTTGTCTCGGAGGAAGTTGGCATTCGGGATGTTCGCCAAGCGGCGACCGTCGGCGTACACCTTGAGGTACGCACCGTCGCCAAGGACGCGGAACCGGACCTTCTGCCCGACGAGTTGGTCCGCCTCATTGCTGGTGAAGTCGGCGGCGGTCTCGGTCCCGCCTCCACTCACATCCCACCCCATCGGTCCGTAGGTCACGCGGGTGCGTTCACGGTCGCGGTCGGTGCGCGTTTCGGTTCCGCCATACAGCTTGAGGGTGGCAGCCCCTACACCGCGGGAGTTCCGATTGATCACGTCGATCTCGACGGTGAACCGATCGGGAAGGGCCTCGGTGAGTGGGATGATGAAGCCGCTCGGACTCGACGCCTTGAGTGCCCGGACACCGTCGATCTCGACCACCTCCATCGAGCCGGTGGTGAAGCGGAGCCGACGGGGAAAGTTCCCGACCCGATCGTCCGAGAAATCTGTGTAGTAGAGCGTGCGCTGGCCCGGGACAAAATCGAAATTGGCCGCGACCTGTCGCGACGCCGTCGACGCTTTCGCACTGCCCCCTGGCTCGGTCGCCTTGTCACGGGAAGTCGGGTCTGCCTTGTCGACGACAGTTTCGGCTGCCTCGTCAGTCTTTCGCTCGATGCGCTCGGAAGCCTTCTGCTTGATCTTCTTGCCGAGGCCTCCCAGCTGCGCCTGGGCGGGTACGATACAGACGGAAAGGGCCACCAGCACAGTCAGGCAGGCGGCAGCGACGTGGGGGCGTCCCCACACGTGAACCATGGGAATCTCCCGCGAACAGGTTGAGGATATTGAGACCTTCATCCCAAAATGTGAATCTAGGTTCTCTTGCTGTCAAGACGGACGTGGGGGACCGGCATCGGGCAGCGATGCCGGTCCCCCACGTCTGCCGTCGTGCTGCTACTTGCTGGTCAGCGCTGCGACTCCGACGTGTTCCGCGACGGCGTCGGGCACGAATAGGTGGTCGGCGTTGCGACGCCCTGCGCATTCGTTGTTGACGTGACCGTCACTGGCGCCCCGAGCGCCTCGTCGCGATCGGCCAGGTAGGCAAGCATCGCCACCAGTGTCGCGTTGTTCTTGAGGTCCTCGATCACCACCTTGTCATAGGTGTCGCGGTTGGTGTGCCAGGTCAGGTTGCCATAGTCCCAGCCGACTGCGCCCAGGCCGAACACCGGTGCCTTGGCGCACTGGAACGACGATTGGTCGGTGCCGCCGCGCGACGGCGGGGACACGCCGCCGATCCGGATCCACCCCGACATCTCCGACGGAATCTCCGAGAGCCAGCGCGGCATCGCCGGCACCGCATTGCTGAACGGCCCGGGGGAGATGCTGGTGACGCGGCCGGTGCCACCGTCCTGGTTGAAGCCGGCCCGCACTCCTGCCACGATCGCCGGGTTGTCGAGAACGAACGCCTGCGATCCGTTGAGGCCCTGCTCCTCGCCGCCCCAGTGGCCGACCAGGATGGTGCGCTTCGGATTCGGGTACACCGCCTTCAGGATCCGCATCGCCTCCATCATCGTAATCGTGCCGGTGCCGTTGTCGGTGGCACCCGACGCGCCGTCCCATGAATCGAAGTGCGCCGAGAGGACGATATACTCGTTTGGCTTCTCGCTGCCGCGGATCTGGCCAATCACGTTGAACATCGGCCGCTCACCGAGCATCTCGGCATCGGCCGTGACGCGAACCCTCGGTCCCTGGTTGTTGTCGGCGAGACGGTAGAGGAGGTTGTAGTCCTCGCAACTGGTTTCCATTGTGGGAACCTGCTGGTGCCACGACCCGAACACCTTGTTGACGCCGGGGTACTGCGACCAGTTCGTGGTGATCACCCCCGCCGCGCCGTACTCGGCCGGCCAGGTGAACTGATTGCCGCCATTCTTGGTCCGATCGGCCCATCCCGCAGTCCAGTCGCGGCGCATCGAATCAATCGCCTCGCGGGCACCATCCTGACCGTACTGATCCCACTGCGCCGAGGTACGGCACGACGGGTTCGGCGCCGACATCAGGACGAATGCACCCTTGGCGTTGGCGCGGGCCCACGTTGCGAACGCCTCAGGCGTCGTCACGTTCGGAAAGAGGACCACGCGGCCCTCGACTGCCTTGCCACCGGTGCCTGGGCTCCATCCGAGCATCGTGCCTTCGAGTGAGCGCACCCGCGGCGTGATCAGGTCGATGTGGCTGACTCCGCGACGCCACGAGTTCCAGGTTCCGTACGGTTCCTGCTTCGCCGCGATGCCCCACGAGGTGTACACCTTTGTCATCCAGTCGGCGGCGCGGTGGTAGCCCGGGGAGCCGGTGAGGCGCGGGCCGATCGAATCGAGCAGCACTTGGGCCAGTTGGCCGGCTCGCCCCCGTTCCATGCCCTCCGCTTGCATCCGCTGGATCACCGGGTCTGTCGGCGCGGTCTTCCGCACATAGGAGGCCGTGTCGAAACGGGTCCAGAGCGCCTGTACGGGTGCCGCACCGCCGCCGCGGCCACCGGCCCGGGGAGCTGTGGCGGCTGGAGCCGTTGCGGGGCCATTTGCTGGAGCGGGCGTGGTTTGAGGGGGTGAGCCGCTGCACGCGGCGAGCAAGAGCAGGCCGAAGCCGACCGGGGTACGGGTCATTCGGGGGTTCTCCGATGGGTTGGGGCGGGCGCTGAACAATTCCTGACCGCTATACGTATCATACTAGATCGAAGTTGCCGTCCTGCCGTCTCCTGGAGTGTCGATGCGATTCCTGCCCATGCTGGGCCTTGCCGTTGCCACGATCGCCGCGGGCGCATTTCCGCTCGCGGCCTCGCCATTCAACTCGCCGACGATCTCGCTCGACCAGATCTTCCGCCACGATGTGCTGCCGGTTGCCGCCGACCCGGTCCTGATCGATTGGCGGACGCTGAGCACGCTCGATCTCGCTACCGGCAAGGCGCCCGAGAGCCTCAAGGCCTTGGACGGCAAGGTGGTCAAGATCGCCGCCTTCATCGTGCCACTCGAGGACAACATGCAGGAGGCCGACGAGTTCCTGCTGGTTCCGTACTTCGGCGCCTGCGTGCACACACCGCCGCCGCCGCCGAACCAGATGGTGTACGTCAAGATGCGGGGGCGCACCACCGTCAAGATCGGTTGGTGGGATCCGGTGCTCTTCGAGGGCGTGATCCGCCTCAAGCAGGTCGAGTCGGCCTACGGCGCCTCGTACTACGAAATGGAAGGGATTTCCAGCAAGCCCTACGTCGCGCCCAAGAAGTGATCGACGGCGCACCAGCCGTCGATATCAGGGACCTCCGTTTCGCGTATCGCGCGGGACGCGAGGTCCTTCGAATTGACACCCTGACAATTCCGCGGGAATCACGAGTCTTCCTGCACGGCCCCAGCGGTTCCGGCAAGACCACGCTGCTGGGCGTGATTGCGGGGGTGCTGGCGCCCACAGCAGGAAGCATCCACGTGCTGGGTGAGAATCCCGCCGAACTGCCACCGTCGCGCCGCGATGCATTCCGCGGTGTGCACCTGGGCTATCTCTTTCAGCTGTTCAACTTGATCCCCTGGCTCTCGGTCACCGAGAACATCGCGCTCCCATGCCGCCTGCACGCCGCGCGCGCCGCGCGTCTGGGCGATACCTCAATCGATGATGCAGCCCGCCAGCTCGCCGCCGACCTGGGGCTGGGCGACATGCTCGAAACGCCGGTGACGGAACTCAGCGTGGGGCAGCAGCAGCGCGTGGCTGCCGCGCGCGCGCTGATCGGTTCGCCCGAGCTGGTGATCGCCGACGAGCCCACCTCGGCGCTCGACGCCGATCGCCGCGACCAGTTCCTGGAACTCCTGTTCGCGCAATGCACCCGAGCAAACGCGACCTTGCTCTTCGTGTCACACGATCTCGCACTCGGCAGCCTATTCGATCAGGTGCTCTCGCTTCCCGACCTCAACCTCGGATCGGTGTCGTAGCGTGCTGACCCTCTCACTGGCGCTCCGCTCGCTCCGCAACCGCCGCCTCACCACGCTGCTGACGATTGCATCGATCGCGCTCTCGGTGTCGCTGCTCGTCGGCGTCGAGACAGTGCGACGAGGCATCCGCGAAAGCTTCGCCGGCACCATCCGCGGCACCGACCTGATCGTCGGCGCACGTGGCGGTTCGCAGCAGCTCCTGCTCTCGTCGATTTTCGGACTCGGTGCCCCCGCCGGCACGATCTCCTGGGATACCTATCAGCGATGGGCGGCGCATCCCGCCGTGAAGTGGACGATCCCGATCTCGCTCGGCGATTCGTACTACGGTTTTCGCGTGGTGGGCACGACGGCGGCGTTCTTCGAGCACTACCGTTTCCGCAACGACGGACGGGTGCGCGTCGCCAAAGGCAGCACAATGTCGAGCGATCATGATGTGGTGCTTGGTTCCGATGTCGCCTCCCGGCTCCACATCGTCCTCGGTGATTCGATTGCACTCACGCATGGACTCCGCGGTACCGGGATCATGGATCACACCGAGCATCCGTTCGTGGTGAGCGGAATCCTCGCGCCGACGTACACGCCCATCGATCGGTCGCTCTTCACCACGCTTGAAGGTATCGAGGCGATGCACGAGGGTTGGAACAACGGCATCCCGCCGATGAGCCAGCTCGCCATGCCAGGTGCCGAGCCGCCGCCGATGCCCGGTGCCGATGCACCGCCGGCAGCTCAGGCCGATGACGGCGCGATGGCGCGTGATGACATGATGCCCGGCGACCAGGGCGCTGATACCCTCGCGGCTGCTACAGATACCACCCCGATGTTGACTGATATGCACGACGGTCATGGCCACGCACTCACTGCCTTCCTGCTGGGCACAAAGAATCGTTTCGAGTCGTTGCGGTTGCAGCGTGAGATGAACACCGACACCGGAGAGGCGCTTACGGCGATCCTGCCGGCGGTGGCACTCACCGAGTTGTGGCACACGATCGGGTACGCTGAGGATGGGGCGCGAATCATCACCGGTGCGGTGCTGTTGGTGGGATTGCTCGGCATGATGGTGGCGCTGTACAGCACGCTGCAGGAGCGCCGTCGCGAGATGGCGATCCTGCGCTCACTTGGGGCGGGCCCGGGGCGGATCGCCGCTCTGTTGGTGCTCGAGTCGGGGCTGCTGAGCGTGCTCGGTGCTCTCGCCGGGTTCGCCCTCGTGTACGGCCTGCTGGCGGTGGGGCAGGGACTCGCCGAGCGGCACTTTGGGATCTACATCCCTGTGACGCCGCCGGGGCGGGTCGAATGGCTCTATTTGGTGGGGGTTGTCGTCGCCGGGGTGCTGGTGGGTCTGGTCCCGGCGTGGCGGGCATATCGAAACACGTTGCACGATGGGCTGACGATACGGCTGTAGACGGAGAACGGAGAACGGAGAACGGAGAACGGAGAACGGAGAAGGGAGAAGGGAGAAGGGAGGGTCGATGCCCGCCGGCGTCGGGGTCAGGCCGGCTCCGGGCCGCAATTTTATTGACCCAACCCCGCTGTCCGACTAAGCTTGGCCCCCTGAATGGGGCCTGTAGCTCAGTTGGTTAGAGCGCACGCCTGATAAGCGTGAGGTCAGAGGTTCAAATCCTCTCAGGCCCATTCGAGAGATAGGCGGTCGTGTCGTCATTGACGATTCGGCCGCCGCTTTTGTTGTTCCGCTTGACCATCCCTTGACGCCGGAACGCGAGGTTGACGCATCACGAACTCCTTCAAAGGACTGACCGATGCCGCACTTGCTCGCATTACTCGCGTCGCTGACCCTTGGTCCCGGCCACCCTTCCGCCCCTCGCCACGATGTTGTCACGGTCACCGTGACCGTCGATTCCGGCAAGCGCCTGATCCGGATCAAGGCAGGTCCCTTCTCCCTGCCGAGCATGGCTGGAATGGACCACGCCATGATGGACATGGGGATGGGGGACGAATCGTCCGTGCATCACTTTACCTGGCCGGTGCAGGGATGGCTGCGCGGATTTTCCACCGGGGTGGAGGACGCCCAGGGCCGACCACTTCCCAAGCGCCTCATGCACCACATGATTGGCGTCAACTACAGTCGGCGCCAGGCACTGTATCCGGCCATGGAGCGCCTGTTTGGTGCGGGCCAGGAGACCGCGGACGCAACGATTCCCGCCACCATGGGGGTGCCGATGACGCCGGGTATGGATCTCGGATTTTATGTCATGTGGCACAACGAGACGGGCGCCGATCTCGAGGGAGTCTACCTGACCATGGAGCTGCGGTATTCGGCAAGTTCCCAGAACCCCCGCCCCGTGGAAGTGCTACCGCTGTACATGGACGCGAACCTGACCGTGGGCGGCGGCAATTCCTTCGACTTACCAGAAGGCAGGTCCGAAAAGGCCTACGAATTCACCTTCCCCGTGGACGGTGGGCTGCTCGCCTACGGTGGGCATCTGCACGACTACGGGGTTGGCGTGCGATTGGAAGACGTCGCCTCAGGCAAGGTGATCGCCCGGGTCACCGCCGAGCGCACGCCGGACGGCCGGGTTACCGGAGTGAGTCGGAGTCTGCCCGGTGTTCGCGGTGCCGGCATTCGGCTGCGCGCGGGGCGTCGCTACCGGATCGTCGGTGTTTATGACAATCGGTCCGGCCACGTTCTGAAAAACGGTGCCATGGCCCACATCTCGGGCATCTTCGCCCCAGATGACCTGTCCAAGTGGCCCTCGATCGACCATTCTGACCCGGTGCTCCAGCGTGACCTCGCCTCGTTGGTAGCCAAGGGCGGCGGCACGATGGACCGTCAGCAGATGCAGATGGGCGCCACCTCCGCCAAGCCAACTGGCCAGCATCGACACAACTAAGCGGCGGACAGGGAAGGGGATGCCGGTATTCTGACACCGCCGGCATTTCCGGCTCGTCGTCGCTGCCGGAATCGGGCTGCCAGACCACCGGCGCTCCTTCCTCGACGTCTCGGCACAGTACCGTGCCGCTGGCACAGCCACCCTTGGCCCGCTCAACTTGACCAGTTTCGACCCTACCGCATCGGATGACCTGAAACTCGGCAGCGTGAATCTCAGCAATGCCGTGTTCCTGATTGGACTCGGTGTTCGGTTCCAGGTCGCTGCAAGCCCACGAGCTGCCTCCAGCGCCGCCCGTCGGGATAAATGGTCAACGTAGATGCGTTCCGGGACTTGTGACGACTTTCACTCTCCATGAGCCTGAAGTCCCGCAGAAATTCGGACGGACGATGTGTCTTAAGCGAAAAGTTTACGTCCCCTTATATGGTACTGAGCGACGAATGATGGCATAGAGAGATGCTGCAGCCTGGACGCGAGACGAGAAAGGAGCCATATGCACCAGTTCTTCGACGGCAATCAGATGTTCGGCATGCACCCGCTCGGGTTGGGCTTCCTGGTGCTCCTTGTCCTCGTGGCGCTAGGCGCATATGCCATGGCACGGAAGAAGAAATGAATCAACCGCACTAGACCAGAGAGACCTCACATGCAGCAGCAAATGCACCAGCACACGTTGGCGATTTCCGGAATGAGTTGTGGCGGGTGCGTCAACGCCGTGCGCAAGGCACTGAGTGCGGTCCCCGGCACCCAGGTTGATGCGGTGGCGGTGGGATCAGCCACGGTCAGCTACGACGCGGGCCTCACAACCGTGACCGCACTCGAACAGGCGGTTCGTGATGCCGGATTCGACCTCGACACCGCGGGCGCCACGGGCGCAAGCGGCGATGCCGGCAGGAGCCACGGCTGCTGCGGCTGATCGCTCAGGTGATCCGCTACGTACGTACGAAGGAACGATTAACCCTCACACGGGACGGCAACAAATGCGCCTGATGTATCCAGTTCTGATGGTGGCCTTGGGGACGCTGGCAGCGTGCGACAGCAAGCCTGATTCCGCAGACGCGCCGGTGGCTGACACGTCACACATGATGGCCACAGCACCGATGACGATGGCGGGAATGGGCATGCTTCCCGGTATGCGGGCTCACATGGACTCGGTGGCCGCGATGCCGCCAACTCAGATGGCCGACATGATGCCAGCCCACGAGGGTTTGGTTACCAGCATGATGGAAGCCATGGGAGCGGACATGCGGGGAATGGACATGCAACCCAACCCAGCCTGGGCCGCGCTGAGCGACTCCGTGCGCCAGGACCTTGCCGACATGCCGAAGCTCGCCGGGCAGGCGCTCACCACCTCCATGCAGGCCCATGCTGGTCGGATGCAACGGATGATGGTGATGCATGAGGGAATGATGCGTAGGTGAGGAAGGTCGGTGTGAGCTGTACCCGGTTTGGAGGACCCCTCATTCAGGTGTTCTTGTTCAAGCCGGGGGGCAGCAACGTCCCTGATATGGTATCTTTGATCTGGCCCCCGAGGCCCGCATAAGCGTGAGGTCGGAGGCTCAACCCCTCCCAGGTCCATTTCCCCATTTCGGCCGGTCTTGTCCCGATGCGCCTGATCGTAGCACTCATCTTCCTCATGACGCCTCTGCAGCCCGTTGCTGCGGCGACGTTCTGTGTGCTCGAGTCACAGGTCATTCACGAAGGGTGTGGTACAACGAT
>JBKJMX010000059.1:0-5449 GCA_046596135.1 Gemmatimonadales bacterium
CTGGGGGGTGGGCACGCCCTGCTCGTAGGGGTGCCGGGGCTGGCCAAGACGCTGCTGGTGTCGACGATCGCGGAGGCGATGAACCTCTCGTTCAACCGGGTGCAGTTCACGCCGGACCTCATGCCGGGAGACATCACCGGTACCGAACTGGTCGAAGAGGACCCGGCTACAGGGAAGCGTCATTTCCGGTTCGTGCGCGGGCCGATCTTCGCGCAGGTTGTCTTGGCCGATGAGATCAACCGGACGCCGCCGAAGACCCAGGCGGCACTGCTGCAGGCGATGCAGGAGCGGAATGTCACGGTTGCTGGCGAGACCTACGCGCTCCCGTCGCCGTTCTTCGTGCTCGCCACCCAGAACCCGATCGAGCAGGAGGGCACCTATCCGTTACCCGAGGCGCAGCTCGACCGCTTCATGCTTGAGCTCCGGATGGGTTATCCGTCGCGCAGCGAGGAAGAGGAGATTGTCACCGCCACGACAGGGCATCACCTGCCGCAGGTCTCAGCGGTGCTCGATGGCGAGGCGCTGGCGGCGATGCAGGCGCTGGTGCGGCGGATTCCGGTCTCACCATCTCTTATTGCCGCGGCGGTGCAGCTTGCGCGGATGACGCGGCCGGCGGAACCGGAAGCGCCGCCGATGATTCGCGAATATGTGGAGTGGGGTGCGGGTCCGCGGGCGAGCCAGTATCTGGTGCTCGGCGCCAAGGCTCGGGCGGCGATGGATGGCAGACCGCAGGCCGACATCGACGATGTCAGGAGTGTCGCGACGGCGGTGCTGCGGCACCGGGTGATGACCAATTTTGCAGCCGAAGCTGCCGACCGGACGAGTGAGGATGTGGTGCGGGAGCTGGTGGAGGGGGAGGCGTGGTGGAAGTAGCAGCGGGGGTGTGAACTGAGTGGGGCACAGGACCCCAGGTTCCACTCCTCGCCCAGTTGACGCGCGGTTGACGAATCCGCCGTATACTGGTCGTCCCCTGCTGGAGGATGTGGTGGTTCCCTTCGCCCTCACCTGCCTCGGGACCCCCGAGGTCCGCGGCCCCGATGGTGACCTGCTGCGGTTTCGCACCCGCAAGCATCTCGCGCTGTTGATCGTGCTGGCGGTCGAGCCGTCGTTCCCGCATCGGCGCGACCGCCTTTCCACCCTGCTCTGGCCGGCCGCGAGCACCGAGGACGCGCGCCATTCGCTGGCGGTGGCGCTCTCGGTGCTCCGCAGCCGCCTGGGTGCGGATGCCTTCGACGCCGGTCGCAATACCGTTCGCCTGATCGGCGGGCGGGTGCGCACCGACGTGCACGAACTCGAGCACCGTGATCCGAGCGATATCGCTTCCCCGCCGGTCGCGCCATTCCTCGACGAGTTTGACATCCCCGATGCCCCCGACTTCCAGCAATGGAAGGATGCGCAGCAGGCGGCGCTGATACCGGTCATGCACCGGGTGCTCTCCCACCGTATCGATCACGCCAGGCAACACGGCGATTCACGACAGCTCGAAACCCTTGCCCAGCAGTTGCTCCGGGTCGACCCGCTGACGGAGAATGGCGTTCGTGCGCTGATGGAAGCCCGAGCGATGTCGGGCGACCGCATCGGCGGCATCCGGGTCTTCGAACGCTGGCAGTCGCAGCTCGCCAATGAGCTCGGCGCCACGCCATCGCAGGCTCTTGCACGCATGGCCGACCGGCTGCGCCGCCGTGGCATCGAGCGGCCCGGCGGCACCGTGCTCGCCCCGTTGCCAACCGAACAGTGGCAGGAGCGGGTGTTTGTCGGTCGTGCCGTTGCGTTCCGTGCCTGTCACGAAGCGTGGTGTAGCGCGCGCAATGGCACGCCTCGGCATGTCCTGGTTCGCGGTGAGAGCGGGATCGGCAAGACCACCCTGGTCGAGCGGATGGTCACGGCGCTGGCGCTGGAAGGAGCGACGGTTGCGCGCCTGCAGTGCTACGCGCTCGAGCGCGAACTGCCGTTCGGAACCGCGGGAACATTGGTGACCCACCTTCTCGACCTTCCTGGAGCGAGTGCCACCGCACCGGAACACCTGGCAGAGCTGAGCCGGATCGTGCCGAAGGTGCGGCAACGCTTTCCGGCACTTCCGGCTCCGCAGCCGAGCGTGGGTGAGGGCGCCCGGATCCGGTTTACGGAAGCGGTGATGGCGCTGATCGCCGCGATCGCCGACGAACACCCGTTGGTGCTGGTGGTCGACGATATCGCGCTGGCCGATGCGACGTCGCTTGCAGTATTGCACCTGATCCTTCGGCGCGTCTGCGACCTGCCGTTCATGATGATCCTTACCTCGTCGAGTTCCCTCGATGACGAATCGCCGAATGCGCGCCGATTCGTCGACAATGCGACGTCGATCGGCTTGGTGCAGGTGATGCTCACGCCGATGAGTGCGGGGGAGTGCACCGCTGTGCTCGACGCGCTGGTGGGCCGCGGTCCAGAACCCGGGTCGACGATCCGGCGCGCGATCCTGGCGGGGGCGGGCGGAAATCCGATGGTGCTTGAGCTGCTGATGGCCGACTGGCAGCGTCGCGGTGCCGACTGCCTGGCACTCACCCTCGGGTCGATGACTTCGCGCACCGACCGGCCTCCGGTCGAGGCGTTCCAGCGGCTGGTTGAGCGATCACTCGCAGCGCTCGACGGCGAGTCGCGGGCGGTGGCCGAGCTCGGGGCGCTGCTTGGCAAGCGGATGAACGACTTGTCGATGTACACCCTGATCGACCTGCCGGTAGCGCGCACGATGCGGGCGATGACCACGCTCACTGCCCACCGGGTGCTGCGGGACGCGGGGCATCGGCTCGAGTTTGCCAACGAATGCGTGCGAGGGCAGTGCTACGTCAGCATGGCGGAACCGCTTCGTCGGCTGCTGCACGCGCTGGTGGCCGACCGGTTGGTGGTGCAGGATGGCGGGGCCGAACCGATACCTGGCCTTGAGATCGCGTGGCACCTGGTGCGTGCCGACCGCCTTGCGGACGCGATTCCGTACCTGCTGGCTGGTGGCCGCGAATCGATCCGTCGGGGTGCGCCGAACGAGGCCGACCTGGCGCTGTCGACTGGGCTGCCGGCGCTCACGGGCGAGGCACGGCGCGGCGCAATTTTGCTGCTGGCCGAGGCGCTGCAGGAACTGGGGCGGTGGGATGATTCGCTGCGGGTGCTTGACGGCGGCGACGATGCATTCAGCGAATCGGAGGAGTGTTGTCGGACGGTGCTGCGGATCGTCGCGAGGCGGTGGCTGGGACAGTTATCACACGAAGCGCTACTGCGCAACACGGAATGCCTGATCGGCATTGTGACCTCCCAGCAGATGATGCCTGCGGTACGGGTGCTCGCATGCTCGGCATCAATCCGGCTGATCGGCCTAACCCAAGATCCTTCGCATATAGCTCAGCTCGAGAACGCAGTACATGGCCTACGGTCTACAAGTCTCGATATCTACGAACGGCTCCACGTCCTGTTGGCCGACGCGTGGTTGCGGGGGGCTCGCCGCGAGTTGCCCGCCGCTCTACGCACGTTAGAAGAGGCAATATGCTTGGCCGTTTCGTCGGCCAGCGCGAGTTCATTGGTCGTTCGCCTTCACTTGGGAAGGGGCAATCTGCTTTGCCTGCTCGGCTTGTACGACAAAGCGTTGGAGCCGTTGAACTGTGCTGAGGTGATGGCCAAGCGCCTTGATAACCCTGCCCTTCGGGCCGAATGCACATCCCAACTGGCCTTGGTCGAAGGTCGGCTTGGGAACGCTGCCGGCCAAGTGACTCGGGCCCGAGAGGCTCTACAGCTCTTTCCTACTGTGGAGTGGAGCGCGGTGGCTGTTGGCGCTGCCCATGAACTAGGACTTGGACTTTGCGCAGAAGGCCGACACACAGAGGCGGAAATGTTAATCACTGAAATGAAAGCGCGGCGCTCCAAGAACCCACCTGCTTGGCTTGGGCAGGCTTCACTTCTTGGAGATGCGGACATCCTATGGCTGTGCGGTCGGAGTAAGCGAGCGATTGCAATGGGACGGGCAGGCACGACCGGGCAGTTTGAGGAGCTTCACAACATCGCGTATGCAGGAATGTACGCACGCTGGCGTGCACTTGTCGCCATCGCAGACGAGAAAGTGCCCCAGGCGCTTTCGGGCCTAACTCAGACGTTTCCAGATCCCCGCATTCTCGATCCAAAAGATGAGGCAGAAGTGTTGGCATCGCTCGTACTTCTGGAAAGTCGGGAGGGCATCCGCTCCAGCAGGAGGCAGGCACTGCAGGCTAGAATTTGCTCTCTACCGCCTGGAGCCTCGGCAGTGGCGGCCAAGTTGGTCGGCGATGTTATGTAACGCAGGCGATCAGGAAAATTCAGTGGCGCTTCGAGCACCGCCCTGCGAGGGCCGGATACTCTGCTTGATGCCTCGAAGCGCGTCGGCAGCGCGCGCACGGATCTTCGGCTGAGGAAGCGCCTCAGGAATGGAGGTTGGGTCCGAGATCAGCCTGCGAACTGTAACGGAGTTCACCGTGAGCTCGACCAGCGATGCGTCGAACTGAGTCCCACGGTTCTTGTTTAGCTCGGTCAAAACGACGTCTAGTGAGAGCGCGTTTCGATACGGCCGATTCGTCGTCATAGCATCAATAGTGTCCGCGATAGTAATGATCCTTGCACCGAGGGGAATGGCCTCGCCTGCGATCTCATCCGGATACCCCTTGCCATCCCACCGCTCGTGGTGGTGCCTCACGCAAGCGACTACATAACCATGAAAGCGGGAGAACAAAGAAACGAGTTCCGCGCTTCGAATGGAATGGGTCTTCATGACGGCCCACTCCTCATCAGTGAGCTTACCCTCTTTCTGAAGCAGCGGAGCGAACTCGGCGTGAATCTTCCCTACGTCATGAAGTACTGCGGCGTTTTCAATTTCCGCCACTTGATCCGGCGGCAGCCCAAGATCGATTGCAATTGCCCGTGACAGAGCGCAAACACGACGGGAGTGACCCGATGTGTAGGGATCACGAGCCTCGATGGCCTTCACCATCATGGCAAGTTGTTCCCGTACGTTCAGCTCAAGTTGCTCGTAGGCTGAGTCGAGTTCCTTGTATAGGTCTTGGACAGTATTGAGGCGCCCGTAATAGTGTCGAACCGCGATTAGAGGAAGAAAAATTGCTATGAAGCCGAAGCGTCCGATCCCTTCAGCGCGATCGAACCTGACGAACAGGTATGCGACAGCGAGTGCCAGTAGGCTCGCGGCGATATCGTAGCCCAGAACCCACAACGTGTTACTACGCCATGTCGACAGGATGGACTTACCCGTCGATAGGGCCACCGCCGTGTTCACGGCAACGCTGTTGACAACGAAGTAGACAATGGCAGAAGCGAGAAATATTCCGATTTCTGCCAATGCTACGTTGAAGGGGAGCACCACACCGACCTCATCGGGTCGGAGCACCAAGGGAGGATGCTGACCACCGAGCCACACATATACACAGAAGGCGAATCCGACACT
>JBKJMX010000176.1:0-50568 GCA_046596135.1 Gemmatimonadales bacterium
CTGAGCTTTTTCCACGCGACCGAATCCTCCGCCGCCTCGTTCCCGCGGGCGTAGAGCATGACCTCCCAGAACTTGCCGGCGGTCTGGTAGCTCTCGGTGCGGTGCGGTTCGTTTCCCATGATCACCGCGACGCTGTCCTTCTCGATGCCGGTGGAGAGTTTCTTGAGCCGTGCGTCGCCGCACGCGGCGAGCCCGACGATGGCGACGACAATGACGATGCGGCGAATGTACGGGATAATCATTTCAGGTTTCCTGGATGGTGGTGCATCGATGAACGGCCAGCCCGCAAGATACCCGGGCCTCGCGCTAGATTTCCACCGCGCCAGGGTGGTGAAATGGCAGACACGACGGCCTTAGGAGCCGTTGGGGGAAACCCCGTCCGGGTTCAAGTCCCGGTCCTGGCACTTCGGGAGGATCAGCCGGTGGTTCGGCGGAGGAGGGCGATCCGGATGGCATCGACCACGAGCTGGAGGTCGTCGAGCTTGCCGAGCATCGGCACACCGAGTTGCTCGATCGGGCGATGCACGTCGGGATCGTGGTTGGCGCCGGTGAGGAACACCACCCGCCCGCGGAGGTGGGGCGCCCGCTCGGCGAGCTTTCTGTAGAAGGCGATGCCGTTCAGCCCGGGCATCAGCACATCGCTCACCACCGCGTCAGGCGGGGTCGGCCCATCGAGGGTCGCGAGGGCCGCATCGCCTGACTCCGCATCGTTCACCTCGTGACCGGCGCGCTCGAACATTTTGCGGAGCACCCGGCGTACGCCATCATCGTCGTCGACGATCAGTATTCGTGCCATGGCGCAACAGAACCGCCAACCGACCCTGCACGTCAACCCCCAATACGAATTGACCCTGATCGGTCACGGCGGGTAACTTTGAGGGCTATGACTGAGATCACCTACCAAACGACCTCCCAGGACGTCGCTTCCCGCTCGCTGCAGGTCACCGTGCCGGTCGAGCGTCTCGCAGCCGCTGAGCGCCGCGCCCTCCGTGAATACACCCGCCAGGCCCGGATCCCGGGGTTCCGCAAGGGCCACGTCCCCGAACCGGTGGTCCGTCGGCGCTTCGGGGAGGAGATCCGTCGCCACGTGATCGAGGACGCTCTGCGCGAAAGCTGGGAAACGATCATCAAGGACACCGACCTCAAGCCCACGGCCGATCCGCAGGTGTCGAACCTGTCATTCGAGCAGGGCCAGCCGCTCGTGTTCGACATGACTGTCGAGGTCCGTCCACAGATCGCCCTTGCCACGACCGGTGGCTTCACGCTGTCCCGAACGGTGGCCCCGGTGACCCAGGAGGCGATCCAGGAACGGATCGATCGCCTCCGGGAGCAGAAGGCCTCGTGGACGCCCGTGGAGGCTGCGAAGCCCAAGCCGGGCCAGATGGTGACCGTGGCGGTCACGACGCTCGGCGACGAGGCGCAGGAGCCCTCCAAGCCGTACAGCATGGTCATCGGCAAGGGCCAGGCGATTCCCGACCTTGAAGAACTCGTCATGGGACTTCTGCCCGGTGAGACCGTCGCGGGTGACGTCCGCTTCCCGGACGACCACCCCGATGAGGCCAGGCGGGGCGAGGCGCGCCGGGTCTCGGTGGCCCTGCACGAGATCAAGGAGCAGGTGCTGCCACCGTACGACGCCGCATTTGCCCGCGAGGTCGGGGAGTTCGAGTCAGCCGAGGCGCTCACCGAACAGATTTCGTCCGACCTCGGTGAGGAAGCCGTTCGGACGGCCGATCAGGGCGTGCGGGAGCAACTGATTGACCACCTGGTGCGCGCCAACGACGTGCCGGCACCGCCCACGCTGGTCCGCCGGCTCGTCAGGGCGTACGCCGAGGGGTACGGGATCGACGCCGAGCGCCTCGACGCGTTCGCGGGCACGTTTGCCCCGATTGCCGAGGCGCAGGTGCGGCGGGAACTGGTTCTCGACGCGGTCGGGTCGGCCCAGAACCTGCAGGCCACGGAGGCGGACGTCGATGCCCGGGTGGCGGCGCTCGCGAGCGCCCGCGGGGTCGAGCCGGGGGCCCTCTATGCCTCGCTGCAGCAGGCCAAGCGCCTCGACGACCTCGAGCGCACCATCACCGAGGAGAAGACCTTCGCATGGCTCCTCGAGCAGTCCACCGTCACCGAGGTCAGCGCGTGACCCACGCCGCGATCTATCCGCCGTACATCATCGAGCGTTCGTCACGAGGCGAGCGCACGTACGACATCTTCTCGCGCCTGCTCATGGACCGCATCGTGTTCCTCGGGGCGGGCATCAACGATGACGTCGCGAACATCATCATCGCGCAACTGCTCTTCCTCGAGGCCGACAACCCCGAGAAAGACATCTATCTCTACCTCAACTCGCCCGGCGGCATCGTATCAAGCGGCATGGCGATCTACGACACCATGCAGCACCTGCGTGCACCGATCAACACGATCTGCATGGGCATGGCCGCCTCGATGGGCTCGTTCCTCCTCGCCGCAGGAACGAAGGGGAAGCGCGCTGCGTTGCCCCATGCACGGATCATGATGCATCAGCCCTCCGGTGGTGCGCAGGGCACCGCGGCCGACATCGAGATCCAGGCGAAGGAGATCCTCTACCTTCGCGGGCGGATGAACGAACTCTACGCGCGGCACACCGGCCAGCCGCTGGAGCGGATCGAGCGAGACATGGACCGCGACCGGTTCATGAGCGCAGACGAAGCGAAGGCGTACGGCCTCATCGACACGGTATTCGAGCCGCGCACCCCGCTCATCGCGCCCGAGGGTTGACCGGCCCCGTGCCGGGAGACAGGTTCACTGGTGAACCCTCCCGGCCGGCATCCCGGCGGAAACCATCCTGATGTCCAACGACAAGCATCTCCGTTGCAGCTTCTGCGGCAAGAGCAAGGACTCCGTTCGGAAATTCATTTCCGGGCCTTCGGTGTACATCTGCAACGAGTGCATCACCCTCTGCAACGAGATCCTGGCGGAGGATGAGGAGCGCGAAGCCGTCGAGGGGCAGCGAGCGGTCCCGTCGCCCCAGGAGATCAAGGACACCCTCGACCAGTACGTGGTCGGCCAGGAACGCGCCAAGCGGTCGCTGTCCGTGGCGGTCTACAACCACTACAAGCGAATCAATGCCGGCCCTCGCGACGGCGAGGTCGAGCTGGAGAAGTCCAACATCGTGATGCTGGGGCCCACGGGCACCGGCAAGACGCTGCTCGCGCAGACGCTGGCGCGCATCCTCGACGTGCCGTTCACGATCGCCGACGCCACCACGCTCACCGAGGCTGGCTACGTCGGCGAGGATGTCGAGAACATCCTCGTGCGCCTGCTGCAGGCCGGCGACTTCAACGTCGCCGAGTGCGAGCGCGGCATCGTGTACATCGACGAGATCGACAAGATCGCGCGCAAGTCGGAGAACCCGAGCATCACCCGCGACGTGTCGGGCGAGGGCGTGCAGCAGGCCCTCCTCAAGATCCTCGAAGGGACGATCGCGTCGGTGCCGCCGCAAGGCGGCCGGAAGCACCCGCAGCAGGAATACATCCAGATCAACACGCGGGACATTCTCTTCATCTGTGGCGGGGCATTCGACGGGCTCGACAAGATCGTCGAGTCGCGCCTGGGCCGACAGCGGATCGGCTTCGCGAAAGAGGAGCCACCCACGCCGCAGATCGGCGCCAGTGCCGCGCCGTACGACGTGATGCACCCGTTCGCGGCGGTCGAGCCGGACGACATGCTGCGCTTCGGGCTGATCCCCGAGCTGGTGGGTCGTCTGCCGGTGTTGGTGGCACTCGACGCACTCGACGAGGATGCGCTGGTGCAGATCCTGACGGAGCCGCGCAACGCGCTCACCAAGCAGTACAAGCGGCTGTTCGACCTCGAGGGCGTGGGCCTCACCTTCGACGCCGAGTCGCTGCGTGCGACCGCACGCAAGGCGATCACGCGCAAGACCGGCGCACGCGGGCTGCGCGCGATCCTCGAGAGCGTGATGACCGACATCATGTTCGACCTGCCGTCGCGCCACGACGTGCGCGAGGTGATCATCACCGCGGAATCGATCAATGAGGGAGCGTCGCCCCTGATCGTGACCGAGCGGGCGCGCCACAAGAAGGAAGCGTGAAGCTCCGGGGCGCGCCATGAGCGGCGTGCGCGACGCAACGGCCGTCCGCTCACCGCTTGCCACGCTCCCCATCGAGTTTGTCGGGAGCTTTCCCGACCCCCTGCAGCCCCTCGATCCGCCCGCTGCCGAGTTCGCGTTCGTGGGCCGGTCGAACGTCGGCAAGTCGTCGCTCCTCAACGCGCTCGTCGGTCGCAAGGCCCTCGCCCGCGTCTCGTCGACGCCCGGCAAGACGCAGCTCCTCAACGTCTACCGCCTGCCGTCGCTCTACCTCATCGACCTGCCGGGCTATGGTTTCGCGCGGACTTCAAAGGAGGAGCGCCACGCCTATCGCCGGCTGCTCGAGAAGATGCTTCGCCAGCGCCACTCACTCGCCGGCGTGGTGTGGCTGCTCGACGCGCGGCACGCACCGTCGAAGGAAGACGCCGAATTCCACGCGATCCTGACCGGGTCGGGACGGCCGGTGCTGGCGGTGCTGACGAAATCGGACAAGCTTTCCCGCGCGCAGCTTGTGCGCGCACTCGCTGCGCGCGCCGGCGAGCTCGGCCTCGAGGCCGATCAGGTCCAGGCGGTGTCGGCCCAGACCGGCGCCGGCATTCCGGAGCTCGGTGCATCATTGCTCGCTGCTGCAGAGGAGGATTGAATGGGACGATTCGCGGGGTTCCTGGTGATCGTGGCCGCATGTGCGTGCGCGCCGCGCAGCGCACCGGCCCAGACGACCGTGGTCGACACCGCACTCGTCGATGACCTGCCGCTCGGCCGGGGTCGGCTCAGCCAGGACAACATTACTGTACGCCTGCGGGCTGGCACGCTCGACATCCGGGTGGTGCCGCTCGACGAGCGGGTGTTGCGCCTGTTGTCCAACGACGGGTATGCGTCGCTGCACGCGCTCGTCACGAGCCAGCAGCGACGGATCGACTCTGTCGCGACGACACGCGGGGTGCGCCGTCCCGGCGTGGCGCTGGTCTCATTCCACGCGCTGGCCCCGGCCACCCGGTTCGACCCGCAGGCGCTGTCCATCGCGCTCCGCAACCGCTACTACCGCCCGATCGGCGTGCTCGCGATGTCTCCGTCGTTCTCCAGCCAGCAGCTCGATGCCGGTGGCGCGGCGAGCGGGATCGTGATCTACGAGGAGGAACTGCCGGTGACCGAGCCGTTCACCATCAGCTACCACGAGGCGACCACCGATGAGTGGGAGCGCCGCCTCCCGCGCCTCGAGACGGAGCGCGGCCGGATCGTGGGCGCCCGCCGGTTGCCGGCCGACTCCGTGCGGCCCTGACGATGCCGATCCGTCCGCTTCGCCAGCTCTCGCTCGCCGCCGATGCAATCACCCTTCGTGAGGAATGGCTCGCCGATCTCGCCGCACGCCTCACCGAACCACTCGCCGACTGGTCGGACATCACCCGCGACACCCTGTTCGAACTGGCCTGTCCCGGCCAGGGCACGTGGGAGGAGCGGGCGCGGGAGCCCGGGCTTTCCCACGCCGGTCGCATGGGCCTCGACGCCCTCGACCCACGCAATGTCACCCTCGAGCCGGAGTACTACGCGGAGGTGGACACCGATCGTTTCGCGCGCGTCAAGCCGCTGCTCTGGCTCTGGTACTCATTCGACCGCCTCCCCGCCGGTGGCCAGAATGTCGACCTGGGCGTCCGCCTGCGGCGGATGCTCGCGCCGTTCATCTTTGCGCGGGTGGGAAGCAACTTCAAGTGCTTCCAGCACGTCGAGTTCTCGTTCGGGTATGACATGGAAGTGGGCGATGACGTCGTGGTCCACCGTCACGTGCTCCTCGATGATCGCGGCGGCATCACGCTCGGCAATCGGGTGTCGATCTCCGACTATGCCAACATCTACTCGCACACCCACAGCATCGTCGAACAGAAGGATGTCACGTCGATGCGCACCGTGCTGGAGGACGATGTCCGCATCACGTACCATGCGACCGTGCTTGCCGGAGTGCGCATCGGGGAGAACGGCATGGTGGGCGCCGGTGCGCTGGCGACCAAGGACGTGCGCCCCTACCATGTACACGTCGGGATTCCGGCCAAGTCGATCCGGGTCAAGCCGAATGCGCCGGCGGACATGATCTCCACGTCGCGCATGCGGCCGCCAAAGCCCGAATAGCCCGACCCCCGGCCCGCAAGGGCTGGAGCTGTTACCCATCCGTTGCATCATCTCCGCCATTTCGTCACGCGTTCGTGTGATGCATTCCGTGCTGTGACCCCACCCGACACCCGGGCGGGGCCTGGTGATTCGTCACGGAGCCGAATGCATGAAGTTCACGTCCCTGGTGCACACGGTGGTCCTCGCCGCCGTCCTCACGTTCCCGGCTGCCCTCGCCGCCCAGTCGCCGGGCAAGCTGGTCGGGCGGATTCTCGATGCCTCGAGCGGACAGCCGCTCGGGGGTGCGCGGATCACGATTGTCGGCACCGCCCTGGCGACCACCTCCGCAGTCGACGGTCGCTACACCATCGCGGCCATCCCGGCGGGCATCGTCACCCTGCGGGTGCTGATGATCGGCTACGGCCCCAAGACAGTGACCGCGGTCCGGATCGAGCCGGCAGAGGTGACCACGCAGGATGTCACCCTGGCCGCACAGGCCGTCCAGCTCGGCGAGATCACCGTGAGTGCCGAACTGGAGCGGGGGTCCGTGAACTCGGCGCTTGACGAGCAGCGACACACCCTCGGCATCATGAACGCGGTGACCGCCGAGCAGATCGCCTCGTCGCCGGATGGCGATGCGGCGGCGGCCTTGCAGCGGGTGAGCGGTGCCACCGTTCAGGACGGGAAGTACGTCTTTGTGCGCGGACTCGGCGATCGTTACACCACCGCGTCGCTCAACGGCTCGAGGATTCCGTCGCCGGAGCCGGAAAAGAAGGTTGTGCCGCTCGATCTCTTCCCGGCATCACTGCTCTCGGCGGTGACGACATCGAAGACGTTCACCCCGGACCAGTCGGGCGATTTCTCGGGCGCCGCCGTTGACATCCGGACCCGCGACTATGTCGGCCGCCGCTTTGTCGCGCTCTCGGTGAGCTCGGCGTACAACGATGCGGTCACGGCGCGCAGCGGACTCTTCGCGCAGTCGACCGGCCTCGACTGGCTCGCCCTCGGCGCCGGTGACCGCGCGCTCCCGGCGTCGCTCGCCAGGGCGGACTTCACGCAGGCGTTGCCTGCCGCCCAGGTAAATGGACTCGTTGGCGAACTCCGCAATGTCTGGTCGCCACGCGAACGATCGGCCGCACCAAACGCCAGCGCGTCGGTCACCATGGGGGGGAACCTCCCGGTGGGGGCCAATGGCGTGAGCTACCTGGTCTCGGGCACCTACTCCGCAGCGCAGGAAGTCCGGGCCGATCAGGTTCGTGCGCTCGCAACCACGCAGGGCAGCGGCGAGGCCGAGGAGGTCGATCGGTTCACCGGAAACACCGGCAGGACCACGGTGCTCTGGGGCGGGATTGCCAATGCATCCACGACGATCGGGACCCACAGCAAGGTCTCGCTCAACAACACGTACAACCGGACGATGGACAATGAGGGGCGCCGCGAATCGGGATACTCGGAGAACCTCGGGCTGTCGTTGGAGATCCAGCGGCTTCGATACGTGGAACGCAATGTCCTCTCGACGCAGCTCTCGCTGCACCATGAACTCGGCGGCCGCCACATGATCGACTGGGGACTCTCGCGCTCGAGCGTGGGCCGCCGGGAGCCGGATCGGTCCGAGATCGTGTATGCCCGCGAGACGGAGGGCGCGGCACCGGCGTGGTACGGCTTCTCCAACGAAGCTGCGGTGCGCACCTTCGCTGACCTGTCGGAGCGTTCGCTCGAGGCGAACGCGAGCTGGCAGTACTACCTGGGCGAGCCGAGCGACAACCGCAGCATCAAGATCGGCGGCCAGTACCGCAGCACCGATCGCGTCGCCGACAACAATGCCTATTCCATCTCGCTGGCCCGCCCCCTGAGCGTCGAGAACCGCCAACGCCCCCCCGAAGAGCTCTTCGGTGGTGCCTTCTCCGGCACCGGTGACGACTTCTTCCGCATCGTCCCACTCGCCGCTGGCGGTTCGTACACGGCGCGTGATCGGCTGGCAGCCGCATTCGCGATGGTCACCTGGCCGCTCCTCCCCAGCGTCGACATTACCGGTGGCGCCCGGGTTGAGCAGTCCACGGTGCGAGTCAGCTCCCTCTCAACCGTGGGGACCCCGTCCCTGGCCGAACCCGCGTACACCGACCTGCTTCCGTCCGTCGCGCTCACCTGGCGCGCCGGTGCCGACGTGAACTTCCGGTTCTCCGTGTCACAGACCCTGTCGCGGCCGGAGTATCGCGAACTATCGCCGATTCTGTATCGCGAGGTGATCGGCTTCGACAACGTGCGGGGAAACCCGGATCTGCGGCGCGCGCTCATCCAGAACTACGACATCCGCTGGGAGTGGTACCCCAATCGCGGCGAGATCATCTCCGTCGGCGTATTCGCCAAGGAGTTCACCGACCCGATCGAACGGATCTACCTGGGCTCGTCGGGTACCCGGATCATCACCTACGTCAACGCAAGGGGCGCATCGAACCGCGGCGTCGAGGTCGAGCTCCGCAAGCACCTCGGGGCAGTAACCGGCCTACTCCGCAACGTCGCGATCTTCACCAATGCGACGGTGATGAAGTCGACGATCTCCATCGATCCCGATGCGGGGTCGATCACCAACGCCTCACGCCGGATGGTGGGACAGGCTCCCTATGTGGTCAATGCGGGGCTCACCTGGACCCACCCGGACGCCGATGCGTCGGCCACGGTGTTGTTCAATCGCGTCGGTTCAAGGATCACCGAGGCCGGCGAACTCCCGCTGCCGGATGTCATCGAACAGGCGCGGAGCGTCCTTGACGTCTCGTTGCGGTTCCCGATTGCCGGCGCGCTCGATGGTCGGGTCGATGCCCGTAACCTTCTCGACACCCCGTATCTCACCACCCAGGGCGACGTGACCCGAGAACGCTACCGTGCCGGGCGGGTGTTCGCGGTGGGATTCAGCTGGAAGCCATGAAAGGTTGAAAGGTTGAAGGGTTGAAAGGTGGTGGTCGTCAGCCGTGAACCCTTCAACCCTTAAACCTTTCAACCCTTCAACCTTTCAACCTTTCGACCATCATTCTTCGTTGCACAACTGTGACTCCAGCATGACGCAACGCCGACGCATCCTCGAGAAGTTCTCGCTGGTGGAGTCGGCGTTCGGCTTCACGACCATCACCTTCGGGAGAGACGGCATGATGTTCGGATCGGGATCGACAGTGCGCGCCTTGCTGGCACTCAGTGTCGCGGCGCTCGTCGCGTGCGGCGGCGATGACAATGGCGTGACTCCGCCACCAGCGACCAACAACCCGCCAGCCGGTATGGCCGCGTCGGCAACCGGCCCGACCACGGTGCAGGTGAGCTGGGCCGCACCAACCACAGCCGCCAGCCAGTTCGTGGTGGAGCGCGCGCCGGGTGCGACCGGTGGGACGTTCGCCGAAGTCGGTCGCCCGGCCGGCACAGCCACGGGATTGACTGACACCGGCCTCACAGTCGCCACGACCTATCGTTACCGCGTTGCAGCAGTGCGGAATGGGGTGACGTCCACATTTTCCGCCGAGGTCACCGTGACGACGTCGGGGCCCACGCTGACCGACGTCACCACTGACATCACCACCAACACCACTTGGACCAGCGACCGCACATGGCGCATCAAGGGCTTCCGCAAGGTTGCGTCGGGGGCCACGCTGACGATCGAGGCCGGGACGCGCATCGAGGGTGACTTCGCCACCGTCGGGTCGTCGCTCTTCGTGCTCCGTGGGGCGCGCATCGTCGCAAATGGCACCGCCGCCGCGCCGATCGTGTTCACCTCTTCGCAGCCTGCCGGCCAGCGCCAACCCGGTGACTGGGGCGGCATGGTGATCATTGGCAACGGCGTCATCAACCGGTCCGGGACAGTCGCCCTCGAGGGGACCGGCACGGATCCGGTGCAGAACCCGACGATCAACTACTCGGGCGGCTCGAACAACGCCGACAACAGCGGCACGCTGCGCTACGTCCGTGTCGAGTACGCCGGGTTCGGGCCAGCCCAGGACGCCGAGCTCAATTCATTCACCTTTGCGGCGGTGGGCAGCGGCACCACGATGGACTACCTGGAATCGCTCAACGGCCTTGATGACAGCTTCGAGTGGTTCGGGGGCGCGACCGATGCGACCCACCTCGTGTCGTATCAGTCTGGAGACGATCACTTCGACATGTCGGAAGGCTTCCAAGGCCGACTGCAGTACCTGATCGCGTACCAGAGCAAGCAACTGATCCCACGCGCCGGCGCCGGCAACACGTCGAGCGACCCACAGGGCATCGAGAACGATGGCTGTAACGGCTCGGGCTGCGACGCCGGCCACAACACGACCCCATTCACCATTCCGGTGGTCGCGAACTTCACCCTCGTCGGCACCGCACCGGGTGTCGTCGCCGCCGGTGGCGGTTACGGCATGGTGCTCCGGCGCGGGACTGGTGGTCACTATGTGAACGGGATCCTCGCGCGGTGGCCGAACGCAGGCATCAGCATCCGCGACGCCAGCACCACCGCGCGGGTGACGGACGGCGTGATGTCAATTCGCAATGTGCTGATTGCCGAGGCACCGCTCGCGCTGCAGGCGGGACAGCAGGCCTATGACCTCGTCGGCAATGCAATCACGTTCGAGCAGGCCACCACGGCCGCATCGATGTTCACGAAGTTCCCGACGGCGCCTACGTCAGTGGCTGACTTCGACTGGTCACTCAGCGCATCCGCCGCTGCCCGTACGGGGGGCCTGGCAACGTTCACCGGCGACCTGGGCACAAGGGCAGGAGCCACGATCATGGGAACCACATATCGTGGCGCCTGGAATCCGGCGGGCCCGAAGTGGTGGGAAGGCTGGACCAGCTACTCGAACAACTGACCAGTAACGTCACAGGAAACGGGGGGCGGCCATCCGCCCGCCGTTTCTCGTGCCGACGTGGAGCATCCGATGCAGCAACGATGGCAGAACCTCATTGGACCCCTTCTCATCGCGCTGGCGTGCAGCACGCCGCCGCGAGAGCTGCCCCCTGATAGCCAGGAGCCGTCGTGGAGACAGCCCACCGACCGAATCGACTCGGTGCTGCCGACGGCGGAGTACGCGAGACGTTTCAGGGTCGGCCTCGCGCAGCCGACAAACCTCGAGGGCGGGCGGTCATCCCGGGAGGAACTCGCGCGAGCGATCTTCGGCGCCATCAGCGCGCGGGACTCTGCGGCACTGCAGGCACTGCTGGTGACACCCGCCGAGTTTTCATGGCTGGTGTATCCCTCGCACCGTTACCGCGAGGAACCGTACGCGCTCGATCCCGCCATTTTCTGGCTGCAACTGCAGGCAGGAAGTGCCAAGGGCAGCGGCCGGATGCTGGAGCGTTACGGCGGCAACCGCATCATCCTGACGTCGCTTCAATGCGAGCGTGAAGACACGACGCTCGACACCACCGTCGTCATCTGGGCGCCCTGCGTCGCGACGATCCGGCGCAATGCTCGAACGGAGAAGGGCCGGTATTTCGGCGCCATCGTGGAGCGGCAGGGTCAGTTCAAGCTGCTTTCGGCGGGCAATGACCTCTGACGAATGTCAGCCGCCCTTCCGGCCCACCAGTGCGTCGATCCGCGCGGCGAGGGCGCGCGGCCGGAACGGCTTGGTGAGGAAGTCGTTGGCCCCGAGACCGAGGACGCGAACCTCGTTGTCCTCGTCACCCCGAGCGGTGAGCACGATGACCGGGAGGTCGCGGGTGTGGGGCCGCGAGCGAAGCTGAGTGAGCACCGTGTAGCCATCGACATTCGGCAGGTTGAGGTCGAGGAGCACCAGGTCAGGGGCGTGACGGTCGACTTGCTCCAGTGCCTCGCTGCCATCGCGGGCCTCGTGGATCACGTACCCATCCTGCTCAAGCAGGTCTCGCATCACGCGTCGCAGGGCATCCTCGTCCTCGACCAACAGGATCGTCCCCCGGCTCGCAGTGGCAACCGGTCCCGTGAACGACCCATCGTCAAGCAGCTCGAGATCCGAGAGCAATTCCTCGCGCATGGCGAGATCACCGCCGGCTGACCCTGCGCCCGTTCCGACCCGCCGGATCTCGGGCAGGGCAACGATTGGCACCGCCGGGACGTCCGTGACCCGCAACAGTTCGTCAATCGAGGTGTGGCCGTCGAGTACGTGGCGAAGGCCGCACTCGAAGAGCGTGAGCATCCCCGCCTCCCGCGCCGCCATGCCGATCTTCTCCGCCGTGGTGTTGGTCCCCACCAGGCGCTCGAGCTCAACCGACATCACGAGCGTCTCGACGATCGAGAAGCGGCCCCGGTACCCGGTCTGGGTACACTGCCCGCACCCGACGGCCTGATAAATCTCCGCGCCGCCAGGAATGAACGCTGCCAAGCGTGGGGGCAGGTTGACGTGGGGTACCAGCATCCGGCAATACGGACACAAACGCCGCATCAGACGCTGCGCCACGATGCCACGCAGCGCGGCGCCGATCTTGAACGCCTCGAGGCCCATGTCGACCAGGCGGGTGACAGTATTCGGCGCGTCATTGGTGTGGAGCGTGGAGAGCACAAGGTGGCCGGTGAGCGACGCCTGCACCGCCACCTGCGCCGTCTCCAGGTCACGGATCTCGCCCACGAGCACGACGTCGGGGTCCTGACGCAGGATCGATCGCAGGGCCGTCGCGAAGGTGAGGCCCTGCCGATCATTGGTCTGCACCTGCACGATATTCTGCCCGAGGCGGTACTCGACCGGGTCCTCGATCGTCACGATGTTGATGCCCTCGACCTGGATCTCGCGAATGCACGCGTACAGTGACGTCGTCTTTCCGGAGCCCGTCGGCCCGGTGACCAGGACGATGCCCTCCTTGTTCTGGAGGAGACTCCGGATAATTTCCTGCTCCTCGTCGTACAGCCCAAGCGACGGCAGCGCAAGCATGGTCGACTGGGTGTTCAGGATGCGGATCACGACCTTCTCGCCGTGCGTCGCCGGAAGCGTCGAGACGCGCAAGTCGACGGGATTGCCGTTGACCGCCACACGGGAGCGCCCATCCTGAGGGCGCAGGCGGTCGGCGATGTCGAGGCCGGACATGATCTTGATGCGCGAGATCAGCGGAATACCGGCTTTTCGCGGGATCGTCATTGCCTGGCGCAACACGCCGTCGATTCGGTACCGGACAATCACCGCGGTTTCAGCCGACTCGATGTGGATGTCACTCGCCCGGCTGGTGATCCCGTCGGCAAGCAGCACGTCGACCAGCTTGACGATCGGTCGTGAGCTCGCCTCGGCGGCGACAGCCTCGAGGTCGTGATCTTGGTCCGCGTCATCGATCTCGGTGATATCAAACGTGCCCATCCCCTCGAGCAAATGGGCCACGTCATCGGGCTGCTCGGCACCGTAGAGCTCGTCCAGCTTCCGGGAGATCGCGTTCGCCGACGCGAGCGCCATCCGCACCTCCCGCCCAGTCGCAAACGCCAGCGACTGCTCCGCACCGACATCGTACGGACTCGCGGTCGCGACCTCGAGCAGACTGTCGGTCACGACAATCGGGACGCACTGATGCCGTCGAGCCAGCGCCTCCGGTAGTGCATCGCGCGCCGCCTCGGTGGCCAGCGAGAGGTCAGCGACAGGCAGGCGACAGCGCGCCGAGAGTGCAGACAGCAACTCGGCCTCGCCCATCACCTTGCTGTCAATCACCTTCTCCCAGAGCGATGCCTGCCGATCTGAACCTGTGGTACGGAAACGCTCAATGGCACCGTCGGGAAGCAGCGGCGTCAGGATCGTGACCAACCACTCATCGGTGAAGCTCGTTGACACGTAAACTTCCTCGTCCGGCAGGGTTCAGGGGGCAACAGTGCAGTACGATCCTTCAATGTAGCGCGGATAACGTCAGAGGATCGGCCACCAGTCAGGATGGATGTCGATCGTCAGGGCAACAGTTCCGCGCCGCAGCCCGACGCCGGCGTCCACCCGCAGGATCGGCCCCCAGAGATCGACACGGATCCCTGCCACCGGCTCCACCCGGGCGGTGGGCCGCCATGGAACGCCGGCCACCCCTCCGCCGGCGACGCCCGCGGCCACAAAGAGCCCGACCGCGCTCGGCAGCACAACCTTTCGGGCGAAAGGAAAGGGAGGGGTCGGGATCGCCGCGGAATGACTCCAGGCCACCTCACCCCAGGCGAACCGCCGGCCCCCGATCGCGCGGTGGGGAATCCCGGGGAGCGTCCCCCGCCCGCCCAGGACAAAGCTGCGATGCGGCGGAAGGAACGTCGTCGCGGCGCCGCCGCGAAGTCGAAGCACCACGGTTGCCGACCCAATCGGCGATGCGACATCGACACCACCAGCGACCCGGCCCCATCGCTCCTCACCGGCCGATCCTTCCGCGGCCAACATCCAGTGTGATCGCTCCATCAATCGTCCCGTCACATTCCCCCGCACAACGGTGTACGCCGGCCCACCCAGTGCCGGGTTCATTCGCGCGCTTCCCCCAAGCGATGAAAAGGCGGTCTCCATCGATCGTGGATGTTCGCGGGCGATCTCCAGTTTCGCCCCGACCCCGGAGAAATCGTGCTGCGCCGAGAAGGCCGCGCGATCCATCAGGACCCAGTCGAGGCGATCGTCGCCCGCCACCAGCGTCCTGAGCGAGTTCAGGACGCCGCTGATCACCGGCTCGTCGGCAACGTCGCGAGCGGCACGGGAGAGCTCGACGCCAACCACCGTGCCGCCGGTGGCATGCATCACATTGAACGCGCCGACGAACCGACGGTCGGAGGTCCCGAGGCCGCCGCGAATCCCGATCGTCACGCCGGCGGGGCCGGCGAGCGAGAACGCCGGGGCCACTCGTACTCCCTGAACCCGGCTGACGCGCAGTATCCCGCTCACTCCGTCGGCCGATGCACGCGCCGCAGGCAGGCCCGACAGGTGATCGCCGATGGCGCGAAGCGCATCTCGCCGCGCCGCTGCCACGTCGGCATCGGTCGGGGGCAGCGCATCCAGCGCCGACGCGATCGGCACCGTCCATGACGAGTCGAGTGCGGGACGCCTGAGCCCACCGATTGCCGGACCCGCAAAGCGGGTGGGCGGATGCCCCAACCCTAGCTGGTAGTCGTCGATGGTCCAGTCGGCGCGGAGTACCGTCCGAACCGGCAGGTCAAGCCAGGACGTCGCGCGACGGATGACAATCGCCTGTCGCCAGGGCAACCACTGGGCGTGCTCCTGCAGCGCGCTCTCCAGCACGACCGTGATCGCCTCGACGGTTGGATCGCGGTACGCCGCAGCGGTGAAGGTAAAGCGGAACCGCACAAGGCTGGCCCGGTCGAGGTCGAGATACAGCGTGCCCACAGCGGCTGGCAACGAGGGATCCACGGGACGCACGTTGATGGCGAGGACCTGAACGGACGCATCGCCAGCGCCGAGTCGAAGGGTGTCACCGGTGGCGTAACGGTATGCAGCCGAGCCGCCGCGCGAGAGCGGGTGCGGGACGTCCCGCACTTCGTCGCCGTCACCAAGGCGGATCGCGGCCCCGAAGTCGTTGGCGACAATGCCAAGGTGATCCCGGTGATAGTTGATCCGGTTCGGGAGGAATGTGGTGTCCCGCCAAGCGGTGATGACCTGCTTGCTCCGGTCCGGGGCCTCACCGTACACTTCGACCCGGAGTTCGTCGACCTTGATCACCCGTTCCACCGGATTGTCACCGTGACCGATGACCGACGAGAATCGCACCACGCCATGGGCCTCAGCTCGCCAGCTGGCGAGCAGGGGATCACCATCACGGGCGGCGCGGACGGCGATCGCACGTTGCACCAGCGGCACCGAGTCGGCCGGCAGCCACTGCTGGGCACCGAGCGGCGTGCCGAGCAGGACGCAAGGGATCAACCACGGCGTGGGTCGCATCGACGCAAGATATTGGTTCTTGCCGGAGTACTGATCATTGCGGCCTGCAGCAGGAACTCCTTCGGCGCCCCCGCGGTGGACCGTGCGGCGACGATCCGGTCGGGGCCACCGATTCCGGTCGGGCAGGCCTGGATGCTCGACCAGAGCGGCCCGTCAGCAACGGACACCACGGTGTGGTTCAATCCCGCGAAGGCGCGAACCGTGATGCTGAGGCACGCCCCACCCGACAACGCGGTGTATGCGATCGTTGACGTGCCGGCCAGCGCCGTGGCGCCGGCGGCTGGCGACAGCGCCTCGATCACGATCGCGCCGACACCAGGGCGGTACGCGCTCAGCATCTCGACCAACGGGTCAGTGACCGCCCCGCTGGTCGTCACGTTCTCCTATGCCACCCATTTCCAGGCGCCGAGCGACGCCCTGGCCCGCTATCCGTCGCCGACGCGCTTTGACCAGGCGATGGGGGTGGGAGTGCTCGAGGGTGCAGGTATGATCCGGTTCCTGCCCACCACGCGCCCGGCTGCCGACATGATGCAATTCACCGTGAGCGCACCCGGCACGTACGTCCTGGCCGCCCCAAAGTGAGCCCCGACATCACACGCTGCCGTGCGGCCGCCGCCGCGGGGTTCACGCGCGTCCCGGTGACGCGTGAGGTCGTGCTCGACGCCGATACGCCGGTCAGCGCATTTGCCAAGGTGCATCGCGGCGAGTTCGGCTTCCTCCTCGAATCCCTCGAAGGCGGCGAGCGCTGGGCGCGCTATTCGTTTCTCGCGACGGAACCAACTGACGTCTTTCGGTACCGGGACAATCGTGTCGAGCGACTTCGCGACGGTGCATGGATGGCCGCGGAGCAATTGATCCCGCCGCTGGAGCACTTGGGCTTGCTCACCCGTCACGATCGCGGCGCACCCACCGCGGGTCTGCCGCGGTTCACCGGCGGTGCCGTCGGGTTCTGGGGCTACGACGTGGTCCGCAGCATCGAGTCGCTTCCCCACCCTCCCGCCGACGATCGTGCGCTGCCCGATGCGGTGGTGATGATGGTCGACACGCTGCTGGTGCTCGACCACCTCTTTCACCGTGCCGTCGTCGTGGCCAATGTCGCCGTGGAGCCCGATCTCGACGATGTCGAGCTCGCCCAACGCGTTGCCGATGCCACGGCGCGCTGCGATGAGTGGGTCGCGCGCCTGCACGCGCAGAGCGCGCTCACGCCGCTCGTCGCGGCGGGGCAGTCCGACGCGAGCGGCCCATCGCCGTACCCTGACGCCAGCTTCCTCGGCGACGTCGCGCGGTGCCAGGAATACATCGCCGCGGGCGACGCCTTCCAGATCGTGCTGTCTCGGCGAATCGATGTCTCGCCTGCTCCCGACCCGTTCCTCACCTACCGGTGGCTGCGGGCGCTCAATCCGGCGCCGTACTGCTACTTCCTCCGGGCGGGCGACCTCACGATCGCCGGTGCGTCCCCGGAAGTGCTGGTGCGCGTCGAGGGCGACGAGGTGACGGTACGACCGATCGCGGGCACACGTCCGCGAGGCGATACCATCGCGCGTGACGAGGTGAACGAAGCCGAACTACTCGCCGACCCGAAGGAACGGGCTGAGCACCTGATGTTGCTCGATCTTGGGCGCAATGATGTCGGGCGCGTCGCGGCGTACGGATCGGTGCGCGTTGTCGAGCAGATGGTGGTCGAACGGTACTCGCACGTGATGCACCTGGTGAGCGAGGTGCGGGGGACACTCCGCGACGGCCTCGACGCGCTCGACGCATTCGCGGCAGCTTTTCCGGCCGGGACGGTGAGCGGCGCGCCCAAGGTGCGGGCGATGCAGATCATCGACGAACTCGAGCCCACCCGTCGCGGCCCATATGCCGGTGCGGTGGGCTACGTGGGGTACGGCGCGCGCACCATGGATACGGCCATCGCCATACGAACGGTCGTCTTCAGCGGCGGAACGGCGTCGGTCCAGGCGGGCGCCGGCATCGTGACCGATTCCGTGCCCGCCATGGAACTCGCGGAAACGGCCAGCAAGGCGGGCGCGGTGTTGCGGGCGCTGGGCATGGCGCGCTGAGCGGCGCTCACTTCCCGAATCGGTACTCGACGCCCGCGTCGGCGAGCAGTACCAGGACCAGCCGGACCGGCAGGCCCATTACCCCGAAGAAATCTCCCTCGATTCGTTCGACCAGCGCCGCCCCCCATCCCTGGATGCCATAGCTGCCCGCCTTGTCGAGCGGCTCGCCCGTGGCCACGTATGCGCGAAGCCAATCTTCGTCGGCGGCGCGAAACGTGACCCGGGTTTCGTCGGCCGCTTCGTGCTCCCGCCCATTGGCAACCAGGCAGATTGACGTGATCACCGTGTGCGTCCGACCCTGCAGCATCATCAACATGCGCACCGCGTCGTCGGCGTCGACCGGTTTCTCGAGGATCGTGTCGTCGAGCACCACGATCGTGTCCGCACCGAGGACGTACCGCCCGGGTACCGCGCGCGCCTTGTCGCGTGCCAGCCGCCTGGAGTACGCAGCGGGTGCCTCGCGCGGGAGGGGAATTTCCTGCACGTCGGCCGGCTGCACGACGATGGGAAGCTGCAGCATCTCGAGGAGCTGCCTGCGCCGCGGCGACGCCGACGCGAGCACCAGCGTCGGCATCGTCATGGATGACGCTCCAGCAGCAACGTCACGGGGCCGTCGTTGACCAGCGCCACCTGCATGTCGGCACCGAACACCCCCGTGGCGACTGTCGCCCCGGCGGCGCGGAGCGCGGCAACGAACTGTTCGTAGCGCGGAATCGCGACCGCGGGCGGTGCCGCATCGACGAATGACGGGCGGCGGCCCTTCGCGACGTCACCCAGCAGTGTGAATTGCGACACCACGAGGATGGCGCCACGCACAGCAGCAAGATCGAGGTTCATCCGGCCCTCCGCATCGGCAAAAAGGCGGAGACCGACGACCTTCGAGGCCATCCATTCCACCACCGAAACAGTGTCGCCGGGAGCGAACCCCGCGAGCAGCAGATATCCGATCCCGATCGCCGCGTGCTCCGCGCCGTTGATCCTCACGCTCGCGTGCCGCACACGCTGCAACACCACACGCATTGGCCGGACTCCCGATGGGGCGCTGGCGGACCCGTTCCGCGCGCGGTACCGTGAATGATCGCACCGAAGGTCAAGATACCCACGGCCCGTTGCACCCCACGAGTTGACGCGGCGTTGAGCCGCCCGCGACAATCTGGTGCACCTCCAACCCCGAGTCGCCAATGCGTGCCGGTTACCTGAGTGCCCTCCTCGCCGCCGGGCTTGCGGCCCCCCTTCCCGCCCAGTGGAGTGCGTCGCTGGCCGTCGCCCGGACCGCCACCGCCGGTTATCTCGCCTCCGACGACGGGTCGGAGTTCCGACCCGGCTCGCCGCACGAGTACACCCTCACCCTTGGCAGGGAGATGCGGTCATGGCGCGTCCGGGCCGGGGCACGCGTCATCCGCGCGAGCCTCACCGTCTCCGATGGAGAGGTTTCGCTGAGTACGCATGGATTGGTGCGCGGGAATGGACTGGTGGCCGATGTCTCCCGACGCGTGCTCGGCGACGGCGTCGCACCAACGCTGCGAGCAGGGCTGGGCGGCGAACTGGTGAGGTGGACCGTCGCGGGGCTGGATGACTCCAGGCACTGGGTGGCGGCGGCGACCGGTTCCCTGGAGGGATCGGTCGCCATCGGCTGGCGGATGCGGGCGCTGGTGCGGGGTGAAGTTGCCGCCGGTCCATCGATCTTTCACGACGACGTCGCCACCGATGGCTTCGTCCTCAAGCGCGCGATCCGTCACGGCGTGGCGCTCGGCGTGTCAGTCACCCCGTGACGAGCGTCGCGGGGCGCAGCCTGCCTACTCGACCGTCACCGACTTCGCGAGGTTGCGCGGCTGGTCGACGTTGCAACCGCGCCGAAGCGCGACGTAGTACGCGAACAGCTGCAACGGGATGATCGTCAGGATCGGCGTGAGCAGGTCAAGTGTCTCCGGCACGATGAACGTCGCCTCGGCTAGCCGGGCGATCTCGTCATCACCCTGATTGACGATGGCAATCACCTTGCCGCCGCGTGCCCGGACCTCCTGGATGTTCGACACGATCTTGCCGTGGACCGCGTCGCGCGGCGCCACCACGATGACCGGCATGTTCTCGTCGATCAGCGCGATTGGACCGTGTTTCATCTCCGCGGCCGGATATCCTTCCGCGTGCACGTAGGAAATTTCCTTGAGCTTGAGCGCCCCCTCGAGCGCAACGGGGAAGTTCACGCCCCGGCCCAGGTACAGGGCGTTGGTGGCGTCGGCAAACCGCTCGGCGAGCACCTCGACTTCTGCGGACCGATCCAGGATGTCCCGGATCTGTGCTGGCAACTGCGAGAGCGCGTCGATGTAGCGGCGCCCCTCGATGGCCGTCATCGGGCCGAGCCGCGCGAAGCGGAGTGTCACGAGCGCAAGCGCCGCGACCTGCGACGTGAACGCCTTCGTGCTCGCCACGCCAATCTCGGGTCCGCAGCGCAGGTACAGCCCGCCGTCAACCTCGCGCGAGATCGTCGATCCGACAACGTTGACCAGTCCGATGGTTCGCGCCCCGCGCGACTTGGCCTCGTGCAGCGCAGCGAGCGTGTCGGCGGTCTCGCCCGACTGCGAAATCGCGATCACGAGCGTACCCTCGGTCACGATCGGATTGCGGTATCGGAACTCGGACGCGTATTCGACTTCGGTGGGAATCCGCGCGAGCTCCTCCATCATGTACTTCCCGATCAGCGCCGAGTGCCACGACGTCCCACAGGCGGTGATGATGATGCGGTTGATGCCGCGGGCCTGCTCATCGGAGAGCTTGAGCCCGTACACCCGGACGTTGCCGGTCTCCTCGAGCATGTGGCCGCGCATCGTATTCTCGACGCTCTCCGGCTGCTCGAAGATCTCCTTCAGCATGAAGTGCTCGAAGCCGCCGCGCTCGATCGTCGCGAGGTCCCACTCGATCTGGTTGACCGGCTTGTCGATCTGGCGCTTGGTGAGCGTCCGGACCCGGTATCCGTCACGGTTGAGGATCGCCATCTCGCCGTTGTCGAGATACACCACCGATCGGGTATGCTCGAGGATCGCGGAGGGGTCGGACGCGATGAACCATTCATCTTCACCGACGCCGAGGATGATCGGTGAGCCATTGCGAGCCGCCACCAGCGTGCCGGGCTCCTCGGTACAGATCACAGCAATGCCGTAGGCGCCCTCCACGTCACGCAGTGCCGCCGCGACGGCCTCCTCGAGGTTCCCCTCGTAAAGCTCACCAACGAGGTGGGCCAGCACCTCGGTATCGGTTTCGGAGGTGAATTCATGCCCGCGGGCGATCAGCGTCTTCCTGATCGCGGTCGCGTTCTCCACGATGCCGTTGTGGATCAGTGCGATTCGGCCGCTCTGGTCGATGTGGGGGTGCGCGTTGGGAGTGGTAGGGGCGCCGTGGGTGGCCCAGCGAGTGTGGCCGATCCCGATCGTGCCGCCAGTCTCCGTTCCCTTGAGCTCTTCCGCCAGGACGCTGAGCTTTCCGGCGGCCTTCCGGACGTCCAGCCCGTGACCGTTGAGCAGGGCGATGCCGGCCGAGTCATAGCCGCGGTACTCAAGGCGCCGCAGGCCGTCCATGATGATCGGGGCCGCCTGCCGGGGTCCGACATATCCAACAATACCGCACATAGCCGTCAGTTCCGTGTGAATTCCGTTAGTGCGCGCCGCCGCTCAGCGGGCGCTCCGTGCACGGCCCACCAGCGCCGCTGCCTCGTCCTCTGTTGGTGCCTCAGCGATCAACCGGACAATCGGCTCTGTACCCGATGGCCGGACATGAAGCCACCGGTCCGGCCACGACAACCGCAAACCGTCTCGCCGGTCGCTTTCGGCGTCAGGGAAGATCGCGGCGAGGGCAGCGTATTGCGCCTCGAGGTCGCCGCCACGATCCATCTTGGCCTTCACGATGGCGTAGCGGGGGCTGCCGGCCACGAGCGCCGAGAGCGACCGCCCCTCTGTCGCGAGGTATTGCAAGATGAGCGCCGCGGCGAGCGGGGCGTCGCGCCCCACGTGGAGCGCGGGCAGGATCACCCCGCCGTTGCCCTCGCCGCCGATGACCGCCCCCTCTGCAACGATCACCCTCGCCACATTCGCCTCGCCCACCGGGGCCCGAACAAACCGCGCACCACTGCGGGTCGCTGCCTCCTCCACCACCAACGACGTCGAGAGGTTCGCCACCACCACCGATTGCTTCCCGGCCGGGGCGCGGCCGAGCACCGCGGCGACCGCGAGGGCCAGGGTGTAATCCTCGCCGATCGGGGTGCCGGTCTCGTCTACCAGCGCCAACCGGTCGACGTCCGGGTCGACCGCCATCCCGACGTCCGCCCCGCTTTCCCGCACCAGCGTTGCGAGGTCGCCCAGGTTGGCCGGCACCGGCTCCGGTTCGTGGGGGAAGCGACCGTCCGCTTCGAGATGGATCCCGCTCACCTTCACGCCCAGGCGGTCGAAAAGCCGAAGCATCGTGGGGCCACCCGCACCGCGCACCGCATCCAGCGCCACATGGAATCCGGCTTTGTTGATAACGTCAACATCCACCTCAGGGAGTGCCAGGATGGCGTCGAGGTGGCGGTCGATCGCCGTGTCATCGTTCGTGATCCCACCAATCCGGTCCCATCCGCTCCGTGGCGGGCCCTCCTCGGCGAGCCGCCGAACCTGCGCTCCCGAGTCGGCGTCGAGGAAGATTCCGTCGGGGCCAACGAACTTGAGTGCGTTCCACTCGATCGGATTGTGGCTGGCGGTGATGATCAATCCGGCGCCAGCACCGTGGTGCTCGACTGCCATCTGCACGGTTGGCGTGGGGGCGACCCCAACGTCAATCACGTCGATCCCCACCGATTGCAATCCTGCGGCGGCGGCCAGGGTGAACATCGGGCCCGACGTGCGGGCATCGCGCCCGATCACCACCGAACGTCCACCCCGCGACGTGACCCACGAACCCAGGGCGGCGGCGTGCCGCGCCACGAGTTCGGGCGTGAGATCCTTGCCGACATGACCGCGCATGCCGGAAACTGAAATCATCAGGGTGTCAGACATGCACCGTGCCGTATCGATGGGTGGGATGGCTCACCGGGCCTGCATGAAACCATCGTGGGGGAAGGTGTGGTGCTGCCGGAGGCGAGTTCAAGTTCGCAGCCATCACGGGAAGCTATCGGAGGGCAAAGGCGCCGACAAATGCACGCACCACATCGCCTTGCCGGCCAACTGGTCGTCCGGTAACGTTCCGGCTTCCTCCAAGCGGGCTCCACGATGACCCAGCGCAAAGACAACGACGTGTCCGGCGGGATCGCGACCACTGCGGTGCACGCCGGCAAGCATCACGATCCGTACGCCGGTGCCGTGATGCCACCGATCTACCAGACATCGACCTACGTCCAGGAAACACTGGGCGCGCCGCTGGGCTATGAGTATGCCCGCACCCAGAATCCCACGCGCGAGGCGCTCGAACGCAACCTCGCTGCGCTGGAGGGCGGCACGCACGGATTTGCCTTCGCCTCGGGACTCGCCGCACTCGACGCCGTGCTCAAGCTGCTCCGCGCGGGCGATCATGTTGTGGTCGGATCGAATATCTATGGCGGGTCGCACCGACTCATGGATCGGGTCTTCTCGACCTTCGGCATCGAGTTCACCTTCGTCGACATGCGCGACATCACCACTGTCGATGCCGCGCTCCGCCCGGCGACGCGCATGGTGTACTGCGAGACGCCGACGAATCCGATGATGTTCCTGACCGACCTGCAGGCGATCGGTGACATCACCCAGGCGCGAGGACTCATCTTCGTGGTGGACAACACGTTCGCCACGCCCGTGCTGCAGCGCCCGCTCGAGCAGGGTGCGGACATCGTGCTCCATTCCACCACCAAGTACCTGAACGGACATTCCGATGTGATCGGCGGCGCGTTGATCGTCCGCCGCGACGACCTCGCCGAGCGGATCGGCTTCCTGCAGAACGCGTCGGGGGCGGTGCCCGGCCCGCTCGATTGCTGGCTGGTACTGCGCGGGGTCAAGACGCTTCCGCTGCGGATGCGCGCGCACTGCGAGAACGCGGCACGGATCGCCGATTGGCTGACCACCCGCCGCGACGTCGAGCAGGTCTACTTCCCCGGGCTCGCCACGCACCCGCAGCACGAGCTCGCGAAGCGCCAGATGTCGGGGTTCGGAGGAATGATCTCGCTCGATCTCGGCGACGTCGCACGAGCACGGCGGGTGGTCGAGTCGACCCGCCTCTTTGCCTTGGCGGAATCCCTCGGCGGGGTCGAGTCACTGATTGGCCATCCAGCTTCGATGACCCACGCCTCAGTTCCCACGGCGATGCGCGAGGAGATGGGCCTGACCGATTCACTGGTGCGGCTCTCGGTTGGCATCGAGGACGTGGATGACCTGATCGCCGATTTGGACCAGGCGTTTTCCGTATGAGTTGCAACGTGAAACAAGCACACCGATCCTCTCGTACGGCGAGGGATCCTCAACCTTCGAGTTCGTGATGACCACCCTCCCGGCTGCCCGTCCGCGCGTCACCCTCCCCGACATTTCCGGCGTGTCGTGGGAACATCCTGCCGACCGCGCGGCGCTGCAGGCGCTGCGCGCGGTTCCCGGCGTCGACGAGGTCATTCGCAGGGTCCTCGGGATTCTGGGCGGGGAACGCGGGATCCGCCTCCTTTTCCAGGGCAACGCGGTGCGGGTCGGGCCGACGCAGTACCCGTTGCTCTGGGGGCTCCACATCGAGAATTGCGCCACGTTCGGGTGGGAGCGCATCCCCGAGCTGTTCGTCACCCAGACACCGGTGTTCAACGCGGGTGCGTATGGGATCGACGATCCGTTCATCGTCATCCATACATCGGCGATCGAGCTGCTCGACGAGGATGAGATGCGGGTGCTGCTCGCCCATGAGCTGGGGCACGTGATAAGCGGTCATTCGCTCTACCGGACGATGGCAGAAATCATGCTCCTCGTCTCGTTCGGCGCGCTCCCGTTGATTGCCTCGATCGTGCTGCTCCCCGTTCGGCTCGCTTTCCTGGAATGGTATCGCAAGTCGGAACTGTCGTCAGATCGTGCGGGCCTGCTGGGGTCGCAGGACCTGGCGGCGACGATGCGGCTGTTCATGAAGATGGCAGGTGGGGGCAACACGGCGATCGTGCGTCCCGGCGACCTCAATCTCGAGCCGTTCATGGTGCAAGCCAACGAATACGCCGCGTCCAACGACGGGCTCGACCTGGTGTACAAGATCGTCAACACGCTCGCGCTGACGCACCCGATGAACGTGGTCCGCGCCGCCGAGGTGCAGCGATGGGTGCAGGGAGGTGCGTACGAGCGAATCGTGCGGGGCGAGTACACCCGACGCGGCGCCGAGACGAAGGACCGGCCGTTCGGCGACGACGTGCGCGCGGCGGCGGGGCACTACAAGTCGGAGTTCGCCGACGCGGCCGATCATCTCAAGAATGCCGCACGGCGCGCTGCTGAACGCGCCAAGGAGGCGTTCAATGACGCCCGCACCAAGGATCCTGCGTGAGGCTGCTGATCGTCGGTGGCGGGGGCCGCGAACATGCGCTCGCGCTGGCACTCGCCACTGACGATCCGGGGCACGAGATCTTCGTGGCTCCCGGCAATCCCGGCACCGCACCGTTCTGCACCAACCTGTCAATTGCCGCCAATGACATCGATGGACTGGTCCGCGCCGCCTCGGCGCATTCGATCGAGCTCGTGGTAATCGGGCCCGAAGTCCCGCTCGCCCTCGGGCTCGCCGACGCCCTGCGGGACGAGGGCCATCCTGTTTTCGGTCCAAGCGCGGCGGCGGCCCGGATCGAATCGTCGAAGGCATTCTCGAAGCATGTGATGCACGCCGCCGGCGTGCCCACCGCAGCGAGCGAAGTGTTCACGGCACTTTCGCCCGCACTCGCATGGGTCGACGTGCACGACGAGCCACTCGTGGTCAAGGCATCGGGGCTCGCCGCTGGCAAGGGCGCGGTGGTGTGCGCCACGCGCGCCGAGGCGCGTGCAACCGTCACATCAATGCTCGGCGAGCGCACATTCGGCGAGGCGGGCGACGAGGTGGTGATCGAGTCGTTCCTGCACGGGGAGGAGCTGTCGGTGTTCGCGGTCACCAACGGAATCGACATCCGGTTGCTTCCTGCCGCGCAGGACCACAAGCGCCTTCTCGACGGAGACCGCGGACCGAACACCGGCGGGATGGGGGCATACTCGCCGGTGGCGATCGCCACCGCACCGCTGCTCGACCGGGTAGAGCGCGAGGTGCTGCGACCGACGCTTGAGGAGCTCGCGCAACGCGGAGCGCCGTTTATCGGCGTGCTCTACGCGGGGCTCATGATCGCGCCCGACGGCACTCCCAACGTGATCGAGTTCAACTGCCGCTTCGGCGACCCGGAAGCCGAGGTGATCCTGCCACTGGTAAAATCAGGACTGACTGCGCTCCTGGGCGCCGCGGCGCGCGGCGAACCATTGCCCGAGATCGAGCTGCACGACGCCGCAGCGGTCACTGTGGTGCTGGCGGCGGGCGGGTATCCGGAGTCACCGAGCCGCGGCGATGTCATCACGATGCCGGACACATTGCCCGACGCGGTCACCGTCTTCCATGCCGGTACGCGCAGCAACGACAATGGCACACTCGTCACCAACGGCGGCAGGGTGTTCGCGGTCACCGCAGTCGCGCCAACGTTCGAAGACGCACTGGAGCAGAGCCGCGCCGCTGCCGAGAGGATAGAGTTCGAGGGGAAGCAGATGCGGCGGGATATCGGGTGGCGGGAGATGGAGCGGCGGACCGGCGCCGCATAGGTCACCAGCGGTCAACAGGTGGCTGCGTTGGTCGGGCGGCAAATGCGGTCCATCCCGCGGCTCGGTCGCGGGGTTCACCAGAGGCGGCTCGACTGTCTGAGCGGCCCCGCGGTACGCGAAGGCCGCGCGTTGGAGCCGACGATGGTGGACTCTCCGATCGAGCCCGCCGGCGCTGACCCCCAGTAGCTCACCGCCACGACGGTCACAGCCAACGACCGACGTCTACCTCTGACACCGCCTACAAAACACCGTAGCCCGTTTGTCGATGGCGTGTGTTGTCGCGAGCATGGCACCGCAGGCACGGCATGGCTGGCCGCCCCGCCCGTAGACCGCGAGCGATTGCTGGAACCGGCCCTCCTCACCAGCTGACGACACGTAATCACGTATCGTCGAGCCGCCGCTCTCGATCGCAGCCTGGAGGATTCGCTGCACTTCGCCATGAAGGGCGACCAACTTGCGGCGCGACACCTTGCTCGCCGCTGTCCGAGGATTGATCCGGGCCGCGTACAGGGCCTCGTTGGCATAGATGTTTCCCACGCCGACGACATGCCGCTGGTTCATCAGCACCTTCTTGATCGCCGACTCCGAGCGCGCCATCCGATCCGCGAAATGCTCGGCGGTGAAAGCCGGGTCGAGTGGCTCGGGCCCGAGCCGCGAAGCGTACTGCTCCCAGCCGTCCGCATCGAGCCAGCGGATCGTACCGATCCGGCGTACATCCCGGTAGATCAGGGTCGACTTGTCATCGAGTTCGCACTGGAGCACGGCGTGCTGACGGAGAGCCGTGGTCATCCGCCCGACGTGGTGCAACAATGTGCCGCTCATGCCTGGCTGGACCGCGAGAATGCACCGGTCGGTATGGAGCAGCGCATGCTTGGCCCGCCGGTCGATCCCGGTGATGGTCGCCCCGATCAGGCCCCGATGAAGCTCGCGACGAGCCACGCCATCGAGGATATCATCGTGCGACAGGTGGACGCCATGGATGCGCCGACCGGTGAGCAACGGGCGCAACTGGCGAACAAGGGTTTCGACTTCGGGAAGTTCTGGCATCGGGCGGCTTCGGCTCGTGGTTCGGGAACGGCGCGCTTGACGTGCTGCCAATAATGCACGTAGGATAGCGCCGACCGCTGCATCGCCGCACCACGCCTCAGCCTCTCACTTTATCAGGAACATGCCGTGGACGATCGGTCGGCGCTTCACATCCTCGCGCAGCGCATGGGAGTGCACACCAGCTATACCGACGGACTCGGCACTGTTCGCGGCGTGTCTGACGAAACACTGGCCCGGGTGTGTCACGCCCTGGGTGCGCGTCTCGACGGGCCGGGCGGGGTTGTCGCCGCGCTTGAGGAGCTTCTGAACGCGGCGATGAACGTGCGTCCGCCACCGGTGATCGTCGCTTGGAACGGCAACCTGGCCCTTCCAGCCGGAGACCCGGGAACCACCCCCCATCTCCTCCTGGAATTCGGTACCGAGATGGGCATGACTACCGGTGACGGGGCGATCGCCGTGAACGGACCCGTTCCCGTCGGCTATCACACATTACGCACCGTCCTGAACGGTGCCGTGCACTCCTCGACGGTGATCAGCGCGCCGATGCAAGCCTGGCGCCGATCGGGTGCTCGAGCGGCGTGGGGTGTGGGCACCCACCTCGCCGCGCTGCGCTCCGCCCGCAGCCGCTCTGTTGGCGACCTTCGCGACCTCAGCACCGCGTGCCGATGGGTTGCGTCGCGGGGCGGCGACACCCTCACCGTGCTGCCGCTCCTCCCCACGTTCAACACGGACGACGCCGAGCCCAGCCCGTACGCACCGGTCAGCCGACTCTTCTGGTCGGAACTGATCGTTGATCTCGGCGATGCGCACGTCCCAACGGGTCCGATTGACCGTCTCGATGTCGCGCGCGCCCACGATGAAGTTGCCAGTGCGCTTGCAAGCATTCCGTTGCCCGACGGGGCGACTGCGAGCGACGAACTCCGCCGTTATGCACGCTTTCGGGGCGCCCAGGCACGACTTGGTCGCGACTGGAAGCGCTGGCCCGACGCCGCGCGCACCGGCACGCTCACCGAAGGCGACGTCGATCGCGCAGCGGAGCAGTTTCATCTCACTGCACAGCTTTTGGCGGCGGGCCAGCTTCGCGATCTCTCCGAAGAGCTCGCGCAATCCGGATTTCGCCTCGGGCTCGATCTGGCGCTTGGCGTGCACCCCGATGGCTACGACATGTGGTCGCGGCCAGGCCTTCATGCCCTCGAGATGTCGGTGGGGGCACCGCCCGACCGCGGGTTCCCGAGTGGGCAGGACTGGGGATTTCCGCCCATCATCCCGGAAGCATCACGGGCGGAGGGCCACCGCTACCTGGCTCGCTCGATCGCACACCAGATGGCGGTGGCCGGGGTGCTCCGCATCGATCATGTGATGGCGCTGAGCCGCCTGTACTGGATCCCGCATGGCGCCGGGCTGCACGACGGCACCTATGTGACGTATCCCCTCGAGGAATTGCTCGCCGTGGTGACCCTTGAATCCGTCCGCCACGAATGCGAGATGATCGGCGAGAATCTCGGTACGGTGACGGCGGAGTTCACGTCCGCGCTACCGCGACACCATATCTGGGGAATGTATCTCGCGCAGTTCGCGGCTGCCAGTTCCGGCGACATCACCGTTCCCACCCCGACCGAGGTGGCCCTGATCGGCACCCATGACACGCCCACGCTTGCAGGATGGCTTGCAGCCGAAGACGTCGACGAGCGAGTGCAGCACAACCTGCTTCCCGCGGACGAGGCGGACGATGTGCGTACCGCCCGCCGCGACAATGTCGTCCGACTGGCCGACCGACTCGGTCGCGACCCTGATGACGCCGAGGCCATGCTCGTGGGGCTGATTGAGTGGCTTGGGATCTCGGCGTCGCCGCTCGTGATTCCGTGGATCGAGGATCTGTGGCTGGAGGTGCGCGGGGTCAACCTTCCCGGCACGCGCTCGTCGGCACGCCCAAACTGGCAGCGGCCGATGAGCCGCCTGCTGGACGATATTGTGACCGATCCGCTGATCACGGCCCGTACCGTGGTCCTGGACGCGGCGCGGCAGGCTTCCACCCAGCAACGCGAAAGTTCCTGACCGGCGGATCGAGAATCCCTGTGTCCCCACAGCCCTGCTGACCGTCCACAGGGCACGGACAGGCGACATCCTGATCGCTTCCTCCGCACGACCCCAACGAGGAGTCATCCCGTGGCCAAACCGCAGGTCCCCGCCAAGAGCAAGACCGATACGATTTCCCGCGCGCGCCTCATCGAGTTGCTGAACGAAGACCTCGCGCGCGAGTACCAGGCCATCATCGCGTACGTGGTGTACTCGCAGGTGATCACCGGCGCACGCTTCATGTCGATCGCGAAGGAACTCGAGGTGCACGCCAAGGAGGAGCTGGCGCACGCCCTCACCCTCTCGAAACAGATCGACTACCTGGGCGGCACGCCCACCGTCACACCGAAGCCAGTGAAGATGTCCGACAAGGCGGAAGACCTGCTGCGGTTCGACCTCGACAACGAGACCGAGACGATTCGGGCGTACCAGGCGCGGGTCCGTCAGTGCGAGGCGCTCGGCGAGTTCGCAATGGCGGAGCACATCCGGGATATCCTGAAGCAGGAGCAGGAGCACCAGATCGACCTTGCCACGGCGCTGGGCGAGAGCCCCCCGGACATGACCCTGCGCGCCTGATTGACCTCGTCAGCGGTCGAGATCGCTGATGAGTGCCTTCATCTCGGCGATCTCGCGGCGTTGGGCCTCGATGATCCCATCGGCCAGGCGGCGCACCCGCGGGTCGGTGATCGTGGCCCGCTCGCTGGTCAGGATTGCAATCGAGTGGTGCGGGATCATGGCGCGCATCCATGACACGTCCTCAACCGTCGCCTGGCTGCGCACCAGCCAGAGCGAGAGCGCAAACAGGAGCGCGCTACCGGCATAGATCGCAGTATTGAGCTGGCGGTTCTCGTACATCTTCCGCATGAAAAACAGCATGACAATCGCCATCACGGCGCCCATCAACAGCGCCATATATGCTCGTGTCTCGCTGAAATAGACGTGATCAGTCGAGTAGGTGTTGAGGTACATCAGGCCGAACATGATGACGGTGGCGGTGCCGACCATGGCGCCAAACTTCCGATACGGATGCATCACTTCGTCTCCTCCCGGATCTGCGAGTACGGGCCCGAACGCGACGCGGGGGCCCGCCTGTCACGACGAGCCCCCGCGTGCCTGCTGCACATTTTGCCGCAAGAGGGTCAGGGCACGGCGCCTGCATGGCGCGCACCGGCCACGCCACCAACCACCGGGATCTCAAACCGTGAATGGGCCAGGTCGATGGTGAGCTCGGTGCCGGCAGCGGGCCAGAGCGTGAACTCACGATCGCTCGACATGATCATCACGGCGAGCCGGCTTCCCGCCCGGACGTACTCGTCGTCAGGTTCAAGATCGAACGTGAGATCGTAGAACCGGCCCGGATCCAGCGGCTCACCCGCCTTCATCGACTGGTAGTCGCCACCCTTCTCCAGCGACTTCCAGTTGCGGATGTCTGCCCACCCGCGTGTGATCACGCCGCGATGACTGCCCGCGCCGACCCGCGCCGAATCGAACGGCAGCATCACCAACCAAACCGACAGGTTCGCCGCCGGCTTGCTCGACGCGATGCGCAGCGTCACACGCGCCGTGCCGGAGATGTGCATGGTGTCGGTGAGAACTCCCGTCGCATACAGGAGGCGGTGCGATGACTGCGCCGCAGTCGCGTTGGCACTGCCGCTCATCGCGACGTCATCGACGAGGCGATCGGTGCCGTTGCTGGCCTTCCCGAGTGTGAGCGATCCCGACCCACCCGCGCCAGGCACCGGGCGGAAGGCCACCATCGCCGAGCCGGGCACCGGGAACGACGCGAAGGGCGTGGGGAGCGCGGTGCGTGGGCGCGCCCGCGTCGCCGCTGAATCCGGTGCGGCGAGCGGTGCCGCCATCGCCTGCGGCGCCTGCATGCCTGCATCCTGCACGATCCACACTGGCGGGTCCCGCTCGACGCCATTGTCGACGCCATACAGGTAGTGCGTGAACCAGCGGTTCACCATGTCGGCGGGCGGGTTTCCGCCGTGGCCGCCTTGGTGCATGTACAGCGACACCGGCTGCTTGCGCGCCTGCATCGCGTCGAAAATCCGGACACTGTGCGACGGGAACACGTTGTAGTCATTGAAGCCATGCGCGAGGAGCACCGCAGCCCGAATCCCCTTTGTGTACTGGACCAGGTCGCGGATCTGCCAGAACTTGTTGAGGTCGCCGGTCTGGCGGTCCAGACCCTTTGCACCAGCGAACACGCCGTTCTTCCAGATCCGGTCACAGTTGGCGCGACCGGTGGTGTCACCACTCGCCACAAAGTCGTAGAGCACGTCGACATCCTCGCCGAGGTAGCCGCCCGGCGACCGTACCAAGCCATTGGCGCGGTAGTAGTGGTAGTAGGAGGTGTTCGGCGACACCGGCACGACCACCTCCAGACCCTTGACACCGGTGGTGGCAGCCGCGAGCGGCAACGTTCCCTCGTACGACGTGCCGATCATCCCGACCTTGCCCGTCGACCACGACGTCGCGTCGACACGCTCCGATCCGGTGCGGGTCGTGTAACCGGGCGCGCGTCCATTCAACCAGTCTATCGCGGCCTTCGGTGCCATGCGCTCCGGCACATCGCCAACCGTCGGGCAACCCTCGGACAGACCCGTCCCGGGCTGCTCGGAATGCACCACGGCGAATCCGCGCGGCACCCATTCATTCACGAGTGCATTCGAGATGCGCGGACGTGGCGAGCGGAACGGAGGCGGGGTCATCGGGTCACGGGGAGCGGGAGCGGCATCAAGCTCCTGCCGCACATCCCAGTTGACCTGGCCGCGCGCCGTGCCCGCATAGTATGGACTCGACCCCATCACGACCGGCACGCGCAGCCCTTCCGACGCGGTCGGGCCGGGTCTGGTGACATCGACGTGGATGCGGTCTTTGCGGCCATCATGGTCCGAATCGAAGGAGGTCTCCACCCAGAGTTCCTGGCGGATCCACCGCGACGTGTCGGCAAACGCTGGCACCACCTGCGCCTGTCCATCCTTGAACACAGGCGCCGACTTCGGTGCATCCTGCGCAGCAATGCTCGCCGGGCCGAGCGTGAACGCCGCAACAAGCAGGACGGTGGGAGATCGACTCATCATCGGGGACTCGATTGTAAGTGGGATCGTGAAACGTACGTTGGCCACGGCCGGCGTTCAACTGGACCGGTGGCACGGCGGGCGTGCACGATTAAACTGTGGGAGCAAATGAACCAGGCGCGCCATGCGCCACCTCGCCTCACTGCCTTCGGTACGGTCCCTCGTCATGCGCCTGACCCTGTACTTCCTCGCGCTTCTCGGCGTGGCCCTGCAACGTCCCGGCCCCATGAGCGCGCAGGGCGCCATCAGTCCGGCCGCGCCGACGACACGGCTACGGCTGTTCCTCGACTGCGCGACCCATTGCGACCGCGACTACTTCCGCTCGGAGATCCGGATCGTCGATTGGGTCACCGACCGTAACGCGAGCGATGTCTATGTGCTCGCCACGTCGCAGCGAACCGGAGCGGGGGGTAATGACGTCGCCCTGGAATTCATCGGCCGAGGCGGCGCACTCGAGGGCCTCACCGATCGCCACTCTTTCCAGACACCGCCCGACGCCACCAGCGATGAATTCCGATCGGAGTTCGCGCGGGTGCTCCGGCTGGGTCTGGTGCGTTACCTCCTGGTCGGTAACCGCGCCGCCGCCCTCCTGCTCACCGACGCCGATGCCGAAGAGGGCAGCGGTCGCGTCGGCCTGCCGACCACCGATCCGTGGAACTTCTGGGTCTTCAACGTCCAGCTCGCCGGGCAGCTCGACGCCGAGTCGAAGGAGAAGGGGACCGAGGTGGAGCTGCAGTTGAATGCATCCCGAATCACCGATGCGTGGAAGATGCGATTCGAGCTCGAGGGGACCCTGGATCGCAACACCTACGAGCTCGACGATGGCAGGCGGGTTCGCGCCACCAAGGACCGCTGGTACGCGGATGCCCTCCTGGGGCGTTCGCTCGGGCCCCAGTGGTCGGCAGGGATCGATGCCGGTGCGCGCGGCGCGAAGCGCGAAAACCTCGACCTGCGGCTACGGTTCGCCCCGGCGATCGAGTACGACGCGTTCCCCTACTCGGAGGCACATCGCCGTCGGCTGATCCTGCAATACAGCCTGGGCGTCAACCGGTACGACTACGTCGAGGAGACGGTCTATAGCCGCCTGCAGGAGACGCGCTTCGACCAGCGGTTTCGCGTCGAATACCGGACCCGTCAGCCATGGGGTGGGGCGAGCCTGACCGGAACCGCCGAAACATTCCTGCACGACCTGGGTCAGAACCGACTGGGTATCGATGGCGACATCACGCTGCGTCTCGCGAAGGGGCTGGGCCTCGAGGTCGAGGCATCGTACTCCAAGGTGCGGAATCAGATCACCCTGCCCAAGGGCGACGCCACGGACGACGAGATCTTCCTCGACCTGCGACAGCGCGCCACCAACTACCAGGCGCATGTCGCCGTGGGCATTTCGTACACCTTCGGCTCGTTCCTCAACAGCATCGTCAACTCGCGGTTCAACAACCTCGACTAGACAAGCGCTGTATCGACGATCGCCTGGGCCTCGGTGATGATTACGTCGAGATGATCCCGACCGCGGAATGATTCCGAGTAGATCTTGTAAATGTCCTCAGTGCCCGACGGGCGTGCGGCGAACCACCCCGATGCCGTCGAGACCTTGATCCCGCCAATCGCCGCGCCGTTCCCGGGGGCGTGACTGAGCACGGATTCGATTCGCTCGCCGGCGAGCGAGTCACTCGTGATCGCATCAGGCGAGAGCTTCGAGAGGCGCGCCTTCTGCGCCGGCGAGGCGCTGGCTTCGACCCGATCGTACACCGGCTCCCCATGCTGCGCCGTGAGAGCGGCGTAATACTCGGCCGGATCCTTCCCGGATCGCCCGGTTATTTCCGCCGACAGCAGGGCGGGAATGAACCCATCCTTGTCGGTCGACCACACGGTGCCATCGCGACGCAGGAACGACGCACCGGCGCTCTCCTCACCGACAAACCCAAGCGATCCGTCGAAGAGGCCGTCGACGAACCACTTGAAGCCGACGGGTACTTCGTAGAGCCGCCGGCCCAGTGACGCCGCGACCCGATCGATCATGCTGCTGCTCACCACCGTCTTCCCCACCGCTGCGACGCGTGACCACTCGTCCCTGGTGCGGAAGAGGTGGTCGACCATCACTGCGAGGTACGCGTTCGGACTCAGGAGGCCGCCGCTCCGCGTGACAATCCCGTGTCGATCATGATCGGTGTCGCATGCGAACGCGATGTCGAACTGGTCCCTGATCGCGATGAGTCGCTGCATCGCATCAGCCGATGACGGATCCATGCGGATCTTGCCGTCCCAGTCCACCGACATGAAGGAGAAGGTCGGATCGACCACCTCGCTCACGACGGTGAGGTCGAGCCGATGGCGGTCCGCGATCTGCTGCCAATAGTGCACGCCGGCGCCACCCATCGGATCGACGCCGAGACGCAGCCCCGCGCCGCGGATCACGTCCATGTCGATGACAGTGCCGAGGTCGTCGATGTACGGCGTGCGGTAATCGTGCTGGTGGGTGGTGGAAGCACGGAGGGCCGCCGCATGCGGAATGCGCGAAACGCCAGCCAGACCGGCTTCGAGGAGCTTGTTGGCCTCCGCCTCGATCCAGCGGGTGACCGAAGTGTCGGCAGGTCCGCCGTTTGGCGGGTTGTACTTGAAGCCGCCGTCGGCCGGTGGGTTGTGCGACGGCGTGATCACGATGCCATCGGCAAGACCAGTCGTGCGCCCACGGTTATAACTGAGAATCGCGTGCGAGATGACGGGTGTCGGAGTGAACTCATCATCCGCCGCGAGCATCACGTCGACACCGTGCGCCGCGAGGACCTCCAGCGCCGACTCCGCGGCTGGGCGGGAGAGTGCATGGGTATCGATGCCCAGGAAGAGTGGGCCATCATATCCCTGCTCGCGTCGGTAGCGGCAGATCGCCTCGCTGATCGCCAGCACGTGGTGCTCGTTGAACGTGCGCTTGAACGCGGACCCGCGGTGCCCCGAGGTCCCGAAGCTCACCCGCTCGGCGGCAACGGCGAAGTCGGGCACTTCGTCGAAGTATGCCGCCTGCAGCCTGGCAACATCGACGAGCATGTCGGGCGAGGGGAGCTTGCCGGCGAGTGGGCTTCGGGTCATTGGGCCACGCTGCTGGTCATGACGGGATTCCGTGACGAGGATCGGCGAACAATAGCATGCGCACGCGTTGGGCCCGGCCACCCTGCATCCCCCGGCACATCCATCGCATCGCTGCTTACTTTCCGGGGTGACTCGTCTCGCGCTCGCCCTCCCTGCCGGCGACCTGGCCGCCCTGCGGTTCCGGATCCGTCGACTCGCCGAGGATCGCCCCGGCACCTATCGGATGCTCGACGCGTCGGGGCGAATCCTCTACGTCGGCAAGGCGAAGAGCGTGCGCACCCGGCTGATGTCATACTTCCGCGCGAAGTATCCCGACGACAAGGCCGCACGCATCCTGCACGCCACCAGCGACATCCGCTTCGACTACACGCCGAGCGAATTCTCTGCGGCGCTCTCCGAACTGCGATTGATCCGGCAGCACCGGCCTCCCTACAACGTCGCCATGAACCGGCAGCGTGGGATGATGTTTCTCGTCCTCACCGACGAGCCCGCCCCACGCCTGCTCGCCACGCAATCGCCCGAGCGCCATCCGGGCCGGGTGTATGGGCCGCTCCCCTCGCGGGCGCGAACGTCAGATGGCGCACGTGTCCTCACCGATCTCCTGTCACTGCGTGACTGTCGCGGCAACGCGCCGATGCACTTCGCCGAGCAGGGGGACCTGTTCACCGAGCCGCGGCGCGCGGCGTGCCCGCGATTCGACTTCGGGACCTGCCTGGCTCCGTGTGCCGGCGAGGTCTCGGAGCCGGTGTACCGAGGACACGCCGAGCGGGCAGCGGCGTTCTGTGAGGGGAGGGCGATCGAACCGGTCGACCGCGTGGTGCGGGAGATGACCGCGCGGGCGGAATCAGGCGATTTCGAGGGGGCACTGCGTTGGCGCGAGCGGTTTGAGGCACTCGAATGGCTGCTGGCGGCCACCACCCGCGCACGCAGCGCGCTCGAGCTGCTCACGTTCGTGTACCGTGATCCGGGTGCACACGGCGACGATCGTGTCTACCTGATCCGACAAGGCGAGGTACGGGGCGGATGGCCCGACCCGACTACGCCGCTCGAACGGGAGGCGTTCAGTGCGGCGGTGCTCGACGAACGTACCCGTTCAGTTGCCCCGATCCATCAGGTTCACCTCGATCGGCTGCACGAGCGCATGCTGGTGATGCACTGGTTCCGGACACGACCCGATTCGTGGCGACGGACCGTGAAGCTGGAGGAATGGCAGTGAACCGGTGCGCCGCCGCAGCGCTCAGTAGATGTCGAGATCGCGTGCCGACACCACCTTCCCGCTGAACCGCGATCGCACTTCCGCGAGCAACGTGTCGTCGGACGCACCGAAGAAGAGCTGGTGGTGGAGCACCAGCAGTCCCGGCCGTGCGGCCGTTGCGATATCTCCCAACTGCGTCGCGGAGGTGTGCGCCAGGCGATGATACGGTTGCCGCACGGGGGGAACGTTTGCCAGTCCTGCGTCCGAATACACCTCATGGATGAGTACGTCGCAGCCGTTGCACTGGGCGGCAATTTCGACTAGCGCGCGCGTGTCGCCGCTGATCACGATCACGCGGTCGGGCGTCTCGATCCGGTAGCCGTACGACTCTGCCAGCCCGCCGTGCGGCACCGCAAACGCATGCACCGTAACTCGGGCATCACGGTAAACCAGCCCTGCTCGAACCTTGTGCACCCGCACCTTCCACCCCTCCGACCCGGGCCCACCCGCGCTCGCCACTCGCTCGGCGATATCCACGGCATTGCCATCGAGGATTCCGTCAACGAGATCGTCGGTGTCGGCAGGCCCGTACACGTCGAGCGGTGCCTTACGCCCCTGGACCCAGGGGGTCAGGATCACGTCGGCGAGGCCAAGGGTGTGATCGGAATGGAGATGGGTGAGGAAGACCCGGTCGAAGCGCGGCGCCGGCTGCGCGCCGGGCGACGACGGCGCGAATGCGGCGACACCGTGTCGCCCGGCCTCGGTTGCCCGTCGGACAACCCCGACGCCCGCATCAAAGAGATAGGCGACGGAATCGACGATGATCGCGATCGCGGGCCCGCTGCGATCGGGATCCGGGATCGGCGTGCCAGTGCCCAACATGACGATGGTGGTGCGCGGCGCCTGCGCACCGACGCCGATTGGCGCTCCAAGCAGGACGAGCAGCATGCCAGCACGGATCTTCACGAAACCCTCCAGAAGGTTCAAACTGAAACCTGCGACTCGCCCAGCTCGTCGGGGTGGTGTTATCCCCTTCCTGGAGCTGAGATGCGCCTTGTACTGACCGTCGCCCTGCTCGTCGCGCCTGCGGCATCACTTGCCGCACAGGACGCTGCGCCCGAACTGAAACCGCCCCTGACGATGAACGCCGCCGACTCAGCCCGATTCCTCGCCCTCGGGAAGACCTACACCCGCTGGTTCCTGGCGGGGCAGTCCGATTCGCTCGTTGCCGCTACCGATTCGGCCGCGCTTGAGAAGATGGGCGGACCGGAAGGCATCCAGACCGTCATGGAGCAGGTAACGACACGCGCAGGCATCGAGTTGGCTGTTGTCGAGGAAAAGTTGACCCGGCGTCGCGGCGCGCTCCAATTCTGGCATGCCGGCAATTTCAGCGACCTGTCCACCGACCAGCTGGTGATCCGGTGGCTGCTTGACGAACACGGCAAGATCATCGGTGCCGGGATCGGACCGAAATCCCAGACGCCGCCGGTCGACTGACCGCTAGTCCTCGTCCATTCCGGTGAGTGGAACCAATCGCCCCCTCGGCGGGATCCCGGGCTCGAGCTCGATGATCCCGACCGAGGCCGGCAGGTCGAACCGGCGGGCCCCTGCCCCGCCAGGGTTCATGACCGTCACGACGACATCCACCGTTTCCAGCAGTGGCCGGTGGGTGTGCCCGAAGATGATGATGTCGGCGTCCGGGTACTCCTCGTGGAGGAGCGCCGGCGTGGGGGTCACACCGAGGAGGTGGCCGTGCGTGAGCACGATGTCGAAGCCATCAAGCTGGAGCCGAGCCGTGTCCCGAACCCGAGCGCGGATGTCGTGCCCGTCGGTGTTGCCATGAACCGCAGTGACCGGGGCGATCGCCTCGAGTTCGGTGAGGATATCGGGCGGCCCGATGTCACCCGCGTGCAGGATGTGATCGACCCCCTCGAACACCTCGAACACTTCCGGCCGGAGCAGGCCGTGCGTGTCACTGATCACCCCGATACGCATTCTGTCATCCCTCCCAGCGCGGTGCCAGCGGGATGTCGAGGCCGAGCTGGTCGACAATTCGCTGCACGATGAAGTCGACCAGGTCGCTGATCGCCGTGGGCCGATGGTAGAAACCCGGTGCCGCAGGCACAACCACCGCGCCGGCCTCGGTGAGCGCCACCAAGTTGCGAAGATGCACCAACGACAGCGGCGTCTCCCGCGGTACCACGATCAGCTTCCGCCTTTCCTTGAGCGTGACGTCGGCGGCGCGTTCGACCAGCGACCGCGAACTCCCCTGCGCAATCGCCGACACCGTCCCCATCGAGCACGGACAGATCACCATACCCGCCGTGCGATGCGAGCCGGACGCGGGGCGGGCGCCGCGATCGCTGTCGGGATGAAGGGTCACTGACGCCCAATCGCCGCCGGTCGCGTCGCGCAACGCCGCCTCGTTTGCAATCGCCGATTCCGTCTCGAGTAACCGCCAGCCGTGCGAGGTCACGATCAGGTCGACCGGCACCTTTTCTCGCGCCAGCACCTCCAGCAACCGCACCGCGTACGGGGCGCCGGATGCGCCGGTGATCGCGACGACGATGGGAAGGTGCAAGTCGAGCCTCTCCTTGTGACGGACAACGGACAACGGAGAACGGAGAACGGAGGACGGAGGACGGAGAACGGCTGGTGTAAAAGCACTTCAATGCTTGCAATGAAGCTAGTCCGGGGGTGAGAACCCAAGGCGCACAACCCGTTCTCCGTTCTCCGGTCTCCGTCAAACCACCCTGTCGACCACCGCAAAGAGCAGCACCACCACACTCATCACGCCGTTCATCGTGAAGAATGCAGCGTCGAGCCGGGAGAGATCCCCTGGCTGCACCAGGCGATGCTCCCACGCGAGGATTCCGGCCGCCGCCGCGACACCGACGAAGTACCAGGGGCCGAAGCCAGCGTGCCAGCCGAAGAACGCCAGCGCCGGGATCGTGAGGCCGTGCAGCAGCTTGGCGATGAGGATCGCGCGTCGCTCGCCGAACCGCACCACCACGCTGCGGAGTCCGCTGGAGCGGTCGAATGCCGCATCGGGCAGCGCGTAGAAGATGTCGAAACCGGCCACCCACGACATCACCGCCACGGTAATCACGACGAGCAGCCACCACGGCTCGCTCCACGCGCCGGTGACGGCGATCCACCCGCCCACCGGCGCGATCGCGAGCGAAAGCCCAAGCCAGATGTGCGGCCACGCGGTGAAGCGCTTGGTGTAGCTGTAGCCAAGCACCCAGAGGAGTGCCACCGGCGACAGCAGAAGGCAGAGCCGATTGAGTCCACCGGCTGCCAGCACGAACACCAATCCCGCGAACACGATCGCGGCTCCAGCCTGCGCGACGCTGATCACCCCCCGCGGGATCTCGCGGGCGTTCGTTCTCGGATTGCGCGCGTCGAATTCCCGGTCGACGATGCGGTTGAATCCCATCGCGACGAACCGGGCGGCACTGAAGGCCACGATGACCAATGCCACGGTCCGCGCCGTGACCGGCGCAACCCACGACGCGGCGATCACCCCCAGCAGCGCGAACGGCAGCGCAAAGAGGGTGTGCGGCAGCTTCACGAATGACGACCACCGCGCGAGCGCACCGGGGCCGCCAAAGGTTTGCGCCTCCCGCGCGCCCCCGCTCACGCCGCGGTCACGCCTGGGGATCCAGCCCCAGAGTGTTCCACAGCTCGTCGACCCGTTGCCGCGTGGCATCGTCCATCACGATCCGCTCCGGCCACTCGCGGGTGAATCCTTCCTCGGGCCATTTCCGCGTCGCGTCGATCCCCATCTTGCTGCCGAAGGTGAAGTGTTGCGAGGAATGATCGAGCACGTCCATCGGCCCGCGCGCAAATTCGGTGTCGCGTTTCGGGTCGATGTTGTTGAGCGCGATCCACCACACCTCGTCGGGGTCCTGCACGTTGACGTCGCGATCGACCACCACGATCACCTTCGACAGCGCCATCAGCCCCTGTCCCCACAGCGCGTGCATCACCTTGAATGCCTGCCCCGGATACTGCTTGTCGATGCTCACGAACACGAGGTTGTGGAAGATGCCAGCCGCCGGCATGTGGTAATCGACGATTTCGGGGACGGTGAGCTTGAGGAGCGGGAGAAAGATCCGCTCAGTGGCATTCCCGAGCCAGTAGTCCTCCATCGGCGGCCGCCCCACCAGCGTCGCGGGATAGACCGGGGCACGCTTCATCGTGACCGCGGTCACATGCATTCTCGGATAGAGGTCGGCCAGCGAATAGAAGCCGGTGTGATCGCCGAACGGCCCCTCCATCACCAGGTCCTCCGACGGATCGATGTGCCCCTCGATCACGATCTCCGATTCGGCCGGGACTTCGAGGTCGCAGGTGATCGCGCGCGCGAGCTCCACCGGCTGCCGGCGGATGAACCCAGCGAACAGGAACTCATCGATCCCCGGCGGGAGTGGCGCCGATCCCGAGTACATCGCCGTCGGATCGCCGCCCAGCGCGATCACGACCGGCATGACCTCGCCGCGTTCGGCCATCGCGCGCCAATGCGCCGCGCCCGACTTGTGGCGCTGCCAGTGCATCGCGAGCTCGCGCTTCCCCTGCACCTGTACCCGGTACATGCCGACGTTCCGGGTCTTCCGATCGGGGTCGCGGGTGATCACCATCGGGAGCGTGATGTAGCGACCACCGTCACCCGGCCATGTCTGCAGGAACGGAATCCGGTCGAGGTCGATGTCGTCGCCCTGCAGCACCACTTCCTGGCACGCCGGCCTCCCCGACCTCACCTTCGGCGGATACTTCGCCGCCTCGGCGAGCCGTGGCAGCATCGAGAGCTTGCCCATCAGCCCCTCGGGAACCTGCATCGTCACGAGTTCGCTGATCCGCTCACCGATCTCGTCGATCCGGCTGACCCCGAACGCCAGGCACATCCGGCGCGCCGATCCGAAGAGGTTGATCGCAACCGGGATCGAGCTGCGGCTGCCGTCAGGCATCACCGGATGCTCAAAGAGCAGCGCCGGCCCGCCGCCGGGTTGCTTCATCACGCGGTCGGCGATCTCGGCGATCTCGAGATGGGTGCGAACCGGCGCGGCGATCCGCACCAGCTCACCGGCCCGGTCGAGCACGGCAATGAATTCAGGCAGCGAGTCTACGCTCATCAGGTACGCACTCCCATGTGGATCGCGACGATGCCACCCCATAGGGAGCGCCATCGGACGGCCTCGAATCCCGCGGCTTCCATCCGCCGCGCCAGCTCTGCCGGCTCGGGAAAGGCGAGCACAGACGCTGGTAGCCAGTCGTAGGCGCTCCTATGTTTTGAGACCAGCCGACCGACCCGCGGCAGCACATGGCGGAAGTAGCCCAGATACATCGCCCGCATCGGCTGGTGCCGCGGCGTGCTGAATTCAAGCACCACGAATCGCGCGCCGGGCCGGAGCACCCGCGCCGCTTCCTGCAGCCCCCGATCGAGGTCCATGAGATTGCGCACCCCGAACCCGACCGTGGCTCCATCAAACGTTCCGTCGTCGAACGGAAGCCGGAGGGCATCTGCTACGGCAGGTTGCACCCGCGCCGACTTGCCGGCACCGCGTCGCAGCATGGCGGGCACGAAGTCGGCGCCGACAACCGCTCCCGAAAAGCCGGCCCTGTTGCCCAGCTCGGCGGCAAGATCCAGCGTACCCGCGCAGAGGTCGAGATACCGTCCGTCGGAATGCGCCTCCCAGCCCAGCTCGGTCACGGCGGCACGGCGCCAGCCACGATCGGCATTGAGCGACAGCACATGATTCAGCAGGTCGTACCGGGGCGCGATGTCGGTGAAGACCCCGCGCACGTATTCCCGCTTGGCGTGGCCACCCGTGACTGGTAGGGACTGTTCGGCAGGATGCATCGTGCCGAAAGCTACCGGCTCGGCGAACGGTCCCGCAACGCGCGTGGCAGACTGACGATGCGCACACCCGCCGCGTGGGTTCCGCTCAGCGACCAGGAAGTGGTCCGCCACGCCGTGATGGGCCGCGATTCGGCCTATCGCGAGCTGATCCGACGCTACCAGCGGCCAGTGTTCTCGCTGATCTTCCGGATGGTGCGCGATCGCGAACTCGCGGAGGACCTCGCGCAAGAGACGTTCGTGAAGGTGCTGAACGCGATCGAGTCGTACCGGCCCGAGTACAAGTTCTCAAGCTGGATCTTCAAGATCGCCAACAATGCCGCAATCGATCACCTCCGAAAGCGCTCCCTCGACACCCTCTCCCTCGATGGCTCACCGCACGCCCAGACGGCCGACGCGGTCGAGGCCACCACGCTGCAGATCGGCGACAACCGCGAATCGGCGCTCGAAGAAGTGACGTCGCGTGAACTCGGCGCGCAGATCGAAGAAGCCATCGGCAAACTCCGGCCCGAGTATCGAAGCTGCATCCTGCTGCGACACGTCGATGGCCGGCCCTACGAGGAGATCGCCGAGATCCTCGACCTCCCGCTCGGCACCGTCAAGACCTACATCCACAGGGCACGCAATGAACTCCGCATACTCCTCGCTGACATGCGCGATGAGTGAAACCGTCCACCCGCAATCGTCGTAGGAGGCCAGCATCATGAACGCCCCCGAACCCCACCACCTGACGGCGGACGAACTCGACGCGATCCTCGATGGAACCACCATCGAAGGCGCGCGCACACACGTTGCCGGATGCACCATCTGTCGCACCATGGTCGACCTCGACCGCCAAGTCGTCGATGCCCTCGCAGTGCTTCCGCTTGTTGACCCCTCACCGGGCTTCGCCCCGCGCGTCATGGCACGGGTCACCATTCACGCGCCACCCGTCGAGGTGACGGTGCGGGCGCTGAGCGCCAGGCGGCGCGTTGCCGTCGGCGCGGTGCTGGTGACTGCGGCAGTGACGGGGGGCTTCGCCTGGGCTGCATCGCATCCTGCCACGGCGCTTGCATGGGCTGATCCGGCGCTGCAGGGGATCGGGCAGACCCTCTGGACATCGCTGCAAGCTGCCGCCGCGAACATGGTCGAGCAGCCGTGGTTCGACGGGACTCGCGACCTCCTCGCGGCGCCAGCGCGGGCCGTACCGATCATCGGTGCCGCGGCGGCGCTCTACGCTGCCGCACTTGTCGGGCTACGTCGACTCCTGTCCGAGCCGGTGCCCGATGCGAGGTGGTAGGGGGACCCTGACCGGGGTCCTCTTCCTGCTTGGTGGCCTGCTCCCCGCCCCATTGCTGGCGGTCTCGCCGGACAACCCGGTTGCCACCGCAGCGCACCGGCTGCGCAATCTCCTCCCGGTCTTCGAGGTGTACTCCGCTCCGGCCCCGCAGGCCGTCCAGGCGGACGCGCAGGCACCCACCCTCAATCCCGGCCGCCTCGACGACCCGGCACGCATTGAGCGCGATCTTCGCGCTGCGCTGCGCACCCCGATTTCGAGGACGCGTCTCAACGTGGAGGGTGGGAGGGCGCGAATCGGACACACGTCCATCGGCTCGGATGAAGTTGTGAGCGGACACCTCGTGGTGCTGAACGGCGACACCGAGGTGCACGGTCGGGTCGAGGGGAACATCGTTGCCCTCGACGGCAATGTGAGCATCCATCGCGGTGGAATCGTGATCGGAGATGTCCTGGCGATTGGTGGTCGGGTGCGCATGGTCGGTGGCGACGTCACCGGCACAATGCAGAGCCTCGAGGCCGTGGCCACGCCGGCAGAGGACGCGGTACCGCTGTGGCGCACGGTGGCACAGCGTGGTGCGGGTCTCGCAGGGATCTTCGTCACGCTGCTGATTCTCGGCTTCGGCATGGTCACTTTCGGGCGGCCCAACCTCGAAATCGTGTCAGACACCGTTGCCCATTCGTTCGGACGCAGCTTCACAGCCGGTCTGCTGGGGCAGATTCTCCTCGTGCCGACATTCGGGATGCTGGTCGTGGGACTGGTGCTCACCGTCGCGGGCGCACTCCTCGTCCCCTTCGCGGTCGTGATCTATCTCCTGCTTGCGATCGTCGCGATCCTCGGCGGTCTCCTCGCTGTCGCACACGCGATGGGCGAGACGATCACGCGTCGCCGGATGGCGCGCGGCCTCGTGGTATCGCCCAACGCCTATCGGTATGTCTTCACCGGCCTGGCGGCGCTGGCGATGAGCTGGATCGCGTGGGTGGCGGTGGGCTGGGTGCCCGTCGCCGGCGGGATCATCTTCGTCTCGGCGGCACTGGCGACCTGGTTCCTCGGGACAGTCGGGTTCGGCGCAGCAATCCTCTCGCGCGGCGGAGTGCGCGAGCATTTTGCCGGGCGAATCATCCCGCCTGAGATGATGACCGATGAGTTCCTCTGGGCAACGCCGCAGTTCGGCGTACCCGCGGTGACCCGCCCGCCGAAGGACGCGCCGTGACCCCTCGCATGGCAGCGCTCGCGCTCGGATGCGCGGGCGCGCTGGTTGCGTTGCCGGCCTCCGCACAGACGATGAGGGTATTCACGGCAGCGCGCGGGATTCTCGCCGAGCGACAGACCATCGCGACACTCGACTTCGGCGCGGGTGCGGTGCGAATCGGCTCCGCCGCGGCGTCACAGCTCTATCGCATGCACGTGCGATACGACGCCGACCGTTTCCAGCCCACGCAGCAGTATGACCCGCGCACCGGGATCCTCAAGCTGGGCCTCGAGTCGATCGGCAAGGGGGGGATGCGCGTGACCTCGCGAAGCCAGCTCGATCAGGTAGGCGATTTCGCCTTCTCGCGCACCGTGCCGCTCTCGCTCTCCGCCAATCTCGGTGCGAGCGAGGCCAATCTTGAGTTGGGCGGGCTCACACTCACCGACCTCACCGTGCGCGCCGGTGCAAGCCGTGCCACCGTCGCATTCGGCACCCCCACGCGTGGCGAGTGCCGCCACGCCACGTTCACCGTGGGGGCAGGCGACATCGACATCACTGGCCTGGCCAACGCCGGTTGTCGCGAGGTCCGCCTCGACGGTGGAATCGGCCGCGCCACGCTCGACTTTGCGGGCGCGTGGAAGCAGGACGCACGGGTGACCGTCGAAATGTCGATGGGTGTGGTGACGCTGCGGATCCCGCGGGGCATCGGCGTCCGGCTCGATGCCAGTCGGTTCTTGAGCACACTCAGCGCCGACGGGTTCGCGCGTGATGGAAAGACGTGGATCACGCCGCGATTCGACGCGGCAAAGCGGAAGATCACCGTGAAACTCAACACCACCGTCGCCAGCATCGACGTCGTCTGGATCGACTAGGAACGCAGGCTACCCCTCCAGCACGGGCATCCGCTGCCGCGTGCTCGATGCCTTGGCCCAGATGCGGTCAGCGATCTCGCGCAACATGACCGCCGCCGCCGTCGTCGGCGCCTCGATGATGATCGGCCTCCCGCGGTCCGCCGCGTCGGCCATCCCTCCCTGCAGTGGCACCTGACCCAGCAGCTCGGCGTCCAGCTCCTCGGCGAGCCGCTCACCGCCGCCCGTGCCGAAGAGGTCGTGGCGCATCCCGGTGACGGGGTCAAGAAAGCCGCTCATGTTCTCGACGATCCCGAACAGCGGCACGTTGACCCTCTCGAACATCTTCGCGCCGCGGAGCGCATCGCCTACTGACATCTCCTGCGGCGTCGTCACGATTACCGCGCCACTCACCAGCACCGATTGCACCAGCGACAGCTGGGCGTCACCGGTCCCCGGTGGCATGTCGACGATGAAGCAATCGAGTTCGCCCCACGCCACGTCGCGCAGGAACTGGTTGATCACCTTCATGATGATCGGGCCACGCCAGATCGCCGGGGCGTCGCGATCAACAAGGAAGCCGATCGACATCAACTTGACACCCCACGCCTCGAGCGGCTGGATGAGGCCGTCGCGCACCGCGGGCTTCTCGTACACACCGGCCATGCGCGGCAGGTTGGGGCCATAGATGTCGGCGTCCATGATCCCGACGCGCAGTCCGCGTTCCGCGAGTGCCACCGCGACGTTGATCGCCACCGTCGATTTCCCGACCCCACCCTTTCCCGACGAGATCGCGATCACTCGGCCGAGGCCGGGAATCTCGCTCGGCACCGGCGCAGCCGGCACGTTGGCGGAGGCGCTCTGCGGTGCCGCGTGGGTCGTCGGTGCAGGACCCTCAGGATCCCGAACGGCAATCTTCGGCTGCGGGACGCCAGCCGCGGTGAGTGCCTGGCGCACCTGACGCACCAGTGTGGCGGGGTCGTCACGACGCAGCAGCACCGTGAAGCTCACTGCCCCATCAGCACCGATGTCGAGATCGGCGATCATCCCCGACGCCATCAACCCGCTGCCGGTGCGCGGGTTCACGACGGTGTCGAGCGCCGCCTCGATCGTGGACTGTTGCGAGCTGGTCATGGTGTTCCCGTCAGACGGCTTCGACAACGCGGACTTCCGGCACTGCCGTGCGAAGTCGCGTCTCGATGCCTTGCTTGAGTGTCACCGTTGAAGCAGCGCATCCCTTGCACGTGCCACCGAGCCGCACCAGGAGGAGGCCACTCTCGGTGTCGAAGTCGATGACCTCCACGCTTCCCTTGTGCGAGCTGATGTACGGCCGCAGGCCGTCGAGTGCGCGCTCGATCCGCTCGAACATGTCGGGCGTGTCGCTCATGCCGGCACCGGGGAGCCAGTGAGGAGTTCTCGCGCCGCCTGCAGCACCTGCTCCTGCACCGTCGGCATCGGTCCGGCGATGGCCACACCCGCTGCCTTGCGGTGCCCGCCACCACCAAAGCGCCTGGCGAGCTCGGCCACGTCGACGTCGCCCACGCTCCGGAGCGAAACCTTGGTACGCCCGCCCGACATCTCCCGAAATAGCAGCGCCATTCGCACGCCACGAATCGAGCGCGCGTGCTCGACCGCACCGTCGAGATCGTCGGGATCAACGTCATGGCGTTCGAGGGAGCCCGGCGGGACCGTCACCCAGGCGAGGCCGATCTCGTGCTCCACCACCAGCGTCTGCAGCACCTCGGCCAGCAGCCGCGGACGGCCCTCAGGCGCGTTCGCGTAGACATCCAGGTACACCTGCTCGGTGTCGACGCCTGCCTCAACCAGATCGGCCGCCACTCGGAGCGTCCGCGGCCGAGTGTTGGAGAACCGGAAGCCACCGGTATCGGTCACCAGCGCCACGTACAAGGCGCGGCCGGCCTGCTGGGTGATCGGCCAGCCAGCCTCGTGGGCCAGGAGCGCGATCAGCTCGCCCGTGGCGGCCGCATCGGGGTCCACGAAGCGAGGCCCCTCAGGCAGCACCCCCGGCCCCACGTGGTGGTCGATGCACGCCACGGGCACGCCGCAGTCACGTACGGTGTCCGACAGCATGCCGAGGCGCGACAAGTCGGCAATGTCGAGCACCACGACGATGTCGGCCCGGCGCAGCTCCTTCACCGCCTGTCCGCTTCGGTCGACCCCCGGGAGGTCGGCGAAGAGGAAGTCGAAGCGATCCGGGGTGGCCGTCGGGTTGGTGATCACCACGTCGGCGCCGAAGGCCCGGAGAAGGTGGACCAGGCCGACCTCGCTGCCGAGGCCATCGCCATCGGGATTCACGTGGGTGGTGAGGCAGATGCGCTTGCCAGGGACAAGCAGTGCGGCGACGTCGAGAGCGGACATGAGGGGAAAATAGTCGATAGAAGGTGGGGGGTCGCGGGGAGGGCCCGCATTCGCGGATACAGGAAGGGCCGGCTCCACCCGGAGACGGCCCTTCCCACGTTCGCGAATCAGCGGAGCAGACTACATCCCGCTCTTCGCCAGCCTGGAGTTTCTGATGCCGTACGCGAAGTAGATCAGGAGGCCGAGTGCCATCCAGACCATGAGCCGGATCCAGGTGTCGCCGGGCAGGCCGTACATCAGGTAGCCGCAGATCAGGATGCCCATGATTGGCACAAACGGCACCCATGGGGTGCGGAACGGCCGCGGCAGGTCGGGCCGCTTGCTGCGCAGCACCAGGATGCCGCCACAAACGATTACGAAGGCGAGCAGTGTGCCGATCGACACCAGCTCACCCAGCAACGCGATCGGGAAGAGGCCGGCGATGAGAGCCGCCACGCACCCGGTGATGATGGTCGCGATCCACGGCGTGCCGAACTTGTGGTGCACCTTGCCGAACAACGGCGGCAGGAGTCCGTCACGCGACATCGCGTAGAAGATGCGCGGCTGCCCCATGAGCATCACCAGCACCACGGAGGCCAGACCCGCGATCGCGCCGATGTTCACGAGGAAGCCCAGCCAGGCGAGGCCGGGTCCGGCCTTCTGGATCGCCACAAAGACCGGATGCGGCACGTTGAGCTCGCTGTAGTGTGCCATGCCCGTCATCACCAGCGCCATCGCGATGTACAGCACGGTGCAGACTGCGAGCGACCCGAGGATGCCGATCGGAAGGTCGCGCTGCGGGTTCTTCGCTTCCTGCGCCGTCGTCGACACCGCGTCGAAACCGATGAAGGCGAAGAAGATCACGCCGGCGCCGCGGAGGATGCCGCTCCAACCGAACTGCCCCGGGGCGATGTTTTCGGGGATGAACGGGACCCAGTTGGCGGTGTCGATGTACTTGATGCCGAAGCCGATCACCGCGAGGACGATCGCGACCTTCACGTACACGATGAAGTTGTTGAACTTCGCCGACTCCTTGATGCCGATCACCAGGAGCACGGTGAGCACCAGCACCATCAGCATCGCCGGGACGTTGAGGATGCCGCCCTGGACCGTGCCACCCGCCGCGGCACAGTTGGCCACGGTGACTGCCGTGTGCGAGATCGCATCGACCGCGAAGCCACCGGTGGCAGGGTCAACGCAGAGCTGCGAGCGCACCAGCGTGTGCGTCCCCTCGACCGTGAAGGGAGAGCCCGCGATTGCCGCCGGTATGTGAATCCCCAGCGAGGCGACGAAGGCCGTGAAGTAGCCCGACCAGCCCACCGCGACCGTCGACGCCGCAAAGAGGTACTCAAGGATCAGGTCCCAGCCGATGATCCAGGCGACGAACTCACCGAGCGTCGCGTACCCGTAGGTGTACGCGCTGCCGGCCACCGGGATCATCGCCGCGAACTCGGCGTAGCAGAGGCCGGCGAAGAGGCAGCCGAAACCGGCGAGGACGAACGAGATCACGATCGCCGGACCGGCGTTGTTGGCGGCTGCCGTGCCCGTGAGCACGAAGATGCCGGCGCCGATGATCGCACCGATGCCGAGCAGCACGAGGTTGGACGCGGTGAGCGTCCGCTTGAGGGAGCCCTCGGCCCCCTCCTCCGGCACGATATCGGTCAGCGACTTGGTGCGGAACAGACTCACGGCATATACCCCGGAGGAGCG
>JBKJMX010000043.1:0-2644 GCA_046596135.1 Gemmatimonadales bacterium
GTGCCGGCCGAGTTGATGCGCTGAATGCTCGCGATTGATGTCGTGACGCTCTTTCCCGATGCGATGCGGCCATTTCTCGAGGCGAGCATCCCGGGGCGGGTGGCGGCAGCAGGGAAGGCGAGTTATCGGCTGGTGCAGTTGCGCGATTTCGCGCACGACAAGCATCACACCGTCGACGATTACGCATTCGGTGGCGGAGCGGGGATGGTGCTGAAGGCGGAGCCGTTCCTCGAGGCAGTTGAAACGTTGCCTGCGCCACTCGGTCCGGTGGTAGTGATGTCGGCGCGCGGTCGCCGCTTCTCGCACGACGACGCGGTGAAGTGGTCACTCGGCGAGCGGCTCACGATTCTCTGTGGGCACTACAAGGACATCGACCAGCGGGTGGTCGACATTCTTGGCGCCGAGGAGATTTCGATTGGTGATTTCGTGCTGTCGGGTGGTGAGGCGGCGGCCCTCTGCGTGATCGACGCGGTGGTGCGGCTCCTCCCGGGCGCGATCGGCGATCATGAATCGGCGAGTTCGGATTCGCATTACGACGGGTTGTTGAGCCCGCCAAGTTACACTCGGCCCGCAGAAGTTCGTGGGCAGGCGATCCCCGAGGTGCTGCTCTCGGGAAACCATGCGGCGATTGCGGCGTGGAAGCAGCAGGAAGCAGAACGAATCACTCAGCAGCGCCGGCCCGACCTCTGGGCGGCGTTCACGGCAACGGAGCGTCACGAAGGCGACGCGAAGTCCTGACCGCACCACCGCGCCGATGGCGCAGGAGCACGACGATGGGCATGGAAATCCTGGAGCAGATCGCGCACGAAGGTCTGCGCACCGACGTCCCCCGCTTCGATTCGGGTGACACTGTAAAGGTGATGGTGCGGGTGCGCGAGGGCGAGAAGACCCGCCTGCAGGCGTTCGAGGGCGTGGTGATTGCGCGTCGCGGTGGTGGCGTCAATGAGACGTTCACCGTGCGCAAGGTGTCCGCCGGCGTCGGCGTGGAGCGTGTCTTCCCGCTTCACTCACCGATGTATGCGACGATCGAGGTGGTGCGCCGCGGCCGAGTGCGCCGCGCGAAGCTGTACTACCTCCGCAAGCTGAGCGGCAAGGCAGCGCGCATCAAGGAGAAGCGGGATCGGTAGGGTGGTCGTTAGCTGTTAATCGTTAGCGGCGCCTGCACAGGTCGATGACGTTAGAGGGGGGCCGGACTTCCTTGCGAAGTCCGGCCCCTTTCAGCGTTCGCTACCCCGCACCAACGCAGCTGAAGTCCAACGACTGATGACTCCCCTTACGGCCACAACCACCCGAACACCATCGCCGTGATCACGCCGTAGATCGCAGCATCGAACAATCCTTTGAGCGTGGTCGACCACTTTCGGGAGTACCAGATGGATGCCTGTGGCTGCGCCATGCCGTATGCCATGAACGCGATGCCACCGGTGGTGTGCCAAACGATCGTGTGATGAGCGCCCGGCGGCAAGGCTGCCCCGGCAAGCAGTGAGACGAACGTCGTCACGACGATCAGGTAGGCCATCCACTTGATGAAGATCGGCCCCATCGGGATATCGCCGTTCGGCAACATCGTGAAGAGCATCACGGGCCCCGCTTTCCGCTTGGCCTTGTATTCCGCCGACTTCATCTCGGCCGCGCCTGCTGGCTTCGGCATCAGGTAGTCACCGGGCGGAATCCGGAGTGCACCGATCGCGGCGCGCGCCGCGTCTTCGTCGGGGACCGGCGCGAAGTCGTCTTTGTGCCACGGCATCACCGTGTGGATCACGGCGCTGGCGATGAATATGAAGATCGACGTGAGGATGATCGGGAGACCCAGGGCAGTGAATTCGGTCACGGACGGCTCGTGGTGGCGGGTCGGGGGACTGCATGAGCTTACGTCCGATTCGGCCGCCCGGCAAACGTACGGCGGTCCTATATTCTCCTTCATGCCCCGCATATCGATCCTCGCCCATGAACGCGCCACCTGGCAGGTGGGGCTACTCCTGATTGGCGTCGACGAAGTGGGCCGCGGGCCGCTCGCCGGCCCGGTGGTGGCGGCAGCGGTGGTGTTCCCGGCTGGACACCGCGCGATCCGTGGGGTGCGGGATTCCAAGCTGGTCAAGTGTCTCGATGAACGAGAGTCCCTTGGGCTGGCAATCCGCACGCAGGCTACCGCTTGGGGTCTGGGTGCCGCCAGCGTGCGCGAGATCGCGGCGATCAACATCCGCCGTGCCACGGCCCTCGCCATGCGCCGCGCGCTCGTCCGCTGTCGCGCGACCTTGCCCGCCGACACCCGGGCACTCCTGTTCGTCGATGGACTGCCCATGCCGGAGCTGGGCGAACCCCATCACGCACTCGTGAAGGGCGATGCGCACTGCCACGCGATCGCGGCGGCTGCGCTCCTCGCCAAGTGTGCCCGCGATCGCCTGATGCGTTCCCTCGCCCGGCGCCGCCCGGGCTATGGCTGGGAAACCAACGTCGGGTACGGCACCGGGCACCACGTGGCCGCGCTCCGCCGGCTGGGCCTCACCCCGCACCACCGCACGCTCTTCTGCGATACCGCCCTGGGGCAGGTCGAGATATTTGGGTGATGGGTGATGGGTGATGGGTGATGGGTGATGGGTGATGGGTGATGGGTGATGGGTGATGGGTGATGGGTGATGGGTGG
>JBKJMX010000110.1:0-3974 GCA_046596135.1 Gemmatimonadales bacterium
GTCGGGATGTAGATCATCACCCACGCTATCCCGACCCACGCGGCGGCATTCCACATCGGCGATCGATCGCTGGCACGGATGCTGGCCGCAACGAGCACGATGCCCACTGCGCCCCCATAGAACTTGTGCAACGGTTCGCTGTAGGCGGAAAAGGTCGTGAACGACTCAACAGTGAGCGCCAGTACAATCCCGGTCACGGTGATCAAGACTGCACCGATCGTGGCGGCGGTCCGCTGCCACCCCGGCTTTCCTGCGAAAAACCACCACGCCGCTGCGCCCACGAGCAACGTCTCGACAGGTGGCCAGACATAGTTCATCCAGTGATTGTTCTGGCTCCGCAGGGAAAACGACAGCGAGATCAGGTTGCCCGTGATCCCCCACGTGCACCACGCCGCCACCCACCACGCCGCGCGACTGCGATGCCGGTTGATGATCCCGGTAACACTCGATACAAATGACGCCAGCGTGTAGATGATGGGGACAATCATCACGGAGCGGGAACGTCCAGCGGAGAGGCTGTGCTGCAGACGGGTGGGCACGGCCACGCCACTTCAGCAATCACGCCATACGCGAGGTCATCGTCGCCCGCATCGGTGCCCACCACTACCACAGTGGTCTCGGCACCCGCACCTGCCATATAGATCCGAATCCCGGCGCATTTCGGCTGCGCCAGTATTTCGTCGATGACATTGCGGGAAAACCGCCACGCATGTGGAACGCCGTCGGTGCGCTTGTGCGCCCCGATCAGTGCAACCGCTTCGGCTTGGGAGATGTGATGATCACGCTCAGCCATGGGAAACTCCACTTGTAGCGGGAGCTTGTCAGTCTAGGGAGCGACCGACCCTGCAACACTTGCCCTACATTCAGCTAACTGCCCAGCCCCAGTTCCGACGCGCCGACGAGCGCGACCACCATGAGGCCTGCGGCCTCGAGGGCCTCGCGTCCGCCCGCACCACGGTCAACCACCGCGAACACGCCGAGCACCTTGGCGCCGGCAGCACGTACCGCCTCGACGGCGCGTAGCGCCGAGCCACCCGAGGTGATCACGTCCTCGATGATCACCACCTCGTCGCCCGAAGCGAAGTTGCCCTCGATTTGCCGTCCGGTACCATGCTGCTTCGCTGCCTTCCGCACCGAGAAAGCATCGATCACTGCGTCGCGTCCCGCAGTCGCCGCAGCAATCGCGTACGACACCGGATCCGCGCCCATCGTGAGCCCGCCCACGCTGCGCGGCTTCCAACCAGCCCGATCGATCGCCGCAAGTCCGAGTGCGCCGATCAGCACCTGCCCGCGTGCGGACATGGTGGTGAGTCGACAATCGATGTAATAGGGAGAGCGGGCACCGGAGGCGAGCGTGAAATCGCCAAACTTCACCGAACGCTCGGCGAGCAGCGCCACCAGGTCAGCGTGCGCCGACACCGTCAGCCGCGGTTGAACAATCCGGAGAGAAATCCCTTCTTCTCCGGTTCCGCATTCGCCGCGTCGCAGAACGCACCGGTGAAGTCGGTCACCGTCTTCCACCGCTTGGAGGGTTCGCGCGCCAGCCCCTTCATCACCACCTCTTCAAGCTTGGTGCTGAACTTGAGCCCCTTCGTGGCCTGGTTCAGCGAAATCGGGTCCTGGGTGAGGAGCTGCTGGAAGAGTTCGCGCGGGTTCTTCCCCGGAAACGGCGTCACTTCGGTCAACATCTGGTACGCGATCACGGCCAGCGAATAGACGTCAGCCTGCTCACCGACCAATTCGCCCGACAGCGATTCCGGGGAGACATACTGCAACGTCCCGACAAAGAATCCCGCCCTCGTGAGGCGCTCCTCCGCCGGCAACTCGGCGTCGCGCGCGATCCCGAAGTCGAGGAGCCGGGCCTTCTGCTCCTCCGGGTCGTACATGATGTTGGCCGGCTTGAGATCGCGGTGGATAATCCCGGCGCGATGGGCCTCCTGCAGCGCATTGCCCAGTTGCTGGACGATGTTGGCCGCCACCGCGGGTGCCAAGTTGCCCGATCGGGTGAGAAAGGTCTCCAATGGTTCGCCCGGCGCCCACTCGAGGGCGAGGTACTGGACCCCGTCTTCTTCGCCGAAGTCGTAGGTGCGCACCACGTTGGGATGCACCACCCGCGCCCCGAACTCGGCCTCGCGCAGGAAGCGCTTGATCGCCACCGGATCGCCGGCAAGCCGGGGCCGCAGCACCTTGAGCGCGACGGTGCCGCGTTCGGAGTGCTGTGCCTGATAGACTTCGGCGGTGCCGCCCTCGCCGACCGCCCGGATCAGGGTATAGCCGGCGACGGTGCGCCCGATCATTGGATCTTTTGCCATGGGATCCCTCAAGATACCGTGCCATGTTCCATGGCGGAAGCGCAAGCGCCAGCGACTCGGACGTCATATAATCCATCATGGATCCTCGCACCCTTCGGCCAATGCGTGCGGTCACCGCGACAGCCACGATTCTGACCCTCGCCCTCCCCGCCTGCACCAGCTGGCAGCGGGTCGGCAGTCCGTCCGGGCCCAACGCCGAGCAGACCCTCACTGAGCTGTTCAACCCGGGGGCGACGTATTCCCGGCTCGGACGCCTCGTGGCCACCGGTGGCGTGCCTTTCATCGGAACCGTTGCCTTCCTTCCGGGCCGCCACGATTCGACCATGGCCATCGTCGGCGTGTCGCTGGAGAACAGGGCGTTCTCCTTCCAGCGAGACGGCGATGGCTACGGCGCCAGATACCATGTCGACTACGAGTTCCGCCCCGCCAGCGGCCCCGCCATCACCATCTCGCGTGACGAAACGGTGCGGGTGGCACAGTTCCAGGAAACGCTGCGCACCGACGAGAGCATTCTGCTGCAGCAGAACGTGACGCTGGCACCGGGCACCTATAACGTCACCGTCCGGATCCGTGATCTCGGCAACAGCACCACCGGCACCGCGACCAAGTCATTCGAGGCCCCCTCCTACCAGCCAGGCTCGGTGACCGCGCCGATCCTCGCCTACCAGGTTGCTGGCCGCGGCAACCGCGCCGACTCACTCAACGTGATCCTCAACTCCCGCGGCACCGTGGCCTACGGCGGCGACACGCTGTTGATCTACATCGAGGGCGTCGGCTTCAACGGCCCGGCGTCTGTTCCCCTTGAGGTGCGCGACGAGGGCGACAGCGTGATCTACCGCAACACCGTCCGCTTTACCGGTGCCCGCGAGATCGAGGGCCAGATCGTTCGACTCGCCCCCGAAGCGGCCCCGCTCGGCCAGCTCGAGATCATCCTCGGCGAGGGCACCACCGCCCGCCGCACCTCGGCGCTGGTATCGTTCTCGCAGAACTGGGTCGTGACCAACTTCGACGATCTCGTCGGCCTCCTCCGCTACTTCGGGCACGCCGAACAGGTCAACGGACTCAAGAACGCGACCGCGGGCGAGCGCGGCCAGCGCTGGCGCGAGTTCTACCACTCCACCGACCCGAACCCAGCGACACCCGAGAACGAGGCGCTCGATCGCTACTTCGCGCGCATCGCCTTGGCCAACAACCGTTTCCGCGACGAAGGCATCGCCGGCTGGCGCACCGACCGTGGCGAAGTCTTCATCGCACTCGGTGACCCCGACGAGACGTACGACGCTACCCCGCGCCAACAGGGCCGGTATCTCGTGTGGGGCTACAACGACCTCCGAGTCACGCTTCAATTCCAGGATGAAACCGGTTTCGGCCGCTACCGGCTCACGCCGCAGTCGCGGTCGGAGTTTGAGAGGGTGAAGGCGAGAGTGAGGTAGAGACTAGAGACTAGAGACTAGAGCAAGGCGGGTAGCTTTGTCGATCGGGTGCGCCCGCTTCTCTAGTCTCTCATCTCTCATCTCTTCTCCCGTCTCTACCCATAGGCATATGCCCATCCATTCCCCTCCCCAGCTCTTCCTGATCGACGGCTACGCGCTGATCTACCGGGCGTTCTACGCCATGATCAGCCGCCCGCTTCGCACCGCAAAGGCCGATGTGTTCTCGCCC
>JBKJMX010000128.1:0-6070 GCA_046596135.1 Gemmatimonadales bacterium
ACGGAAAGTACCTGCGGGTCGATCATCGGCGGGCGCTGCCCCACGCAACGAAGCCGTGAAGTCGACTCCAACCGCGTCCGTTATCTACACGATCGGTCATTCCACCAGGTCGCTGGAAGAGTTCATCGCCTTGCTCCAGGCTGCCAGGGTGACCCTGCTTGTCGACGTCCGATCCATCCCGCGCTCACGAACTGTCCCACATTTCAACGCCGACGTGCTGCCGAGCTCACTGGCGGAGGCTGGCATCGGGTACCGGCATCTCAAGGCGCTCGGCGGCCGGCGCCATCATCGGAAGGGTGCGCCTCCATCACTGAACACCTATTGGCAGGTCGCTGCTTTTCGGAACTACGCCGATTACGCGGAGACACCGGAGTTTGGTGCGGGCCTCCAGGAGTTGATCGGCTGGTCGACCGAAGAGACTTGCGCGATCATGTGCGCCGAAGCGGTGTGGTGGCGTTGCCATCGCCGGATCATTACGGATTACCTGCTGAGCCACGGACAGGTCGTGAAACACATCATGGGGCAGGAGAACTTTCCGGCCGCTACGATGACACCGGGGGCAGGTGTGATGCCCGACGGGACAATCCGCTATGCGGCCCCCGGGCCGCCCCCCGCTGACGGGGATTGATCAGGCCACCGCGAATGGAAGCCCGAAAACGGGGTTTCCGGAATACTACTTGGTCGCATCACGGCTCGGCCGACTCCTTCAGGAACAGGCGGTACATTTCGTGAGGAAGTCCGGTTCAGGCACCGAAGCCAATCCGGTCCCAACCGCGGAGCAGCCGATGAGTGCATCCGTTCGCCAGCGCACCTCAGAGGATGTCGGACTTCTGAAACAGGTTCTGACCGTCTTCGGAGACGCGTTCGACGACGCCGAAACCTACAATGGCAATCTTCCGACCACCGAGTATTGGCATCGCCTTCTTGCTGGCGACTCGTTCATCGCGCTGGCCGCGCTTGATGGTGCCGACGTTGTCGGTGGAATTGCCGCGTACGAACTCAGGAAGTTCGAGCAGGATCGAAGCGAGATCTATATCTACGACCTTGCGGTCGCGGAGTCGCATCGCCGAAGAGGAGGTGCGACGGCGCTGATCGCAGAGCTGCAGCGGGTCGCGACACGGCGTGGTGCCGGAGTGATCTTCGTTCAGGCTGACACTGGCCCCGAAGACCAGGCGGCGATCGCGCTGTACACCAAGTTGGGTCACAGGGAGGAGGTTCTGCACTTCGACATTCCGGTTGGGAACGGCGATCGCCGTGTTGAAGACGCCAACAACACTACAAGCGGAGATCAAGTATGAGCCAGGCAGAGCATGATCGTCGTGTGGACTACATCGAGTTCCCAGCCACCGACATCGAGCAGGTGAAGCGATTCTACTCGGCGGTGTTCGGCTGGGAGTTTACCGATTACGGGCCAGACTACACCAGCTTCACCGACGGTAGACTGTCGGGAGGATTCAGCACGGATTCCGCAGTGGGAGCAGGCGGGACGCTGATCGTGCTCTACGCCATCGACCTGCCAGGGACCAAGGACCGGGTGAGTGAGGCCGGGGGACAGATTGTGCGCGAGATCTTCGAGTTTCCGGGCGGACGGCGCTTTCATTTCGCCGACCCGAGCGGCAACGAGCTGGCGGTCTGGTCGGAATAGTGACTGGCGGTATCAACGATTCGAGCGCAGGAAACGTCCAAGAGGCACGATGGACTGACCCCATGGATCCCCCGTCAGCGAATGGCATCGGGCTAGTTTCCGTTTGGTGTCGGCCGTGCTCTCGAATCGGAGATTCTCGTGAACAGTATGTTGCCGGCACTATCCCTGGCCCTCGGCTTGGTTTCCCTCTACGGATGTGAGCAGCGGGTCGATGCCGCTGCACGTCAACCCGTGACGGCCAGGCTGCTGGCTGGAACCCTGGTCTCCGCGGGCACCATGCGCAGTGCGCGTGCGTCGCATACAGCCACGCTGCTTTCAACGGGGCAGGTGCTCCTCGCTGGCGGGATGACCGGTGACGAGAACTCCGCCGCCGCCGCGGAACTCTACGATCCAGTGTCCGGTGCGTTCAAGCCCGCAGGGCTGATGCGGACCGCCCGGCATAGCCACACCGCGACGTCGCTCACCGATGGGAGAGTGCTGATCGCCGGTGGGTACGACGCCGCGGGTCGGTATCTCCAGAGTGCCGAGATCTACGATCCACGAACCAATGTGTTCAGCTCAGCGCAGCCAATGACAAGCACCCGCGCTGGTCATGTTGCGGTAATGATGCGGGACGGCCGTGTGCTGATCATCGGCGGGGTGGGGGAGGGGTGGAGCTTCCTGAACAGCGCCGAGGTCTACGATCCCACGGCACGAACGTTCACGGCTACCGGCTCGATGCACGTGGCGCGGGAAAGCCATGCCGCGGTCCTCCTTGGGAACGGGCGCGTGATCGTCATCGGCGGCCATCAGGGGCGTCGGTCGACGATGGAGATCTTCACCAGTGTGGAGATGTATGACCCTGCGACAGGATTGTTCACGCCCGAAGGAGACATGAACACTCGCCGCCACAAGCACGATGCGATCCTGCTGCGTAATGGCCGCGTGTTGATCACGGGCGGTACCGACGAACGCGACAGTCGTGGGGTCTACACGAGTACCGAAATTTACGATCCGACTACTGCACGCTTCCGCCCCGCGAGTGCAATGCAGTGGCCCAGGTACAAGCACCGGGGAACCCCCGTGCTCCTGTCAGACGGGAGGGTGCTGCTCTCGGGCGGCGCCACCCAAGCGGAGATCTACGACCCACTCGCCGATGGATTGACGCTTGTAGCTGGTGACGTGCGCATGGCCGGGCAGTTTTCCGCCAGTGCTCAGCTTGCTGACGGTCGCGTATTGATCACCGGGGGATACGGGGAGAACCGCGGCCCGCAGCCGGAAGCCTGGTTGTACCGGCCCTGAGTCGCGATTAGCGGCGCAAGAATCACTGAGCAGACAAGGAGGTCGATATCGCCTGGTCCTGGATCATGATGGTACGGTCAATTGGGTGCGCCATGATCATGCTGATGGCGTTGGCCCCAGCGAGTGCGGTGGCACAGCAAGTCGGACGGACGTCATTTGAGGTCCGCATTCCCGCATCGCCGGCGGCAATGACCGCGCTCGGTCGCACGTTCCTCCTGTACGAAATTCACCTCACGAACTTCGGTACCCACCCGCTTCGCGTCGATAGGCTCGAAGTCCTGGATGAACGGCAGGTCGTCGTCGAAGCAGTGGCTGGGGCAGCGATGGCGCAACGGACGGCGCTGATCGGACGGCCACCAGTGCGAGTGAATGCAGGGCCCACCGTCGGCGTAGGGCAGCGCGCAGTGCTTTTCCTGTTCGCGTCGCTGCCACAGGGCGAGCCGCCGCCTGGGCAGCTCCATCACCGATTCATCGTGTCGACTGGCGATGATCAGCTCGTCGACACCCTGGTCACCGGGGCTGTTGCCGTCGTCGGCGCCGGTGCGCCCCTCGCGCCACCGGTGCGTGCAGGGCCGTGGGTGGCGGTACGTGCGCCGTCCGCAACCTCCGGACATCGGCTGTCATTGGTCACGATGGATGGCATCGTCCGCGTACCGCAGCGCTTTGCGGTGGATTGGGCGCGGCTGGGTGACGACGGCCGGTTGTTCCACGGCGACTCGACTCGGGTCGAGGCTTGGTACAGTTACGGCGAGGCGGTGTACGCGGTTGCAGGCGCCCGGGTGGCGCTGGTGCGCGATGGGATGCCGGACAAGTTACCGTTCGCAGCGCCGCCCAGCGAAATCGATGCGAAAGCTGCGACGGGAAACGTCATCGTCCTTGAGCTCGCCGACGGCCGGTTCGCGAGCTACGCGCATCTCAAGCGCGGATCGATCGAGGTCAAAGTGGGCGATACCGTTCGCGTAGGGCAGCTCCTGGCGAACATCGGCAATTCGGGCAACACGTTCGCGCCACACCTCCACTTCCAGGTGAGCGATGGCGCAGAGCTTCTGGCAAGTGAGGGTCTCCCGTACACCATTCGGCAGTTCGAGTTGATCGGCCGTGTGGGGGCGCTTGCGCCATTGCTTGACGGTGGCGCCTGGAAGCCGAACGCGGCGCAACCAGCCCGCAAAGTCACGATGGAGTCACCACTCGAGAACATGGTAGCGTGTTTCTCCGGATTGTGACCAAGCTGGCCAGCGATGATATTCAGGACCGTCTGCATCACAGTGAGGTTCACATGACCATGAACATTCTGGAGGCACGATGAACAACGCACCGAAGCTCACCCTCGTGGCACTCGTGACGTCCGTCGTTGTGGCGTGTGGCTCCCCGCCCACGCCTGCGGCCGATGCCGGCGAGGAGCTGATGCAGGTCAGCCGGAACTGGGCTGCGGCCGCCGCGACCGGCAATCTCGACAGTATCGTGTCGTACTGGGCGGATGATGCAGTCGTCATTCCTCCCGGCCAGCCGCAGGTGGTGGGGAAGGCGGCCATCCGCGAGTATGTCCAGGCCGGTGCATCGATTCCTGGCTTCTCGATCACCTGGGCACCAGAACAAGTCTCCATCAGCTCCGCCGGCGATCTTGGTTACCTGATCGAGCAGAACACTGTGACCTATGCGGATTCAACCGGCACGATCCACACCGAGCACGGCCGGGCAGTGACCATCTGGCGGAAGGATGCCTCGGGCGCGTGGAAGTGCGTGGTGGACACGTGGAACCGCGGTCCGGACGCCGCCGCCGCGTCGGAGCCTGCGTCCGCGACTTGATCTGACCCTGTATGTACTGTCGCGAACAGCATGGCGGTGTCAAGTCAGTCCCATCTGCCGCAACAGCGCACGAAACCTGGGATGCTGGTGCAGCGGTGCAAGGAGGAATGACGCCTTCATGCTGTACACTGGTCCGGCGCGCTCCGCCACGGCCTGCTCCAGCCAATCCAGCGATCGCTCGATGTTGCCGACGCCGAGATGCGCATAGGTGAGATGATACGGAGACACGTACGTCGTGGTCGCGAGATTCTCGATCTCCCGTAACACGGTAGCCGCCTCCTCAGTCTTGCCGAGCCGACCGTACGCGAGTCCCAACTGACCAAGCCAGAACGAATTCCGCTCTGACATGTCGACCGCGCGCTCAAGCTCGGCAAGGCCCTCCGGCCCCCGACCCGTCAGGATGTAGGCCCAGCCGAGGGTGGCGCGCCCTCGATCGTGATGAGGATCCACCTCCACCGCTGCTTCCGCGGCGGTGACCGCCTCGTCATGTCGACCAGCTCGCAGGAGCGTGGTGACCAAATCCAGGCGATGCACCAAGGGGTCGAGCTCGTTGGCGCGCTGCTGCAGCGCGATCGACTCGTCGAGCCGGCCGAGAGCGGCGCAGAACCGCCCATACTGGTTGTAGGTGTCGGCATCCCCGGGATTCAGTTCCAGCGCCCGCTTGAACGCTCGTTCGGCGCCAGTCCAGTCGAACTCTGCGATGCTCTTGATGCATCCGGCTGTACAATGGGCCGCCCCGAGATCCGGATCCAGGCGCAGTGCCTCGTTCACAGCCGCCGTGGCGCGGCGATACCCCGCGGCTGGCGGGACATGGCCGGTTTCCGCGGCTTCAGCCAGCGCGAGCGCCAATCGGGCATGGGCCATGGCGAAGGTCGGGTCACGCGCCAGGGCGCGCTCGAAGTATTCCACTGCGCGTTCATAGCCCTCGGGGATGTACTTGGTGTGCCACTGCCGACCCTTGAGAAAAAGGGTGTAGGCCTGGAAGTCCCGGGTTGGCACCTTGTGGACCCGCTCCTGCTCGTCGCGGGAGAGTTCTGCCACGAGGGCTGCCGCGATCTGAAGGGCGACATCCGCCTGGATCGCGAAGATGTCGGTGAGTTCGCGATCGTATGTCTCCGCCCACAAGTGCGCAGAGGTGGCCACCTCGACCAATCTCGCCACGATGCGAACCCGGTCACCCATTGTCCGCACGCTTCCGTCGAGCAGGGCGGTCGCGCCCAAGGTGCGACCGATCTCTGCCGTACCCGGCGGGCGTTCGCGGAACGGCATCACCGACCCGCGAGAGATCACGCGAAGATTCCTGAACTTGGACAGATGGGCGATCACGTCCTCGGTGAT
>JBKJMX010000069.1:0-5365 GCA_046596135.1 Gemmatimonadales bacterium
CACCGAGGCCAGCATCCGCAGTTCGGACGGTGCGGTCAGCTGCGACAAATTCTCGGCCATGACAACCAGCACCCGGCGACATCCCGCCAGGCAGAGCAGTGCGGCGTGCATCACACCGTACACGCCACCACTGCACCCGGCCTTTATGTCGATGCACGATGCACGCAGCCCCAACCGTTCGGCCAGCAGCGCCGCCTGGCTGTTGCATGGGTGCGGATTGGAGGTGCTCACGAACAGCAGCGCATCGAGCCGCGCCAGCTCGTGCCCGCGGCGCCGACGCAGCGCTTCCACCGCCGACGCGGCGAGGTCGAAGGCGGTGAGACGATCGGCGCGAGGAGTGACACCGGGAACCTGGGTCAGGTAGCGGTGCCGCACGCCGATCTCGCCGAGCAAGCGGCGCGCGACGGCCGATCGCCAATATGCGGCCCAGTCGTCGGGGCGTGCCGTTTGGAGGAGGTCGCGAGTCCCCCATCGCGGCATCATCGCGAAGTCACAGGTCGCGACATCAACGATTCGGATCCCCGCCGCCTCAGTGCGCATCGATCGCCTCGACACCCAAGGTGCGGTGCCAGTCGAACGTCGTCGTCAGCAGTTGCGGCTTGTGCTGTGCATTGGGCAGCGCATCCTGTGACGGCCGCGCCAGCGAGCCGTTGCGCACCCCGATCACTTCCAGAGGGCGCACAAGTCCATCCTCGCGCTCGAAGTCATACCCCATTGCCGCCAACCGGAGTTGCCCGTCGAGCACCGCGGCGAGCCCAGCCAGGTCCCACCCGTCGGCCTCGCAGCATTCTACCAGCACGCGATACCGACGATCCCGGCAGGGCACGAACAGAAATACAGGGCAACGCCGTCGCAGGATCCGGAGCGACTCGGTCATGGCGGTCGCGACATCGGCCTCCGTGATGCGCTCGTTGGCAATCGAGACGCAGCGCGATGCCTTGGATACGAACTCAAGAACCGGGGTCGCGCGATGCCGGCCCGCCACGCGAACCACGTCGTCCGTGTCATAGCGGTAGAGTCCACCGCTCTGGCTCACGACAACCCGATACGATGCGCCATCGCTGAGTTCCCACACCGGGCAGGGTGCGGCGCCGGTTGCCCCAGCCGGAATAAACTCCAGGAAGTGACTCGTGATCGCAGCGATGCCGCCGGGCTGGTTCGCTCGATGCGGGATCGCAAACACCCCTTCGCTGGCTGACAGCGGAAACTCGAATACGGTCGATCCCTGGAAGCGTTGCCTCAGCTCGGCGAGATAGCAGCCGAAGGAGCCGCCTTGCCAGCAGACCAGTGCCTGCAGGGCCGGGAAGAGCAGCGTTGTCGGTGCGGCCGTTCCGGGCCACGCGTTGGCGAGTGCTTTCGCCAGGGCGGGATTCGGGCGGGTGCGGTGTCTTCCCTGCACCGCCATCGGCGACCCGACCGTCAGCGTTCCATCGGCCACGTCGCGGAGGAGCCGCTCACGATCGCATTCGACGGCATCGAGCACATTGAGGAGGTTGAGCGGGGTGATGGCGCCGAGCACAGCGAGCCGATCGTTATCAACAAGCACTCGGCCGATCGCGTAGTCGCGTTCGTGGCGGTCGATGATCGTGAACACCCAGTACGGAAGTGGAAAGCCCGCGCGAATGGCACGGGGCAGTCGGCGGTAGTTGAAGCCTGACGCAAAGCCCTGCGGCACCCCGGCAGGACTCCGTCCGCCTTCGGCAGAACCCACCAGGAACGCGGATGCCCTATCCCGCAGCGCGGGACAGGCGTTCAGCATCGCGCCCCGAAAGACCATCGATACGCGACCGATCTCTCGGCGATACCTACGGGTCACCGGGATATACTTGTATCGACCCGTCGATCCCGCCGTCATCGCGAAGTACTCTGGCGCGGTACCGCACAGCTCCCGCCAGTCGCCGTGATGCACGCGATCGAGCTGTACTTGCATCTGGGCGTGCGTACGAACCGGCACCTCTTGCTGCCATGCGGCGAGGAGTTCCTTCGGATCGGTGATGGCAGCCATCCGGGCGAAGCAGTGCAACCGTCCGACTCGTGAGTCGGCCCCACCGCGCAACACGGCCCGGAGTCGTTCGATCTGCGCCGCCTTCGGTGTGGCGCATGCCGAATCAAACCGGTGCCAGTGCCAGTCGGCGAGCAGGTCAGCAATCATGCTGCCACCGCCTTGGTCGTCATACGGGACGGCGCAATCACCGATGCATCAGGAATCACGGCGCCGGGAGGGATCACGCTGCCTGCGGCGATCAGGCAGCGCTTGCCGATCCTGGCGCCATCACCCACCACGACCCGGCCGTAGAGGGACGTTCCCGATCCGATGCGGCAATTGGCGCCCACGATGCTGGCTGGGCCCACCGCGACCGCGTACTCCAACTGCGTGCCACTGCCCACGACGGCACCGGCGCCAAGGTGACTGTGCGCACCTATAAGGACACGGTCGCCGATCGTGATCTGATCCACGATCAACGTGCCGAGACATGGCTGGAATGAGCAGATCAGGTGCGCGAACTCGCCGACCAATGTACCGCGCCCGATGACTACGAGATGCGGTTCACGAATGATGGTGCGCGACGACACGACGCTACCGGTGCCGATCTGCGCGCCGAATCCGCGCAGTGCCAACCGCAGAAACGCGTTACTGGTGCCGCAGGAACTCTGGAACACCGCCAGCCACAGCGAGGGCGCCCACAAATGGAGTGCCCAGGATGTATGACCAGGGTCACCAGTCGACTGCCAACTGCCAGCGATCGGGGCGGGCAGCAGCCGGTGCACGATGATCAGCCCGGCAAGGGTGCTCCACGGCACAAGCATCGCCCAGGCGACCAGCCCAGCCGGTACGCCGAGCACCCGGACGAGGAGCAATGGAAGCAATCCCCAGGCGGCAAACCACAACAGTTCCAGGCCGATCACAGGTCCTCCTCGAGTGGTGAGTCTGCCGGCGTGAGCAGCCGCTGGACAATCCGGTCCGCAACACTGGTTGGCGAGGCGACACTGATCCCGTGCCGCGCGGCGAATGCATCGGCCAGCCGGCTGGTGCGCGGCGTCCGCACCAGCCCGGGGTGCACCAATCGGACGTGGACGCCCAGTCCGTCGTATTCGGCCGCGGCACTTCGGCAGAGTCCGGAGAGAAAGGCCTTCGTTGCGCAGTACACCGCTGCACCTGGCATCCCAACGCGTGCAGCCTGCGACCCGACCCAAACCAATGTCCCGGCGCGTTGCGCGCGGTACGCGCCGAGCAATGACGCGCTCAACACGGTCAGGTGGGTGCAGTTCGTTCGGATGGTTTCGTCGATCGCGTCCGCTGATACGTTCTGCAGGCGCCGCGGGCCTTGCACATGAAGCGGATTGCTGCCGACGTTGAGGACGGCGCCAATGGGGGCATCGGGACCCTTCAGAACGGCCTCGATCAGCGCCACGACGTGAGACCGTTGCGCCTGATCGCATACCATGGTGCGGATCCGATTCCGCTGCGTCACGGGAAACGTGGCCACGGCCGCCGCGAGCTTATCGGCGGAGCGGCCGGTGACCAGCACATCGTGATCGCTCGCACGCAGCACGGCGGTCACACACGCCAAGCCGATCCCCTGACTGCCACCGGTCACGAGGATCATGCTGTCCCCCAGCGGATCAAGTGGATGCCGCCTGCATAGCCGGCGCCCACTGCCGCGAGGCAGAGCCATTCGCCGTCGGCAATCCGGCCCGCACGCACCGCTTCGGCGAGGGCGATCGGGACGGTAGCTGAGCTGGTGTTGCCGCACCGATCGAAGTTGATCCAGCTGCGCGACACCGGAATGCCGACGCTCGCCAGCATCTCATGCACCAGGGGGAGATTGGGCTGGTGGACACAGGCCAGCGCGATCTCGTCGACCGTCGTGGAGGTCGCGGCCGTCATATCGCTGACGAGGTCTACGATGCCTGCGAGTGCCGCCCGCGCCACCACTCGCCCATTCGGCATCGTGATCCGGTCGCGCCGCGCCTGCAACGCGAGCGTGGTGATCGGCTCACGCGAGCCGCCCGCGGGTATCCGCACCGCGCCATGCCCTGCCCCATCGCCAACCAGTGCGGAATAGGCAAAGCCGCGGTCGGGGCCACATGGCGTCAGCACCACCGCTCCCGCACCATCGCCGTACAGAAATGCCGTTCGCGGATCGGACCAGTTGACCTGACGCGAGCGCACGTCCGCCCCGATCACCAAGGTCGGGCCAGCGCCTGTGGCCACTCCGCGCCATCCCAGGTCGAGCGCTTGCACGAAGCCAGCACATGCACCGACCACATCAATCGCCGCACAACGCACGAGACCGAGCCGATGCTGCACGAGCGCCGCGGTGGCTGGGGTGGGATGATCCCCCGAGACGGTCGCCAGGAGCACTCTGCGAATCTCACTCTGTTGTAGCCCCGAGCTTTCAATCGCCGCGCGCGCTGCCTCCACCGCGAGGTCCGACGTAGCCTGCTCTGGCGCGGCAAGATGACGCGTCACCGCACCAACGGACCGGGAGACGAACCGTTCCGGTGCCCACAGGCCGTAGCGGTCCATCAACTCGGCATTCCCCACTGGGGGGCCCGGGAGGTAATGGCCCGTGCCAGCGATGCACACGGACATCACGCCCTCGCCAGGCGCAGCACGGGGGCTGCCGGCTGCACGCTGCGCACGAAATCGCGTACTTCGCCAGGCAAATCCTCGAGTCCAACCACCCGATCGAGTGAGCCATCTGCCCGGAGGTCGGCATAGTCCGCAGTCTCGCGCGACGCCGCCGCTTCCCACCGCGCCAGCAAACGCGGCGACCCGGCAAGCACCCGACGCACGATGGCGCGGTCCATCGTGCCCATCCGCGAGTCGCGGAGGGCGAGAACCGTCCCACCGTTGAATACCTTCGGAAAGCCGAGCGTGGCGGCGCCGCCGAAGCAGCGGCCGATGATCACGCCGAGCTTGCCGTGGGGATAGCGAATGATGCGTTCGCCGACTGCGAGAATTCGCCGGATGTTATTGGCATCCGATTGTGCGAATCGCGGATCGATCCCCGGTGAGTCGAGGAGGCTCACGATCGGGATGCGCATTGCCTTGAACAAGTCGAGCGCGGCCGCATAGAGATCGAGCGCGCGCACGGTGATCATGTTGTTCGAACGTTCGGGCGGGTTGAGGAAACAGCCGACCTTCCGACCGCCGCGCGAGGCAACGAAGACCCGCAGTTCCGGACACCACTCGGTGAACAGCTCACGCGGATGGGGATCGAAAGCTGCCCCGAGAATCGCCGCACTCCGCGACCCGAGTTCGGGCGCAACTGTGGGACGGCGGTTGAGCGCCACCTCTCCTGCGGTACGTAGCGCGGCTTCGAGCGACGGCGATACTTCATGAACCAGGTCGGTTTGG
>JBKJMX010000136.1:0-20930 GCA_046596135.1 Gemmatimonadales bacterium
AGCCGCCCATGGATCGATCGGTGATCAACGGGATCCGGCTCGCGAAATTCGCGGCAACCGACAGCGGTGTGGTGCTGGCTCAAGCACCGCTGCCCAGGAAGTTCACCGACTACAAGACGGTGACACCGGTGTCGGACGCGGTCTTCGCGGGCTTCCTGCCGCAGTTCGAGTACGATCCGATTCCACTCGACGCCAAGGTCGAGAGCACCGACAGCACCAGCGAGGAGTGGAACGCGGAGTTTGTCTCATTCACCGCCGCGTATGGAGGTGAACGGATGCAGGCGTGGGTTTTCCTGCCGAAGCAGGGCACGCCGCCTTATCAGACCGTCGTGTATTTCCCCGGGTCGGGTGCGCTCAATACCCGTACGTCGGCGGAACGCCGCGACATGAACGCGAGCTTCGTGGTCAAGAGCGGTCGCGCCTTCGTGCTGCCGATTTACAAGAGCACCTATGAGCGCACCGATTCCCTGACGAGTGATCTCGCCAACGAGTCCGTTTTCTGGCGCGACCATGTGGTCATGTGGGTCAAGGACTATCGGCGCGCGCTCGACTATCTGAGCACCCGAGCGGTCATCGACACCACACGGTTCGCCTACTTCGGCTACAGCTGGGGTGGCTACATGGGCGGAATCGTTCCGGCGGTGGAGCCGCGGATCAAGGCGGCGGTGCTTTATGTGGCGGGGCTCACCATGGAGCGGGGCCGCCAGGAGACAGAGCCTGTCAATTACCTGCCTCGGGTGACAGTGCCGGTCCTCATGCTCAACGGGAAGTACGATTTCTTCTTCCCGACCGAAACCGCCCAGCGCCCCTTCTTCGATCGGCTCGGCACGCCGGCCGCCGACAAGAAATGGGTGGTGTACGACGGAGGCCACGACGTGCCCAGGCCGATGTTGATCTCGGAGACGTTTGCGTGGTTGGACAAGTATTTAGGGCCGGTCAGGAAGTAGCGGCGAACGGCTATTCGTCACCCGGCGCGCGCCTCGCCGTGGAAGCCGAAGGGCTGCGCCTCGTTCTGGTGCCGTCGGGCTCGACCCGTCCACTGCCGTTCGGTACGTCGCGCCAACATGTCCTTGAGGTGGTGACGGCCAGCGTCCACCGCGACGCACCGGAGCTGGGCGAGAATATTGACTGCCGTGCGACCGTGGCGACGTGGCGCACGGCGGGTCTCCAACTCTGGTTTGCCACGGACACCGCAGCGCAGTTCATTGGCTGGTCGCTGGGCGGCGGCGCCATTGCCCCCAACGGCGATGCGCGGGGTCCTGTACCGACGATGATGAGCGGCATCGGTGTGGGGTCCCCGCGCGCGGCGCTCGAGAGCGCGTACGCCGTCAAGATACGGTAACGTCCTCGATCGAAATCTGTTGCATTGCTTTCTCACCTCAACCTCGAGCCATCCCATGTTCACCCGCGCCCTCTTCTGTACCGTCGCTGCCGCCCTCTGCCTTGCTCCGCCAGCCTCTGCACAAACGCCGCTCCCGGGTTGGGACAAGAAGGTGCCGGCGCAGGACGGCTACCGCGTGTACGTGCTGGTCGACATGGAGGGGATGGGTTCGGCCGTGAAGTCGCAGGAAGTGATAGCCGGGAACGAAGGACCCAGCTTTCGCGACCGCACCGGCCCGGACTATTGGTCGCACTATCGCGAGATGCTGACCCAGGAAACCAACGCCGCCATTCGCGGCGCACGCGGGGCTGGAGCGAAAGCGTTCGTGGTCAACGAGGCGCACGGCGCCAATCGTTTCGCCAGTCTCCTGCCATGGTCGCTCGACCAGGAAGCGATCCTGATCCGGGGCTACCCCAAGCCGATGGTGATGAGCACCGGGATCGACAGCAGTTTCAGCGCGGTGATGATGCTCGCGATGCACGCCTCGTCGGCGCGGCAGGGCGTCATGGCGCACAGCTACGCGTTCGCCGACTTCACCGTCAATGGCACCGCGCTCAATGAGGTCGGCATTAACGCGCTGGTGGCCGGGGAGTCGGGTGTGCCCGTCTCGCTCGTCAGCGGTGACGACGAGCTGTTGCACGAAGTGCGAGCGCAGCTGGGTGATCGCGTGGTCTACGTCACCGTGAAAGTGGCCCTCGGCGGTGCCGCCGCGATCACCTACTCACCGACCAAGGTGCAGGAACTTCTGGCCGAGGGGGCGGCGGAGGCGGTGCGGCGGACGAAAGCCGGCGAGATCAAGCCGTTCACGCTCGCCAAGCCCTACCGCGTGGCGTTCTCGCTCCGGAGTTCGTACGCCGATTCGCTGGTCCAAGGCGTCGATCGGGTCGTCACCCAGTGGGGCGGGACCAAGACCGGTGCACGCTCGTACACCTACCAGACCTCTGACGCTCGTCAGCTCGCGTGGATGATCGACTTCGTGGAGAGGGTCGTCCTTCCCTGAGTCGGATGGCTACGCTTGGGAGTCGCTGGTCGGTACAGCAGCAACATGAGGCGCCATGAACTCCATTGAAGAACGTTTCGCAAAACTCGGAACCGAGCACGCACCAGGTCAGGAAGTACGGCAAGGCGTCGCCGTCGCGGACTGTGTGCTGCGCGGTGGGCTGTTGCCGGGGATAGCAGTGGACTTCTCGCATGGTGATGTGAACGACACTGCGTTTGCCCCAGCGCCCGGCGCCCTTGAAGCCTTCATCGAGGGTGAAGGTCGGGGCAGTGCGCAGGCCTATACGGAGTACCGCGGTGGTGCCGAGCTGCGGGATCAGGTGGCCCGGAAGCTCGCGGCGTTCACGGAGTGTCCGATTGCGGCATCGGACGAGTTGATCATCACGCCCGGGACGCAAGGAGCGCTGTTCCTCGTCTTGGGCGCAACGGTGAACGCCGGAGACAGGGTCGCCATCGTGCGACCGGACTATTTTGCGAACCGCAAGCTGGTGGAATTTCTGGGTGGCGAAGTGGTGCCGGTCCGGATCGACTATCTGGCGGAAAGCGGTGGGGCGGGGCTGGACCTGGACCAGCTGGAGGATACGTTCAAGTCTGGTGTCAGGGTGTTCCTATTCTCCAATCCCAACAACCCGACCGGGGTGATCTACTCGCCACAGGAGGTTGCCGGCATCGCGGAGCTGGCCAATCGGCATCGCGTCACGGTGATCGTCGATCAACTCTATTCGCGGTTGGTGTACCCGGTTAGCACCTATACACACCTGTGCGCGTCCGGAATGGCCGCCGACCGGGTGCTGACAATCATGGGACCATCGAAGACGGAATCTTTGAGCGGCTACCGCCTCGGTGTCGCGTTCGGTGCTCCGCACCTCATTGATCGCGCAGAGAAACTGCAGGCCATTGTGTCGCTGCGCGCGCCGGGATATTCACAGGCGGTGCTGCGCGCCTGGTTTGATGAGCCAGAGGGCTGGCTCACCGAACGTACAAGGAGGCATCAAGCCATTCGCGACGACCTTGTCACCGTGTTGCGTGCCGTCCCTGGTCTCAGGGTTCGGGTGCCTGAAGCGGGCAGCTATCTCTTCCCGAGGTTGCCGGCGCTGAGCATCGGCCTGCACGACTTTGTGCGGGCGCTTCGGGTGCAGGCCGACGCTGTTGTCACGCCCGGCACGGAGTTCAGCCCTGATGCGACCGACAGCATCCGTTTGAACTTCTCGCAGAATCATCAGGCCGCGGTGCAGGCTGTTCAACGGATCGCCCAGTTGGTGGAGAGCTACCGAGCGCCTGTAGCGTGAGTGAGTTTTCGGTCATCAGCAGGTCGAGCGGCTAGCTTCTCTGTATCCGCACCCGGAGCCTGTTCGTGATCCAGATCGACACGCTGGTGGGTACCGTGTCACCTTCCCTCAAAGCCGGAGTTGTCTAAATGCGCTTGATCTCCCTCCTCGTGCTCGGCCTGTTTGCCGTTGCCTGCGCCCCCAAGGCCGACACGCCGGACGCAGCCGGCACTCCAGCTGTCCTGTCGGAAGCGGACCTCGATGCCGTGCGGGCGGTCGACGCTGCCTTCGCGGCGGGCATGAACGCCAAGGACACGGCAGCGGTATTCGCGGTCTACGCCGCAGACGCCAAGCTGATGCCCCCGGACTCCCCGATCCTTGAGGGAGCCGCGATGCGTCCGACCATCGTTGGCCTGATCGACGGTGGCGCGACCGACTTCGTGCTCACCCCGACAACCACGTATGGGGTCGGTGATCTCGCCTACCAGGTCGGGACAGCGAGCTTCATGATGGGTGGCGCATCGCATACGGTGAAGTTCACAGAAGTGCTTCGGAAGGGCACTGACGGCACGTGGCGCTACGTCGTGGACATGTTCAGCGGCGTCGAGCCGCCGGCCCCCGCGGCTGCACCAGCAACGAAGGAATAGCGCGCTGCGGTTCACGTCGGCGCCCGGGCTGGGCGCCGTGCTGCCCACGCCACGGGCGCCACAGAAGGTACGCATCCACGAGGGCGGACGATGATCCACGACAATATCCTGACCACCATCGGCAACACGCCGATCGTGCGCATCAACCATCTCGCCCCCAAGCACGTCACCATGTACGTGAAGTGCGAGGCGTTCAACCCGATGGCGTCGGTCAAGGACCGACTTGCCATCGGCATCATCGACGACGCCGAGCGCCGCGGCGAACTCAAGCCCGGCCAGACCGTTGTCGAGGCCACCTCGGGCAACACCGGCATTGCCCTCGCAATGGTCTGCGCCGTGAAGGGCTATCCGTTCGTCGCCGTGATGGCCGACTCCTTTTCCATCGAACGCCGCAAGCTCATGCGCTTCCTCGGCGCCAAGGTGATCCTCACGCCAGCGGCCGAACGCGGCACCGGCATGGTCAAGAAGGCGGCAGAACTCGCGGAGGCGCATGGCTGGTTTCTCACCCGACAGTTCGACAACCCGGCCAACCCCGACTATCACCGCAACACCACTGGCCCGGAGATCCTGCGTGACTTCGCCGGCAAGCGCCTCGACTTCTGGATCACCGGCTACGGTACCGGGGGCACCCTCACCGGCGCCGGCGACATGCTCAAGCGCGCCCGCCCCGACCTCAAGGTCATCGTGACCGAGCCCGAAGTGGCCGCGCTCCTGTCGGGACAGGAGTGGGCCTCCCACAAGATTCAGGGCTGGACGCCCGACTTCGTCGGCTCGGTGCTCGACCGGACCATCTACGACGAGATCATCACCGTCAGCGACATCGAGGCGCGCGACGCAGCACGCGAACTCGCAGCCAGGGAGGGGATCTTCTGTGGCGTCTCTTCCGGTGGCACCTTCGCCGCAGCACGCAAGGCGGCTGAAAAGGCACCCAAGGGATCGGTGCTGTTGGCGATGCTGCCGGACACCGGCGAGCGGTACCTCTCGACCTTTCTCTTTGAAGGGATCAATGAGGGGACGGACGAGGTTTAGCTAGATTCTCTCCGTCCCCCCAACCCCCAGCTCCCGGCTCCCGATGCCCTTGCCTGACGCCCCGGCGGCCGCTCCTCGCCGCACCCCCATGCCGGCCCTTCTCGGGCTCGGTTTCGTCACCGACTTCCTCGACACGCTCGGGATCGGTTCCTTCGCCACAACCACCGCGGCCCTGGTGCAGGGACGCATGGTGGACGACGGCGACATTCCTGGCACCCTCAACGTCGGGCACGCGATTCCAACCATGTCCGAGGCGATCATTTACATCATCCTGCTCGGCGGACTGATCGACGTCCCGACCATCGCGAGCATGGTGATCGCGGGCGGGCTCGGCGCGTGGGTCGGGTCGGGGGTGGTGGTACACTGGCCGCGCCAGACGATTCAGCGCGCGATGGCGCTCGCGCTCCTGATCACCGCGGGCCTCATGACCATGCGCTTGGTCGCGGACCTTTCACTCGGTACCGGAACCATTGGCCTGTCCGGCACCGCGCTCGTGATCGCGGTCGTCGCGAGCGTCGTCATCGGCTCCCTCACCAGCCTCGGTATTGGCAACTATGCCCCGACGATGGCCCTTACCTACATGCTCGGGATGAATGCGAAAGCGGTGTTCCCGATCATGGCCGCGTCGGCTGCCGTGATCCTGCCGGCCGCGGCAATTCGGTTTTACCGCTCCGGCCGATTCAATCGCCGAGTGGCGCTCGGACTCACGGTGGGCGGCCTCCCCGGGGTGTTCGTCGCGGCATTCCTGGTGAAGGAATTGCCGCTGGACGTCGTAAAGTGGGTCGTGGTCGTCGTGCTGCTCTACACATCGGTGTCACTCTGGTTGTCATCCCGCAAGACCACGGAGAACGCACCCGCATGAAGATTTCGGCCATTCGCGCCTACCAGATCGACCTGCCGCTTCGTGAGGGGAGCTACAAGTGGTCTGGTGGCAACTCGGTGAGCGTATTCGATTCGACCGTGGTTGCCGTCGAGACGGATTCCGGGCTCACGGGATGGGGGGAGGTGTGCCCACTCGGCCCCGCGTACCTGCCCGCGTACGCGCGCGGCGCCCGCGCGGGCATCGCCGAACTCGCCCCGCAACTCCTGGGTGCCGACCCGCTGGCCCTCAATGAGCTCAACGAATTGATGGATCGCGCCATGCGCGGGCATCCCTACGTCAAGTCGGCTATCGACATGGCGTGCTGGGACCTGCTCGGCAAGGTGAGCGCGCTGCCGGTCGCAACGCTGATGGGCGGACACGTGGGCGCGGACGTTGCGCTGTACCGCGCGATCTCGCAGGAATCACCAGTGCAGATGGCGAAGAAGATCGGCGTGTATCGCAAGGAGGGCTATCGCAAGTTCCAGCTCAAGGTGGGCGGCGATCCTGATACCGATATCGCGCGCATCAAGGCCGCGGCAGCTGAGCTGTCCACCGGTGATGTGCTGATCGCCGACGCGAACACCGGATGGACCCAGCACGCAGCCGTGCGCGTCGCCGATGCGGTGCGCGATGTCGATGTGTACCTGGAACAGCCCTGCATGACGTACGAGCAGTGTCTTGCCGTCAGGCGGCACACCAACCGACCCTTCGTGCTCGACGAGGTCGTGGACGGGATCGACATGGTGGTGCGCGGCGTCGCCGATCAGGCCATGGACGTCATCAACCTCAAGATTTCGAAGGTTGGGGGGCTCACCCGCGCCCGGCAGATCCGCGACCTCTGCGTGTCCCTCGGAATCGCGATGACGATCGAGGACACGTGGGGCGGCGACATCATCACCGCGGCGATCGCGCATCTCGCCCACAGCACGCCCGAGCGATTCCTGTTCTCCTCGACCGACTTCAACTCGTATGGGACCGTCACGTTCGCCGACGGGGCGCCGCAGCGTCAGAAGGGAAGGATGTCGGCGTCGAGGGAGCCCGGTCTTGGCATCCGGCCGCAACTGAAGAAGCTTGGCAAGCCGGTGATCGACATCGGCACCGGGCCAACGAAGAAAGGAACTCCGGCTGAGAATCTCGCGTCGTGAGCCTGAAGGGTGGGACAAGTTGCTTGTGGAGTGAAGGCAATGGATATATCTGGTGCGCTGAAGCAAGGAGGTGGGACGTAGTGAGAAAGCCACGGACCGAGCCGCGACTGCGGTCGCCTGAACGCTTGAAAACGGACCAGAGCCTTCGCGAGGAGCGGAAGAAGACCGACGACGCCATCAAGGGCGACCGCGATGACGCCGAGCGCGACGCCGAAGGCGTGATCGCGCACGCAAGGGAGCTCGCGGACGCTGCGGTGATGGTCGAACGTGTCAATGCGGACATGGAGGCCATCCTGCCGCCGCGACCCGCGAGGGTGGGCGCTGTCAAGGGTCAACGAGCGAAGGCCGACCAGGCTCTTCGCGGGCAGCGAGCCATCGCCGACCGCGCTTTTCATGGTGACCTTGAGGACCGCGCAGACGCCCTCGAATCCTTGCTGGTGCACGAGCGGGCGGCCACGGACGCGTATCTGCTCACGGAGCGAGCGCGCTCCGATGGCGACGTCGCAAACCGCGACGACTTCCTCGGGATGGTCGCGCACGACGTACGCAACCTGCTCAATCTCGTTGCGCTCGGTCTCGAAACGATCCGTCCCCTCGGAGCAGAAGAAACACCGGCCTACGTATCCGCTGGCAAGGTCCGCATTCAGCGTTACGTCGCCCGGATGAATCGGCTGATCGGGGATCTTGTCGACGTTACCAGCATCGACGCAGGAAAGTTGGCCATGGATCTGGTCGAGGCCGACGCTGCAGCCCTCATGGCTGAGGCCACCGCGGCGTTCCAACCGGCTGGGCTCGAGAAGGGCGTCGCCATCTCAGCTGAGGTTCCAGGGACCTCTGTGCTGGCGGTCTTCGACCACGATCGCATGCTTCAGGTGTTCGCGAACCTGCTTGCGAACTCCATCAAGTTCACGCCGAGCGGAGGCCTGATCGGCATTCGCGTTGAGGCGATCGAGGGGACATTGCGATTTTGCGTCAGCGACACTGGCGTAGGTATCCCCTCGGCGCAACTGGGAGCAATCTTTGAGCGGTTCTGGCAGGTCGGCAACGACGACCGCAGAGGTATGGGGCTCGGCCTGTACATCTCGAAATGCATCGTCGAAGCGCACAGCGGGCGCATCTGGGCCGAGAGCGAGCCGGGCAAAGGCAGCAACTTGTACTTCACGCTGCCAATCTCGAGTTCGCGCCAATAAATCACCGCCATGTCCCACAGGGCGCACCGCATAGTGGACAATCTGCTCGTCGCCATCGGTCTCGCTTGCCCGTCCAGGGGTTATTCGTTCCGGGCATGCGGGTGCGTTGCGTGTGGCCGAATGATTGGGACCAAGCGCAACGGTGGTGACCCTAAATGGTTGACTCCGGGCTCCGCTACCGGAGCACCGATTTGTATCGGGCGCCCGACACTGGGTCCGCCAGGCGGCCCGCGTTCGAAGTCGAATACCTTGCCCGGCCAGTATCGCCTTGTCGCTCGCTGCACCCGCGACCGCCCGCTTCGCTCAGGCCGAAGCGGTGCTGATTCGTCCCCGCTCGGCAGACTACTATTGTGTACCAACGGCACCGTCCAGTCGACTTGCGCACAATCCCCGGGGACTGCGGGCGGCGCCTCGAAGTTCCTCAAGCCCGACGGCGAGATCTTCTGGTACAACCGTCGCTGGTACGAGTACACCGGCACCTCGCCGCAGGAGATGCACGGGTGGGGGTGGCAGTCGGTGCACGACCCGGAGGCTCTCCCCGGGGTGCTGGAACGGTGGAGGGCGTCGCTCGCCACCGGCGAGCCCTTCGACATGGTGTTCCCACTCAGGGGTGCCGACGGTGAGTTCCGCCCATTCCTCACCCGAGTGAATCCGCTGCGCGATGACCAGGACGGCATCCTCTACTGGTTCGGCACCAACACCGACGTCAGCGAGATCAAGCAGATGGAGGCGGCGCTGATCGACGCCGACCGTCGCAAGAACGAGTTCCTGGCGATGCTGGCCCATGAACTTCGGAACCCGCTGGCGCCGATTCGCAATGCTGGCCATGTCCTGCGTCTGGCGACCGACAACCGGGAGGTCGTTTGATCGGCTGCCGAGATGGTGGAGCGCCAGATCGGACATCTCGTCCGTCTGGTGGACGACCTGCTCGATGTGACGCGAATCAATCGCGGCAAGATCGAACTTCGCCCGGAGCGGATCGAACTGGCACCCGTCGTGAACCACGTTGTCGAAGCCGCCCAGGCATTCATCCGCTGCATGGACCACGACGTGACGGTCGCGCTGCCATCGCAGCCCGTCTACCTGAACGCCGATCCGATTCGGCTGGCCCAGATCATTGGCAACCTGCTGAACAACGCCTGCAAGTTCACGGACAGTCGGGGCAGTATTTCCCTGGCGGTCGACGTGGAGGGCGGCGGAGGTCGCCGACCGAAGGCCGTTATCCGCATCCGCGACAACGGGATCGGTATCCCCGCCGAGCAACGTCGCCGCATCTTCGAGATGTTCACCCAAGTGGACACCTCGCTGGAGCGTTCACGCGACGGGCTCGGCATCGGGCTGGCACTGGCGAAGCACCTGGTGGAGATGCATGGCGGAACGCTGGAAGCGCACAGTGAAGGTGTTGGTCTGGGCAGCGAGTTTGTATTGCGCCTCCCGATCCTGATCGACGCTCCCACGCCATCGGCAACAGATTCCCCGGGCACGGAATCGCCGCCCACGAGGCGTACCATCCTGGTCGTCGATGACAACGAAGACTCGGCGATGTCGCTGTCGATGTTGCTTGAGGTGAATGGCCACGAGACGCACGTGGCCCATGATGGCGCGCAGGCGGTGGAAGCGGCTGCGACCGTGAAACCCGATGTGGTGCTGCTCGACATTGGCATGCCGATGATGAATGGCTACGAGGCATGCCGCCGCATTCGCGCTGCGCCGGGCGGAGCGAATATCCTGCTCGTCGCCCTGACGGGCTGGGGTCAGGATGAGGACCGCCAGCGGACCCATGAGGCCGGCTTTGACCATCACCTGGTCAAGCCGGTAGACCCTCAAGCCCTCATGCAGCTGATTCGGGACCTGCCTCGGCGCGTGGAAGGGTAGGCACCGATGTGTACCGCCCGCGCCGCAGCCGACGCGCAAGTCGCCGGTTGGAGCGGCGCTACGCCTTCCGGAACCAGGGAACGAACCGACTCGTCGTGCGCTGATACTCGCGGTATGAGTCACCCTTGCTGCGCAGTGCATACTCCTCGGTCAACGGGATACCGGTGACCCGGAGCAGGAAGTACAGCATGAGCAACGGACAAGCGATGGTGACCCATCCATATGGTGATCCCAGCGCGGCGAGGAAGAAGCCCCACCACACCAGCGATTCGAAGAAGTAGTTCGGGTGGCGAGAGTATCGCCAGAGTCCGACCTCACACACGGCGGCCCGCTTCGGGGCGTCGCGTTTGAAGGCCCGCATCTGCAAGTCTGCGATGGTCTCGCCAAGCACGCCGATGGCGGCGAGCGCGAGCCCGGCAACCTCGATGATCGCCGACGCGGGATTTGGATTGAACGAGGTGAGCAGGAACGGCAGGGAGAACACCGTCACCAACACGGCCTGCATTTCGAAGAAGGCCAGGAAAGCGAGCGGTCCGGGCCAACGACGGCGCAGCGTGCCATACCGTGGGTCCTCAACGGGATGATGGCGGATGACGCGCACCAGGATGTACGTGCCAAGCCGAAGGCTCCATGCGGTGCCAATCGCGGCGAATAGCCACTTCCGAGGCCCGATCCCGGGACCGAGGTACGCGTAGAACGGAGCGAGGATCGCGACCCCGTAGGAGAACGCCACATCGAGCAGGCCGTAGTTCCTGATGCGTACGCTGATCGCCCAGGTCACCGCGAAATAGCAGGCTGCGATGGCGAGGCCCACGGCAAGCAAGCCAAACATCGCGCTACCCGCGGCGCGCGGCGTGCATCACGACGCGCTTTTGCGGGTCACGCGCTCGATCTCGGACGCAAGCTCAGCGGCCGCCTCGGACGTATGCTGCCCGTCGGCGTGCCAGAGCACGCGGCCGTCGCTCGCGACCAGGAACACGCGGATTGCGTCTTCACGGGTGATGCCGAGGGCGCGCTTGAACGGTGTCTTGTTGATGTAGAGGGTGATGGTCGCCTCGCGGGTCGCCTTTTGGGGGATGCCCCGTGCCATGCCGCCGTCGATGAACGGGCGCACCAGAGAATATGATCGGTTCAGCGTTGGTACCTCGTACACCCGCACCTTGGACCGCTCTGCGGCCAGTGCGGTGAGGTACGGCAGCCAGGTGTCAACATCGGCCTGCTGCTCCCGTCGGAAGGCTACCAGTACGACATTAAGCTCTCCCTCGAAGTCGGCGGGAAGCGAGAAGTGTCGGCCCTCGAGATTGGTGCCGTCCACCTCGGGGAAGTAACGCGACGTATCGGATTGGGCGCACAGAAATGTCGGCATGACCGCCTCCGCCTGACTGTGGATGGCGGCAATGAAAAAAAGTGCCCCCAGCATGCGCATGATCAACATTACCGCTCCGGAGTGGAATCGCCGAGCGGGCCCGGGGCGTTCGCCCCGGACTGCGCCCTGCAGCACGAGCTACTTCCCGGCCGGCGGAAGGAGTACCGTGTCGATCACGTGAATGACGCCGTTCGAAGCCGCCACATCGGCGCCCGTGACCTTCGCGCCGTCCACGTACACCATGCCGCCCTTCACCATGATGTCGATCGCGGCGCCGTTCAGCGTCGTCGGCTTGGCGCCATGGGCCTTGATCACGTCAGCGGCCATCACCTTGCCCGAGACGACATGGTACTTGAGGATCGCAGCCAGCTTGGCCGGGTCCTTGAGCAGCGCCTCGACCGTGCCGGCGGGAAGCTTGGCGAACGCCGCATCGGTCGGGGCGAACACCGTGAACGGACCCTTCGCCTGCAACGCCTCAGCGAGGCCCGCCGTCTTGACTGCCGCGACCAGGGTGTTGAAGCCCGCGTCCACCGCCACCTCGACGATGTTCTTGGTCGGGGCGGTCATCGCCGCATGTCCGGCCATTTGTGCGCTGGCATCGGTCGTCGCCAGGACCGTCAGTGCTGTCACCGCTGCCATCTTGATTGCCCGCATGTCCCTTACCCCTTGGTTGATTGTCTAAGTGTTGTCCAGCGTCGCGCAGCCAATATTGCTGTTGGAGGGGCGATTGTCAAGCTCATGTCCAAGTAAATAGGTTGACAAAGGTTAGACGCTTAGTACTATTATCGCATGAGTATTCTGCCAAAACCGATCACTCAACCGGATGCCGCCCACCCGATCTCCGTGGTCGCCGCGCGAACCGGCCTGTCTCGTGATGTCCTACGGGTCTGGGAGCGGCGATACGGCGCCGTGGAGCCGATCCGCACCCCGGGAGGCCAGCGTCGGTACTCCGATTCCCATGTAGCACGGTTCCGCCTCCTCGCAGCCGCCATCGGACACGGGCGCACCATCGGCCTGGTGGCCCGGCTCGGCACCGAGGAGCTCACGCGGCTGGTGGCCGAAGACGAGGCCCAGCTTTCCCCGCAATACCCCGACGGGATCCCCGCCGTCGCCGTGGCCATCGAGGCGGCGATGGCGTCCATTGTCGCGCTGGACGCACCCGCGCTCGACGCGCAGCTTCGTCGCGCCATCGCGCACGAGGGCGTGCCGTGGTTTGTCGAGGTGCTTGTCCCGGCGCTGATGCACGCCGTGGGGGATCGCTGGGTCGCGGGGCATCTCACCATTGCGCACGAGCATCTCGCATCCGCCGCCGTGATCGCGATCATCATGGAGACCATGCGCGCGCTGCCACCCCTGCCGGAAGCCCCACGCGTAGTGGTGGCAACGCCGTCTGGCGACCAGCATGCGATGGGCGCCGCGCTCGCCGCTGCCGCGGCATCGCTTCAGGGATGGTCGATCGTGTACCTCGGCGCGGATGTCCCCCACACCGACATCGGGGCCGCAGCCACCGCGACCGACGCCCGCGCCGTGGCGCTCAGCATCACCTACGTCGAAGATCGGGCACGGATCCTGGCCGAGGTCCGCGCGCTGCGCGGCACCCTGAACGAGACCGTGCCGCTGCTCGTGGGAGGAGCCGGTGCAGCGGGCGTTGCCGCTGCCGTGGGCGGCCGCAACATCACCCTGTGCGAGAGTCTCGCCCAACTGCGCCGAGAACTCGCGCGCTCGGAGGCGCCCCAGTGACTTATACGCTGACGCGAACCACCTTTCTTCCTGCGGATCTTGTACGGGTCTTCGACATCTTCAGGAACCCGCGAAACCTCGAGGCGTTCACGCCGCCCTGGCTCAGCTTCCGGATCCTCTCCACGAGCGAAGAAATCGTGCGTGAGGGGACGCGGATCCGATACCGCCTCTCACTCGCTGGGTTCCCCTTGTCGTGGGAGTCGCGCATCACGGAGTACGTCGAGCTGTCTCACTTTGCCGACGAGCAGCTCAGCGGGCCCTATCGACGCTGGTATCACCGCCACACCTTCCGGGTCGTCCCGGGTGGCGTGGAGATGACTGACGTTGTCGATTACGCCCTCCCGTTCGGCCCATTGGGCCGCTTGGTGCACTGGCTCATCGTCCGGCACCAGCTGCGCGCAATCTTCGACTACCGCACCAAGGTCATGACAGAGATGTTCGGCAGCGCACCAGCGAGCATCGCCGCGTCCACCACCGTCCTGGAGATGGGCTGATGATTCCCGCAACCTTCCTGAAGGCATTCGCCGCTGCCAGCGTTGTGATGCTCGCGCTCGACCTCCTCTGGCTCGGCGTGGTGGCGAAGGGGTTTTACGCGCGCCATCTCGCGACATTGCTCCGACCGGACGTCAAATGGGTACCGGCACTGCTCTTCTACCTCCTGTACATCGCGGCGATCGTGGTCTTCGTCATAATACCGGCCGCGGAACGGAAGTCGCTAGCGTACGCGCTTGGGATGGGCGCATTCTTCGGACTCGCGGCCTATGCGACATACGACCTGACCAGCTACGCCTTGATCCGTGATTTCCCGATGATTGTCGTGATCGTTGACCTGGCGTGGGGTATGGTGATTACGGCGACGGTATCCGGGGCAGGGTACTGGGCGGCAACCCGGTAGATTTAACGAGCGCCGGCAAGTCTACTTTCAGGATCTCACGAGCGAGCACAAGATCATGGACTACCTCAGTACGCTGGCGACAGATCCGGCAGCATGGGCTGCACTTCTTGCGCTTACGGCCATGGAAGTCGTCCTTGGCATCGATAACCTGGTCTTCATCTCGATCCTGTCGAACAAGCTGCCTCCGGAACAGCAGAGCAAGGCGCGCCGTATCGGCATCGCCGGAGCGCTGGTGCTCAGGCTGGCGCTTCTCGGAACGGTCGCGACCATCGTCAAGCTGACCAACCCGGTGTTTGGGGTCATGGGACAGGAATTCTCCTGGCGGGACATGATCCTGATCGCAGGTGGCGTGTTTCTGGTCTGGAAAGCCACCAAGGAGATACATCACCACGTTGACCCCGACCCGAGCGCTGATCCGCTGAGTCCCGCCATCGCAGTGACCACGATGGGCGCAGTGATCGGGCAGATCCTGGTGCTGGACATCGTGTTCTCGATTGACAGCATCATCACCGCGGTCGGCATGACCGAGCACATCGCGATCATGGTGATCGCAGTGGTGATCACCGTTGGAGTGATGTTGCTGGCGGCCGACCCGCTCTCACGCTTCATTCAGGAAAATCCGACGGTCGTGGTGCTGGCGCTGGGCTTCCTCCTCTTGATCGGTACAACCCTCATTGCGGAAGGCTTTGGCGCCCACCTGCCCAAGGGTTACGTGTATGCCGCCATGGCATTCTCGATATTCGTCGAGCTGCTCAACATCTTCTCACGCCGCGCCCGCCAGCGGCGACTCGATGCGGGGCACGCGCCGGGCGAAGGGCTCCAGCCTTGAGCGCCCAAGCTGCCAATGGGGTGCGAACCACCCGGACCAGTGCCATAGGGCTCGTGCTCTGGGTGCTGGCGTCGTTGGCCGCTGCATGGATCGGCTCCCGGTTCATGCCTGGAGAGTGGTACGCCTCGCTGGCCAAGCCATCATGGAATCCGCCGAGCAGCGTCTTCGGGCCCGTCTGGACGATTCTCTACCTGCTGATGGGCGTCGCAGCGTGGATGGTATGGCGCGAGGCGGGGTTCTCCGGCGCACGAAGGGCACTGACGCTGTTCATCGTTCAGCTGGTGCTCAATGCGCTGTGGTCCTACTTGTTCTTTGGCCTCCAACAGCCGATGGTTGCCTTCATCGAAATCATCGTCCTGTGGTGTGCCATTCTGGCGACAATTCTGGCGTTCTGGCCGGTGAGCCGGACTGCGGGCGCCTTGCTCATCCCCTACCTGTGCTGGGTGAGTTTTGCGTCGGCCCTGAACTATCAGCTCTGGCGACTCAACGGTTGACGAAGAGCTGCCGTTTGCTGCGTTGAGTGTGATTGCAGTTCACTCCGCCACCGCCGGTAGCCCCGACGATGCGATCCAGCTCATGGCAGCCCCGTGCCGCGCAGCCTGACCGCGCCACGCAGGCAGGACGCCCGGCCACAGACGAAATCGAGTTCGTCGGACCACTGCCCGCGTGATCGGGCTGCAGGGTGAGGGAAGTCTTTGCGTGACCATGCCTTTGGACAGTCGTACTGGTCGCGGAGACGTGGCCAAGCTCTGGAGAAGATCATGCTGAAGCGAATCCCTTTCATTGCCTTGCTGCTGGCACTGCCTGCCTCCGCTCTGGCGCAGATACCGTCGGCAAAAGAGCGGCTGGGCGCCGTTCACTTTCCAACCTCCTGTGATCCCTCGGTTTCCCCGGTGTTCGACCGCGCCGTGGCCCTACTGCACTCATTCGAATTCGGTGCTGCGATCGGCGGTTTCGAGCGCGTGCTCGCGAGCGACTCGTCGTGCGCCATGGCGCATTGGGGCATCGCGCTCAGCCGCTGGGGAAACCCGGTCGCAGCGGGCAACAAGCCGTCGGAGCAATTGGCGCTCGGGCGTGGGTCGGTCGATGCGGCACTGGCCAGATCGAGTATCGTCACCGACCGTGAGCGGGATTATATCAATGCCGTATCGCGACTCTATGACAACGTCGAGCACACCACGCAGCGATCGCGAGTGGTGATGTACGAGCAGGCAATGGCCCGCCTCGCCGACTCCCAGGGCGCCGACACGGAGGCGGCAATTTTCCACGCGATCGCACTGGTGGCGGCAGCGGACCCGACGGACAAGACCTACGCGAACCAGCGCACGGCGGGAATGCGGCTCGAGCAACTCCGAATCGCGCTGCCAGATCATCCCGGTCTCGCGCACTACATTATCCACGCATACGATTATCCTGCCCTCGCTGGCGACGGCAGTGACGCCGCAGCATCGTACGCGTCCATCGCGCCCTCGGCAGCGCACGCGCTGCACATGCCCTCGCACATTTTCACCCGTACCGGTGCGTGGCAGGAGTCGATCCGCACCAACCTGCGATCCATGCAAGTTGCGGAGGCGAACGGATCGCTGGCCGAGGCGCTTCATGCCGCCGATTACGCGGTGTATGCCAATCTGCAACTCGAACGCGACGTGGCCGCCGGTGCGATCATCAAGCGGTTGCCCTCGCTCGCATCGCGATTCGATCCGGACCGCGTGACGGGCGCGGCGCCAGGGGCGGCAGGTGTATTTGCGCTGGCGGCGATTCCGGCTCGGTTCGCGCTCGAGCGGGGGCAGTGGCGGGCCGCCGAACAACTCGAGCCGCGCTCGAGTCGATTTCCGTGGACGGAGGCTATGACCTATTTCGCGAGGGCGGTCGGTTCGGCGCACACCGGCAACCTGGCGGTCACCCGAACCGCGATCGATTCGCTCGCGGTGCTTCGCCAGCGTCTGGTTGATCGGGACGAGTCCTACTGGGCTGGTCAGGTCGCCATTCAGCAGCGCGCTGCGAGCGCATGGCTCCAGTTCGGGGAAGGGCGGGTCGATTCGGCAATAACCCTGATGCGGCAGGCCGCTGAGCTGGAGGACGCGACCGACAAGAACGCCGTCACTCCCGGACCACTCGCGCCGGCGAGGGAGATGCTCGGCGACCTGTTGATGTCTGGTGATCGACCCATGGAAGCCCTCCGGGAATACACGCGAGCGCTCGAGAAGGAGCCCGGCCGGAGGCGCGCAGTGCAGGGAACGCGCGCTGCCTCACGCGCGATCGGTTCGCGGAATCGCTGACCGCGGCACCGTCTGGCCAACGAGGGTCTTGCTGCAGTGGCGCCGCTCGTGTCGCGCTCGCCGGAAGGCGGGCACCACCGCCTTGAGGACGTAAGGATGGACACTTTGTTGGACGCGTTCGCCGCGGCGTGGAACCGTCACGATATCGATGCGCTGATGTCGATGATGACCACCGATTGCGTCTTCGAGGCCTCGAGCGGCGTCGCTGTCAACGGCGTGTGGCATGAGGGACAGTGAGCATGAGACCGATTCGTGAATTGCCGGGCGGAAAGGATGTCGTGCTGGTAGCCCTGACTGGCTGGGGTCAGGAGGAAGATCGGGAAAAAACCAGTGACGCCGGATTCGACGCCCACATGGTCAAGCCCGTTGATCTGGACGCGCTCATCAAAATGCTCGCATCGTTGTAATGGAATGGGGTTCGCCACGGCGATTCTTCGTCCACTGCGAACCACGTATGATGCTGGAGGGCCTGCACCTTGAGTAGCCGATCGGGTCTTGTTCTCGTCACTGGCGCGACGGGTTATGTCGGTGCGCGGCTTCGCCGCCGCCTCGAGGAGGGCGGGCGCCCGGTGCGCTGCTTGGCGCGACGGCGCAATGAGCTCGTCCTGCGAGTTGCGGCGGTGACCGAGGTGGTCGAAGGCGATGTCCTCAAGCCCGAGACGCTCGGTCCCGCACTCGACGGGGTTGTGACGGCCTATTACCTCATCCATTCGATGGGTTCGGGCAGCGACTTCGAGGAGCAGGATCGCGCGGCAGCGCGCCATTTTGGCGCTGCGGCGAAGCGTGCCGGCGTGTCGCGTATCATCTATCTGGGCGGCCTCGGGCACGGCGACGACCTGTCACCGCACCTGCGCAGCCGACACGAGGTCGGGGAGCTGCTGCGCGAGTCGGGCGCGACGGTGCTCGAATTTCGAGCGTCGATTGTGCTCGGGTCGGGAAGCCTGTCATTCGAACTGATCCGAGCCCTGGTCGAGCGCCTTCCCATGATGGTCACGCCGCGTTGGGTGGGAGTGGAAGCGCAGCCGATCGCCATCGGCGACCTGCTTGACTATCTCGTCGCGGCACTGGATGCACCGCTCGAAAGCAGTCGCGTGTTCGAGATCGGCGGTGCTGATCGTGTCTCCTACGGTGACCTGATGCGCGAATACGCCAAACAGCGCGGGCTGCGACGCCTGATGATCCCGGTCCCCCTCCTGACGCCGCACCTCTCGAGCCTGTGGCTCGGCCTGGTGACTCCGCTCTACGCACGAGTGGGGCGCAAGCTCATCGAGTCCATCAAGCATCCGTCTGTCGTGCGGGACTCCGCCGCGCTGGACTTCTTCACGGTGCGCCCGCGCGGCATGGGCGAGGCAATCGCGGGGGCAATCGGCTACGAACAGCGTGAGATGGCGGAGAGCCGCTGGCACGACGCGCTCTCCTCCGGCCGTGAGCCGCGCAACTGGACAGGGGTGCGCTTTCGCCGCCGGTTGATCGACTCGCGTACGCGCACTGTGAATGTCAGCTCCGAACAGGCATTTGCGCCGATCCGGCGAATCGGTGGGCAGGCGGGGTGGTACGCCTACGATTGGCTCTGGCGACTGCGCGGGTTCATGGATCTGCTCGTCGGGGGTGTCGGCGTGCGCCGCGGACGTCCATCCCCTGATGAGTTGCGCGTCGGGGATGCGCTCGATTTCTGGCGTGTCGAGGCGTACGAACCGGGTCGGCGCCTGCGGTTGGTGGCCGAGATGAGGCTGCCGGGACGCGCCTGGCTCGAGTTCGAGGTCGAGCCGCAGGGCGGTGGGGCCACGATCCGGCAGACGGCGTTGTTCGATCCCTCCGGCGTGGTCGGTGTGCTCTACTGGTATCTCGTGTCGCCGCTGCACCGCCTGGTATTCGCCGGAATGCTCCGCAACATCGCCCGCGCCGCACGTGACGGCGCACGGGGGCGCGGGGCAAAGGCCGGATGAAGTGGCTGGGCCGGGGCTACGGCCGGTTCAAACCGTGAACGAAGCCACGCCGATCTCGCCGCGTGCTTCAAGACGAGAAAGCAGCAAACAGAAGTAGAACATGCCTCGCTGTGGCCCCAGCGCCTCGGCAATAGCTGCCGGATCGACTTTCGTTCCCATCACCGCCGCCAGGTTGGCCGCCACGCCGCTGTCATTGGGCGGGAAAACGTCGAGGCGGCCCAAGCCGCGGAGCAGGATGACTGCGGCCGTCCATGGGCCGATACCCGGTATTCGACGCAGGAGCAGTGCGGCCTCCGCCGAGGGCTGCCCTTCAAGCATCGCCTCATCCAATGTGCCATCGGCGATGGCCCGCCCGACCGCGCGGATGGTCGCGACTTTCGCCGCGCTCACCCCCGCCTCCCGGAGCAAGGAATCTGGAGCCGCCAGCACGCGCTCGACGGAAGGGAAGAGCGTCAGCGGAACACCGTTCGATTCGAGTGGTGTGCCGACCGCGAGGAGCAGGCGCCCCATGATGGCGCTGGCTGCATGAAGGCTGATCTGCTGAAAGAGGATGACGTTGATGCACGCCTCGAACAGCGTGGGATAGCGTGGCGGCTTGAGCCCACGCATCCGCGCTGCCAGCGGAGCCAGCCAGTCGATGGCTTGTGCACATTCATGAAAATCCGAAAGGTCCCGGTCGACGCCCAGGATCCGTCGTAGACTCGCCACGACCACCGTCGGCTCGTGGGGGCCGTCGACCGTCACTTCGAGATGACCCGGTGCACGCTGCATAACGCACGCTACAGTCGGCTGAACCGCGGAGTCGAAGGCCCGAAGATATTCCCCACGGGCCGTGAGGACATCAACGGCATTGCTCGGCAGGCGGCGCAGGGCGCTCACTGTCAGGTCGAGTCGGAACGGCTGATCAACTGGTATGTTGTACGTCATGACACGAAAAATACCTGCGGGTCGATCATCGGCGGGCGCTGCCCCACGCAACGAAGCCGTGAAGTCGACTCCAACCGCGTCCGTTATCTACACGATCGGTCATTCCACCAGGTCGCTAAAAGAGTTCATCGTTTTGCTGCTGGCCGTCAGGGTCACCCTGCTCGTCGACGTCCGATCGATCCCGCGCTCACGAACTGTCCCACATTTCAACGCCGACGTGCTGCCGAGTTCACTGTCGGAGGCTGGCATCGACTACCGGCATCTCAAGGCGCTCGGCGGCCGCCGCCATCATCGGAAGGGTGCGCCCTCATCACTGAACATCTATTGGCAGGTCGCTGCTTTTCGGAACTACGCCGATTACGCGGAGACACCGGAGTTTGGTGCGGGACTGCGGGAGTTGATCGGCTGGTCGACCGAAGAGACTTGCGCGATCATGTGCGCCGAAGCGGTGTGGTGGCGTTGCCATCGCCACCACACCGCTTCGGCGCACATGATCGCGCAAGTCTCTTCGGTCGACCAGCCGATCAACTCCCGCAGTCCCGCACCAAACTC
>JBKJMX010000117.1:0-20372 GCA_046596135.1 Gemmatimonadales bacterium
AGCGGCCTCGTTTTCACGGGGATCGGGGATGTCATCGGGCACGCCGAGCAGGCAGTGCGCGCCGTAGTCGAACGGCGACGGAAACACCTCCTGCACCGTCACGGGGGAATCCTCGCCAGCTAGCCCGATTCGCGACGCAAGGAACGAGAACTCACCGCCAGCAGCGAGCGTGGCGCTGGTGAGCGCGACCGTCTCCAAACGGTCGAAGAGCAGCTCCCGGAGCAGCGGCGCCATGTCGAGCGGCACGGCAGCAAGCTGGATGGTCTGCCCCTTGAACCCCGTGCGCTCCATCCACCGCACTTCCGGCGGGCGCCCCGTTCCGGGACGCAGCGTCGCGTTGAGACCATCGCTCAACACCGCCAGCCGGCGCAGCACGCCGCGGCACTCGCCCAGGAGCTGGGTGCGACGATCGCTCATCTCTCCCTGCGCCATCCGGTCGGCCACCGTCTCCATCACGTCGGCAATGGAGCGGAACGCTCCGGTCGCTGCCTCCAGTTCTTCCGACAACCCCTCCTTCCACACATCGTGACGGGGAAAGTCGTCGTCGAGCCGGATCTGTGATGTGCCAGCCAGTTCGAGATGTCCGGCGAGCCGAACGAAGAGGGCCTCCGCCGCCCGTCTCGCAGCCTGCACGCCAGGGAGCAGCCGCTCGCGTATCAGGTCGAGCGATGCCCGCGCCAGAAGGTCGTGGGTCGTGGCCAGGTCGCGTTGCAACGACGGCACCAATCCCTTCCCGTTGCGCTCGAGGCGGCTGAGCAGCCGACGGACACCGCGATTGCTGACCTGCACACCGAGATGAGCGGCCGTCACGTCCTCGAGGTGGTGCGCCTCGTCGAGGATCAGCCGCTGGTACGGCGGGAGCACCGCCGCCTCCTCCCAGTTGTCCGAAGCCTGTCGCACCGCCAGGTCGGCAGCGAGCAGGTGATGATTGACCACCACCACGTCGGCCTGTGCTGCCCGGCGGCGTGCCTGAAAGACGAAACACCGGTCGAAGTGCGGGCAGCGCAGCCGCGTGCACAAGTCGGCCTCGGCGGCAACTTCGTCCCACACTTCGGAACTGGGCTGTACCGGGAGGTCGGCAAGCGTTCCGTCGTTGGTGTGTGACGCCCAGGCCGCAATTTCCATCAGCTCGTCGTGTTTCTCCGCCTCGAGCAGCGACTGCTGGCTCGCGGCGGCGACATCGAGACGCGCCCGGCAGAGGTAGTTTCGCCACCCCTTGAGCAGCGCGAAGGTGGGAGTGTACTCCGCGTCGCCCAGTGCGCGACGGAGCAGCGGCAGGTCCTTGCCGACCAACTGCTCCTGCAGGTTGATGGTGTTGGTCGAGATGACGGTGCGTTCCTTGTTGGCGCGAGCCCACGCCAGTGCCGGCACGAGGTACGCGAACGACTTGCCGACGCCCGTGCCCGCCTCGAGCAACAGCACGCCACCATCGTTGTAGGCATCCACCAGGTGTGCGGCGAGATCGCGCTGGCTCTGGCGATCCTCATAGCCGCCCAGTTCCCGCGCGACCGGTCCGTGCTCGCCCAAGAGGTCAATGACCTCGAACGGGTCGAGACGCACGTTCGCGCGATCCTTCGGGACCTCCACCACCACGTACAGCCGTTCGCCGGTGTTGTCGACGATCCCGAAGCCGATTCCGTCGTCGTGCGCGCGCGCCGCGATCGACAGATCGGCCATCGACGGCTCGAGATGCCCGCCGGGGTGGTTGTGCAGCAGCATCTCGCCGGGCCGCGCCGTGCCGGGCATCGCCAGCACGCAGTCAGCCGTCCCGCGGGCCACCGCACGGGCCGCCGTGATCGATCCCGATTCGTCGACCGTCGCAACGAAGCACACCTCGTTTCCCCCCGCCGCGGCCACCTCCCGACGCACGAGGTCGCGCACCGCGGCCGCGAGGCGGGACGCCTGCCCCGACAGTGCCGTCACGTCTTCAATTCCTTCTTCTTGGCCGCGGGAAAGAGGACGTTGTTGAGGATCAGCCGGTATCCCGGCGAGTGGGGGTGCAGCGACAGGTCCGTCGGCGCGTCGCCGATCGCGTGCTGCGGATCCTCCGGGTCGTGCCCACCGAAAAAGGTCCACGTGCCCTGACCGCGGTCGCCGTGGATGTACTTGACCCACGGCGCACCCGCCTCGTCGGCGAGCACGGTGACACCGGGCTTGAGCGCGGTACGACGGAACGAGGTGGTGAGCCCGAAGAAATCGGGGATCACCTGGCGGTGGTTCTGCACCAGCATGCTCGGCACCGGATCGATCTTCGCCGCGAAGTTGAAGAGCGCGAAGGCACCGAGCGGCTGCCGGTTGATGCCGTTGACCTGGTGACCATCGATGTCACTGAACACCGCCAGCGACGGTGAGAGCTCGAGCGATGCATTGGAGAACGCAAAGGCGCGGCTCCAGTCAAGGCGCGACGCCGCGTCGGGGTTCATCGGCGTGCCGTCGGCGTACGCCGCGGCAATGTCCACCCCCTCGCTCGCGAGCGCGAGGTCGAGGGTCTCGGTCGCCGTGCACATCGCAAAGAGAAACCCCCCGCGATCGACGAACGCGGCAATACGGCTCGCCACCGCGTGCTTCGCGGCGGGCACGTTCGGGTAGCCGAGGCGCTGCGCGGTGCCACGATTCAGCTCCATCATCGCCTGCAGCCATGGCGAACCCGCGTAGTTGATCACGAACTTCGAGAACTGACCGGTGAAATCCTCGTGATGCAGGTGTAGCCAGTCGAATGGTGCCAGTCCGTCGTGGACCACCTCCGGGTCCCAGACGCGATCATACTTGATGCCGGCGTACTGCAGCACCATGGTCACCGCGTCATCCCACGGTGCGGCATCGGGTGGCGCATACACCGCGACCTTGGGCGCCTTTTCCAATGGCACGGCGTCGGCATTGCTTGCCTGCACCTCGCCACGGATCGTTGCAGCCGACACGTCGTCGGCCGACTCAATGCTCACCCCGTTGAGGATCGCGTCGCGCTGCAGGGCTTCTGTCGCAGGGAAGAGGAATGCGCCGCCGCGGTAGTTGAGCAGCCACTCGCCCCGGTCCCCCCGCTCGAGCGCGCGGAACGTCACGCCGTACGCCTTGAGGTGATCGGTCTGCGCCTTGTCCATCGGGACGACGAAGGACGCACGACGACCAAGCGCGGAGAGCACGCGTCGTGGCGCGGGAACCCAGAGTGCGCCGGCCGCGGCGCCGGCACGGACGAAGTCGCGGCGATCCATCATTCGCCTCCCCGCGTGGCGCCGCGCACCTGGTCGTAGAGGCGGCGCGCCTCCGGGACGATCGCACTGTCGGGGAACTCAAGCAGCAACGACTCCAGCAGCGCGCGGGCCGAGTTGTCGCGTCCACCCAGTCGCTCCACCCGGGCCAGGGCGTAGCGTGCCTCGGCGGCAGACGCCGGCGCTTCCGCGACATCCGCGGCGCGCCACAACCGAGCAGCGACCGCGGTGTCACCGTGTGCTACCGCGAGATGACCCGCAAGCAGTCGGCACGCTGCCGCACCCGGCGGCTCGAGCCCCGCCGCAATCGCCTCGAGCCCAGCGATGGCACGCGCGGTGTCGCCGACTTCGATGGCGGTGATCGCATCGCCGAGCGCCTGCATGGTGTCGCGACCAACAGCCTGTAACAACACGAGGAGCGTCACTCGCTCGACGGCGTGTTCGCGTTGAGTGTCGTACGGCCCCGCCAATCGAAGGAACTCCGTCGCGCCCGCAAGATCGCCCTTGAGAAGGCGAATTCGACCGCGCAGGTCGAACCCCGCGACACTGGAGTCCGACGACACGATCTCGTCAGCGCGCGCAAAGTTCCCACGCCGGGCGTGCGCGAGCGCGACACGGCGCGACTGGCGCTCTCGTTCGTCGGCATCGAGCGACGGGAGCAGTTGTGTGAGTACCCGATCCGCGTCGTCGGCGCGTCCCTCGACCAGCAGAACGCCGAGGAGTGTGGCGGATGCCGTGGTGGCGATTCCCTCCGGAGCAGCGGGATCGGCCGCGACAACCGCCAGGAGCCGCCGGGCAGCGGCCTCGTCGCCCGCGTCGGCGAAAGCACGAGCGGCGTCCATCCTGGTGCGGAGTCCGGCCGCGGGTGCCTCCCTAGCTGCCACCGCTTCCAGCAGCGCGCCCCGCGCACGGAGCACGGTGGGTTCCTCGCGACCCTTCGTTTCCTCGACCATCGCGCGCAGCAGTGCCACGGCCTGCTCATTGCTCGCGGGCAGCGCACCGAGCGCGACCCGTGCGCCCAGCGCGATGTCGCCCCAGCGTGCCTCCAAAAGCGCGTGCACGCGTGGTGCCTCGGCCGACCGCGACCCGCCGAGCGCAACCCGTATGGCGGGACGCTGCGTCACTGGTGCGCGAGCGAGCGCCGCAACTGCGGACATCCGGTACGCTGGCTGCGCGTCCGCAGCCCGCAACCATTCCTGCGCTGCGCCCGCCCAATTGCCGTCGAGTTGCAGCACCTGCGCCAACTCCGGTGCGAGCACGCCCGGGCGACCCAGCGCCCGCCTACCGGCCTCGAGCGCGCGGCGTGCACTCTCGCGGTCCCGGCCCTCAACCGCCGCAATCGCCCATTCCCGGTATGGCCCTTCAGCACCCGGTTCAATCAGCGCCCACCGCTCGGCGTAGCGCGCTGCAGAATCCGCCTGATTCGACCCGGCAAAGATCCGCACGGCCAGGCCGAGCAGGCCGACATTGAGCGAATCGGTGTCGAGCGCGCGCGCCAGCCTCGGAGCGAGCTCGACGCCGCGTCCCAGCGGGACCAGGACGCGTTCGAGGCCGTTGAGTGCGGCACCATCTGTGGGGCGCTCATCGAGCACGATGTTGTATTGGATCGCTGCCTCGGCATACTGTCCCCGGCGCTCAGCAGACTGGGCACGCGTCATCGGCGGGCTCACGTCGCGGATCTGCGCCACTACCTCGATCGGCAGGACAGCGGCAACGGCAAGCAGCGCAGGCAACGAACTCCAGGCACGCCACATCATGGCGACGTCCCGTCGGCGAGGCGCCGGAAGTAGTCGAGCACGCGGCGCCGATCATCGGGACTGAGGCGCTGCAATGATTCCCAACTCGGAAGCCGAACGACGTTGTCGCGAAGTGCTGCCGCGTCAAGGTGGCCCGGCAATGCCACGGCCGCCCCCTGCGGCGCCTCGCTCCGTCGCTCCTTGGTGTCGTCCTGTTCCTCGCCCTGGAGCATCCGTCCGGCGTCGAGCATCCGCCGGAAGAGTCGCTGCTGGCGCTCCACCGTCTCGCGCGACAACCGTCCCGCTTCGATGTTTCGGGAGACGTCCATGGCCTCACGCGCCATCTCGCCTGCCCCGGGGACCTGCCCAGCGGCACGCATCCGATCGAGTTGCTGCGCCATCGCCCGCTGCTGCATCGCGAGCTGCATCAACTGCTGCATCCCGCCCTCGCCGTCCTGTAGCATTCCTTGTCCCTGCTGCGCCATGTCGCCCTGCTTGCCAGCCATCTGCTGCATCTGCTGCATGGCTTCCTCAACGCCGCTCCCCGACTTGGAACCGCCGACCTTGTCTCGGCTGCGCAGCAATTGGTATGCAGCCACCGCGAGCGCATCGACGGCATTCCCGGCTTCGTCAGCCGCGTCCCGGAGATTCGGACTCGCGGTAGACACCGCCTCGAGCGCAGCCCGCATCGACACGCGCGCGGCTCCAAACGCCGAGGCAATCTGCGGCGAAACGAGGGCGTTCTTCGACGCGGCCTCGACAACCTGCATCAGTACCTTCGTGGCTCCCTCCTCCAACAGCCCCTGCTCGGTGCGAGCGGTGGTCACCAGGGCCCCGCGCCTGAAGCCCTCGGCCACCGTCTGTTGGCGCTGGGCAAGTCGCGATGTCTCGGCAAGTGCGCGGTCGAGTGCCTTCGTGACCTCTTCGCGCATTGCGCGCTGCATCTCCTCGCGCTCCTCATCGATCTGTTGTTCGAGTTCACCAAGTTCCTCCTCCGCCGCCTCGCCGGACGACTTCGCCTCCTGCTGCTTTCCATCGCGGGACTGGCTTGCGGCCTGTCGCATCTTCTGCGCGGCAGCGCGCGCCTGTCGCGCCGCCGCACGCATGCCGTCCTTGGTTTGCTGCGGCTGCACCTTCGCCGCAGCCCGGTCGAGCGTGCTCGCCAGTGAATCGGTCGCCGCCGCCAGCGACTCCTCCGCGCGCGCTGCCGCCGCGGCGCTGTCCGGCTTCCCGAGTTTCTGGTTGACGTCCTTCTGCGCGTCGGCCAGGCGGCGCGCCTCCTGCGCCATCTTCGCCATTTCGGTTTCAAGCGCCGCCCGCTTGAAGAGATCGCGTGCACGCTCCAGCGCATCGCGCAGCGCCGCCTGCTGTTTCGCAAGATCATTCAGCGCGTCGCGGGTGCGTTCGTTGTCGAGGGACTTCGTGGCGGCCCGGAGTTCGTCGAGCTTCTGCCTCAGCTCGGGCGTCATCGCCTCGTCGATCAGCTTGCGGATCTCGCCGAGTTGCGCCGCGAGCGCGGAGTCGGCAAGTCCCTCTCGCTCGGCAGCACGCTCGAGTTCACGGACAGCCTGTTTCGCCTGCTCGGCCTCCGCCATCAATTGTTCCTGAGCCTGGGCAGCGGCCTCCGCCTTGCGCGCGGTTTCGACAGCCATGGGGTCGGTATCGGACCCGCCCGACCTGGCGTCGGCACGTCGACGTTCCTGCGCGAGGTCCTCCGTCTGGCGCTGCATCCGGCGCGCACGGGTTGCCAGTGAATCCAGCGCGGTCGCCGTCTCCCCGGTGGCCTGGGCGCGTTGATCCTGTTGCTCCACCGCCGAGGGGATTCGCACGGCAAATTCACGCGAACGTCCAGCGTGGCGCGCTGGTGCATTGTCGGAGGCTGTTGCAGCGTAGAACATCGTGTCACCAGCACGCAGGCCGAGCACCGCAAGGTCGAGAGCCGTTGCCACCAGCGCGCGGTCACTCACTCCATCGGGGAGGACCAACACCGTGCGTTTCACCGCACCCCGCGCCCCGATGCGCCATTCGATCGCCACCCCAGACACGCCGTGATCGTCCCGCACGGAGACTACCACCGCGAGTGACATCGACGGCGGCGCCACGGTGTCGACCCCGGGCACGGCAACCTCGACCGATGGCGCGCTGTCGACCACGATGCGCACCGAGAGCGCTGGTGATTCGCCGTCGAGCGCGGCCCCTGATGTCAGGGCGACCCGCAACAGCCAAGTGTCGTCGCGACGCGGCACCAGTTGACCATGAAATGCGTCACCGGCCACGTTGAGCCGTGTCGGGCCACTGCTGGCGTCGAGCCGTGCCTCGCTGAGCGGTGCGGTGGCGCGGCCGTTCACCGCCAGCCGGGTACCCTCGGGGAGTACCAGCGTATCGCCCGCGACCGTGAATGTCTCGGACTCGAGCCCAAGGTAGGCCGGATAATGGGCAGTGGCCGTGTACGCGCCGAGGAAGGCGGGAAGGCGAACCTGGACGCGCACTTCAGGCGACCTCCGGCCGCCGGCCTCGAGGCGCGCCACCATGTCGGCACTGAGCGGGGCCGTGACGTACGTGGCAGCGCCCTCCGAGTCGAGCATCACCTCGATCTCCCGCCATGCCTCGCCCGGCGAACGGGTCGAGAGCGTCGCCCGACCGTGCCCGATCGCGCGGAGCCGGAATGTGGCGGTGCCGCCGCGCGACACCACCGGTGTCATGGCCTCGAGGCGCACCGCGCCGGTGATTGCTTCCCAAGCCGCATGCGGGTGCCAGAGTCGCGCCGGGGCGCCGCGCGCGGGACGCGCAGCGAAGAGCGCCACCAGTGCGATGCCGGTCACGACCAGCGCGCGACGCGCACGATGCACCTCAATGTCGACCTGCAGAGCCAATGCAGCACCGGCACGCGCTGCGACATCCTCTGCGGAACGGAGCAGAGCGGCCGCGTGCAAGGCACTGCTGGTCCCGCTCGCCGCACCGTCGAGCACCGTGGTGAGTGATCCGCGCCGCCAGGCACCGTCGATCTCCAGTCGGCGCGCTATGTGCCACGGACCCAGTGAGCGGATCGCGTGTCGCCCCCAGGTGAGTCCGGTCAGTACGGCGATCACCAACCCCACCCACACCGCGAGCACCCAGCCCGGGGCATCGAGCGCACCGAGGCGGAAGAGCCACGCCGCCACCGCGAGCAAGACTGCCGCCGACGTCACGCCCAGCATCAGGCGCGCGAGACCACTCGCACCTCGGAGGATTCGGGCTGCGGCGTCAAGCGCGTCGTCGAGAATCGCGGTGTTCATCCGCCCCATCCAACCGCGTACGCGAAGAGGTTGATGCCCATGCGAAGCGCCGCCTCGTGCTTCGCGGCCGCGTCGCCATGAACCTCAGGATCTTCCCAGCCATCACCCAGGTCCGATTGATATGAGTAGAAGACCGCCAATCGGCCATCAACGAAGATTCCGAACCCCTGTGCCGGCTTGCCATCGTGCTCATGGATCTTCGGCAGCCCCTCGGGGAAGGCGTACACCAGGCGATACACAGGGTGATCGAGCGGAACCTCAACGAGCGGCCGATCGGGGAATACCCGTGCGATTTCGCGTCGGAAGGATTCATCGAGACCGTAGTTGTCATCGACGTGCAGGAACCCACCCTGCATGATCCAGCGGCGGAGGATGCGCGCTTCCTCGTCGGTCAAGCGGATGTTGCTGTGCCCTGTGGCATGAAGGAACGGGACGTCCCAGAGTTCGGGATCGGTGAGCCGCACCGGGCGTTCCTGGGCGGCTGTTCGCAACGCGGTCCGCTCTCGAATTGCCCGAAGGAGGTTGGGAAGGCTCGAAGGGTTGGCGTACCAATCGCCGCCACCATCGTAGTGCAGCCGACCGATCGTGAGCGCAACATGCTCGGCGCGCTGCGCCGGCAGCGCAGCCCAGGTCAGCATGGCAACGCATGTCAGGCGTGCACGAAGGGTCACGGTTCGTCCGTCACGAGTCGGTAGGCGTCATTGCGCGAGAGTCCGTAGCGCGCGGTCACCATACGCACCGTGTCCTTGCGGGATTCGCCCGCAGCGAGATGTGCGCGGATCTGCGCGATGACCTCCGCCGGATCGGGCGGGGGCGGAGCACCGTGCCCCGCCGGGCAGGCGGCAAGGATCACCGTCACCTCACCGCGCACCGGTGCATCCTTGTACCACGCCGCGAGCTCCGCGGTGGTTCCGCGCCGGAACTCCTCGTGCATCTTGGTGAGCTCGCGCGCGACCACCACGACTCGGTCGCCGCCTGCCGACGCCTCGAGGTCGGCAAGGAGGTCGGCCAGGCGCCCCGGTGCCTCAAAGAAGACGACGCTCCACGGTTCGATCGCCGCCCGAGCCAGCAATTCCTTGCGTTCCCGGCCTTTTCGGGGGACAAAGCCCAGGAAGAGATACCGGTCGCCTCCGAGCCCGGAGGCGGAGAGTGCCGCCGCGACGGCAGACGGACCAGCCACCGGCACAACGGTGACGCCGGCAGCGCGTGCAGCGGCCACGAGCAGATGGCCGGGGTCGCTGATCGCCGGCGTCCCGGCGTCGGTCACCAGCGCGACGCTCCGCCCCTCCGCGAGGATCGCGAGCAACGACTCGGCACGACGGTCGTCGGAATGGGCGTGGTACGACACGAGCCGTGGATGGGCGTCGATTGAGGAGAGCAGTCCCTTGGTGCGCCGGGTGTCCTCGGCAGCTACCGTGTCGACGGTCCGCAGCGTCTCCGCGGCCCGCGGCGAGAGGTCGCCGAGGTTGCCAAGAGGCGTCGCGACGACGAAGAGCGTGCCTGGTGTGACCATGCGAGAATGATAAGAGGATCGAGGGGCCGACCCGGGCATGGGAGCGGCGGGACGCAACAAGGGCCGGCGCCTCGCGGTGAGGTGCCGGCCCGTGTGTCCCGCCCCGGAGCGGTTAAGCCGCCAGATGCTGGGTGATCTTTGCCTCGTAGGCGCCGCGGGGGTTTGCACCCACCACCGTGTCGACGTGTTTGCCATCCTTGAAGAACAGCACCGCAGGGATCGAGCGGATGTTGTATTTCACGGCGGTCTGTTGATTCGAGTCGACGTCAAGCTTCGCGATCTTCGCCTTGCCCTCGTAATCCTTCGCCAGCGCGTCAAGGGTCGGCGCGATCATCCGGCACGGACCGCACCATTCCGCCCAGAAATCGACCACGACCAGCCCCTTGGCCTGCCCAACTTCGGTCTCGAACGTTGCGTCCGTCACTGCGACTGTTGCCTCACTCATCGTTGCACCACTCCTGTCACTGCCCTGTTAAGTTCCGTCGCCATGAAGCCGTCCATTGCCCACATCGGAATCGCCGTCCCTGACGTCGAATCCGCCCTCGCATTCTACCGAGATGTGCTCGGCGTTGCCGTGCGCGGTCCCGAAACCGCCGATGGGGCGCGCATCGTCCACCTGGAGTTCGGCGACTCGGATGTCGAGCTGCTCGAACCACTCGAAGCCGATTCGCCGATCGGCCGCTTCCTGGCCCGCCGCGGACCGGGCATCCACCATGTCTGCTATCGGGTCGACGATCTCGACCTTGCCCTCGCGGCTTGCCGCCAGCTGGGATACACCTTGATCGATGACTCGCCCCGCACCGGCGCGGGTGGATGCCGCATCGCGTTCGTGCATCCCAAGGCGACCAATGGCATCCTGATCGAACTCACCGAGGCGCCGCGATGAGCGCGCCTGCCGGATCATCAATCAGGCCGGAGAAACGCCGTACTACTGGCCGGAGTTCCCGGTCGGCATCCCCGATCCCTCGCACGGCTTGTTCACCGTGCCGGCCTGGGCGAGGTCAAACTGATTGACGATCCAGCGGTTGCCCGAGCGCACGGTGGTCACCGGCAACGTGACCTTGCACGGGCCGCGGGAGAGCTCAGTCGTGACCAGCATGCGGTCGGACCGCGGAGTCGACACCTCACCCAGCGTCCGGACCGTCACGCCGCGGAGGTAGGACTGCATGATGACCATTCGGCGGCCGAACTCTTTGGGTTCACCAGTCGAGGCGGCGGAGCCCTTCTCGTTGCCCCACAGCTCCGCCATCCTGGTGAGATTGCTGTCCGATGCGGCGAGCATGAACTGCTCGACAGCCAGTGAAGGCGTGTTCGCGGCACCTGCCTGCGTGACAGTCGAGGCAGCGCAACCGAGGGTCGCGCCGACGATGGCAAGTTGAGCAAGAATGGAAGCGCGCACGGGAACCCCCCCTGGGGCGGTGAAGTGACGAAACGTACACACCGACACTACTGAATGCGACCGCAACGACTCTACGTGAATGTCGATCACGTGGCGACCGTCCGCGAGGCGCGCCACACCGACGAACCATCCCCCGCCCACGCGGCACGCGAGGCCGAGGCTGGTGGTGCCGACGGGATCACGATCCACCTGCGGGAGGATCGACGGCACATCCAGGACGGCGATGTCCACGCGATCGCCGCGGGGGTGACCACGGTGTGCAATCTGGAGCTGGCAGTCAGGGAGGATATCGTCAACCTCGCCTGCGGCCTGAAGCCGTACCAGGTGACGGTGGTGCCAGAGCGGCGGGACGAGCTGACCACCGAGGGGGGCCTCGACCTGCTCGGGCGTCGCGACCCGGCGCTTCGGGCTAGCTTGCGCCGACTCGACGAGGTGGGCATCCATGTTGCACTATTCATCGACCCCGACCTCGCGACCATCGACGCCGCGAAGGACCTCGGGGTGCCGGCGATCGAGCTGCACACCGGGCGATACGCGGGGAGCTGGCGGAGTGGCGACGCCGCGCTCGACGAACTGCGTCGCGCCGCGGGACACGCTGCCGATCTCGGCCTCGCGGTCCATGCGGGACACGGACTCACCTACGACAACGTCGAGCCGGTCGCGCGCATCGAGGAAATCGAGGAGCTCAATATCGGACACAGCATCGTGAGTGCATCGCTCTTCGTCGGGATCCGATCGGCCACTGCGACCATGCGTGCGCTGATGTCGGCGGCCCGCGCATGAGCACGGCCTCGCGTCGCGCCGACTTCTTTGTGCTGGAAGCCGCCGAGTACGTCAACGACCTCAACCAGTTGGTGTCGCAGCGCGAGCCTCCCGACGCCGAACGGCTCGTCAGGGGCGCGCGAGCGCTGCGTGGCGCTGCGCTCATGGCTGGGCTGGGCACGTTCGCCCGCGCCTCGGCGTCCCTCGAAAGCATTGCACGGGGTGTGCGAGAACACGCGCTCGCATGGGATCCGCACGCGCGGCGCGGGTGGCAGGAGGGCCTGGAAACCCTCCGTGGGCTGGTTGGGCGCGCCACCACATGGGCCGCTGACGATGACCGCCAGGCGCTGGCGTTGTCTGAGCGATTGGATCGGATCGCGGGCGGTCAGGCGACCCCTGAGGTGCTTCCCCCGCAGGCCGCCGCACTTACGCCGGGAGTCCGAGCGTTCATCGCCCGCGAATCGGTCCTGATCGCGGGGTCGCTGGAAGAAGCCGCTCGAGCACTGGCACCGGTACCGCCACCCGCGGCACTGGCAGCGGTGCTCGATCGGATGCGGGCGTTACGCGGACTCGGTGCGTCGACCGACCTCTCGCCGTTGCCGGAGCTGCTCGACGCGATGGAGGTGGCAACCCGCACCCTGCTCGAAGACCACCCCGCTCCCCCTGACGCGGCCAGCGTCTTCACGGACGCCGCGCACGCCTTGGGAGAAATGGCCCGCGGGATTGCCGCCAGTGGGCGGGTGACTCCTCCCGCCGCGCTGGACGATGTCGCGCGCCGCCTCCTCAACAGCTATACGAGCGAGGCCGACGTCGTCCACATTGCGTCGCTCGCACCCGACGGCGTCGATTCGGTCGTGCACCGTGGCGCGCTTCCGCCGCAGGCCGAAGCCGATCCCCTCCCGGTCGAACTGGTGAGCGTGGGCGATCATCTCGTGCTCACCGCCGAATCATTGGCCCGGACCGAGGCGTCGGCGGCGCGGGACCTGCGGCTCTTTGTGTTGCACCGGACGCTGTCGACGATGCCGTCGCGGAGTGGCACCGCCCGCTTCCTGCTGCCGATGACCAACGCCATCCGGGGCGCGGTCGCTGCCGGCATGCCAGCCTCCAGACCCGACGCCTTCCTGAAGCTGGTGCGGGATTGCGGCCAGTTCCTGGTCAATGCCGGCAGCGAGCACGACCAGGCGGTGCTCCGCACCGATCGTGATCGAATTTTGTCGGGCGTGCTCGGCGCCGCAGCACTCTCAAGTACAGTGAGTGCATCACCGATCGATGACGTCGTGCCGATCGAACACCTCGCGCCCGATGATGTCGAATCGGTGGTCGACATCGTGACGTTGGATTACGACGCCGACATTGTCGATATCGCGACGCTGGCACCCGACGACGATGTCGTCCCGATCGAATCACTCGCGCCGGACGCGGAGCCAGCATCGCCCGATGGTATCCCGTCACGCGCTGAAGGCGAGCCGTCACGACTTGAGGCCGCATTCCGGAAACGCCGGACGCTGGCCCACGCCGAGGTGGCCGCACCATCGGTGTCGAACGCCGATGCGGCCCTGCTACCGGTGGTGGACATCGCCACCCTGCTCTACCGCGGACCCCGCGCACTCGATCGGATCGGCGAACTCCACGCCGAGCTCGCCCGCGTAGTGGGTGAGGGTTCACCGAGCGCGCGCGTACTTCTTCCGCTGATCGAAGAGCTCGCCGACATGATCCCGCTGGCGCGTGACGCCGCCTGATCCGCGCTGGCGGCGCGCAGTCAAGCTCACGCTCGGCATCGGCGTATCGGCGGCGATGGTGTGGTACGCATTCAAGGACCAGCCGTTCGGGAGCGTATGGGCGGAGGTCACGGAAATGCATGTGGCGCCGATCCTCGGCGCAATCGTGCTCTCGACACTCTGTTTTCCGCTCAGACTGCCGCGCTGGCGCGCGCTGCTGCGACGCGACGACGGCACCCCGGTATCGACCGGCGCGATGTGGCACGCAATCGCGATCGGATTCGCGGCCAACAATACCCTGCCATTCCGGGCCGGCGAGGTGCTGCGCGTCGCGGTGGTGAGCCGGCTCGGCCGGATCCCGTTCGCCACTGCGCTCTCCAGCCTGGCAGTTGAACGAGTGCTGGACGCACTCGTTGTGGTCGCCCTCCTCTCCCTCGGGCTACTCAACGCTGGGTTCGGTGCTGGTGTCACCCTCCCCGGATCGACGGCACCAATCGCGACCACTGCGGTGCGCGTGGGCGTGGCCTGCGCCGTGGCACTGGGGATCGCAGCCTTGGCAGCGGCGTATTCGCGCACGACACTCGCGCTCCTCGATCGCCTGTTGCCGGCCGGTCGCTTCGGGCGCGCCCTGCACGACCTTGCGGCCCGGATGCTCAGTGGGCTCAAGGCGCTGCGCGATCCGCGTCTCGCGGCGGCGGTGCTGGGCTGGACGGCGGTCATCTGGCTGGTCAACGCCGCGGCATTCTGGATCGGCTTCCGCGCCTTCAACATCGTCGTCCCATTCACTGCGGCCCTGATCCTCCAGGGTGTGCTTTTGATCGGGATCGCGATTCCTCAGGCACCTGGATACGCCGGTTTCTTCGAGCTCGTGATCGTCAAGGTGCTGGCGCTCTACGGCGTGCCAGAGAGTGTCGGGCTCGCATTTGCGCTAACCTATCACGTCACAACGTTCATCCCGATTACCGCGCTCGGAGCCTGGTCCGCAACTCGCCCCGGCATCACGCTCAAGCAGCCCGCAGAACCGGTGTGACCGACACCTTCACGGCGGAATGCCGCGCCAAGGTGAACCTCTTCCTCCGGGTGCTGGCGCGCGAGAGCGATGGGTACCACGGCATCGAGACACTCTTCTGCCGGATCAACCTCGCCGACACGGTGTCGGTGACGCGCACCGATCGTGGAATGGCGCTCACCGTCGAAGGCGCCGATGTCGGGCCGGCCGAGGAGAACCTCGCGTGGCGTGCGGCCGATCAGGTGCTGGCGGCTACCGGGCAGCGGTTCGGCGTGGCTATTCATCTCGTCAAGCGCATCCCGTCTGGGGGGGGCCTCGGTGGCGGATCGAGTGACGCCGCTCAGGTGCTGCACCTCGTCAATCGCCTCGCCAGTGACGCCGTGCCGCGCGCCGAGTTGATGCAGATGGCGAGCAGGCTGGGGGCGGATGTGCCGTTCCTGGCAAGCGAGGCACCGTTGGCGTTGGCATGGAGTCACGGTCAGCGGATGCTGCGACTTCCGCCACTCCCGCCGCTGCCGATGCTCCTGTTGCTGCCGGGTGTGGCGGTGCCGACCGCCAAGGCGTATCAATGGGTCGACGAAATCCGGTCGAGTTCTGGCCCGCGCGGCGCGGTGTCGCTCGATACCGCCGTGCTGGCAAAGTGGAGTGACATCGCGCGCCTGGGCGGCAACGATTTCGAGGCGGCGGTTTTCGGCCAGTTTCCGGCAATTCGCTCGGGCTTCGAAGCGATGGTGAACACGCGCCCGCTGCTCTGTCGGATGAGTGGCTCGGGGAGCACGCTGTTCGCCGTGTACCGCAGTGCGCGCGACCGTGACGACGCGGTCAGCCAGCTCGGAACGAAACATGGGCAGGTGATCGCGACGGAGGCGGGGTGACCAGACCGGTCCGCCTGCTACCCGTCCGCCCCCCACGTTGCTTTCTTTAGGGCGCTGCCCCGTCGTCCAATGGCAAGACCCCGGTCTTTGGATCCGGTTATCGTGGTTCGAATCCACGCGGGGCAATACGGTTGAAGGGTTGAAAAGTTGAAGGGTTGAGGGAGAACGGAAGGCTGCCCTGCGGCGTGCCTTACCCTCACCCGGCACCCCCCTTCAACCTTTCAACCCTTCAACCCTTCAACCCTTCAACCCTTCAACACGCTCTTCTTGCCCCCCCATCCCCCCTGCCGCTATCTTTTCGGGCTGTCGTTATGGCGGAAATGCCCCTGTCGTCCAAGCCTATGCTCCTGCTCAGCGGATCGGCCAACCGACCGCTCGCCGAGGAGATCGCCCAGCAGCTGGATACCCAGCTCTGCCGGGTGACGCTGAAGCGCTTCGCTGACGGGGAGTTGTTCGTCCGGATTGACGAGAATGTGCGCGGCCGGGACGTCTACGTGATCCAGTCGACGAACCCGCCCGCCGAGAACCTGATCGAGCTGCTGCTGCTGATGGACGCGGCGCGACGGGCGAGTGCGGCGCGGATCACCGCGGTCATTCCCTACTTCGGGTATGCGCGGCAAGACCGCAAGGACCAACCGCGGGTCGCGATCTCGGCGAAGCTGATGGCGAACATGGTGTCGAAGGCCGGGGCCGATCGCGTGCTCGCGATCGATTTCCACCAGCACCAGTTGCAGGGGTTCTTCGACCTGCCGGTCGATCACCTCTATGCGGCGCCGGTGTTCGTGAACCACTACCGGCAGAAGAACCTGACGGACCTGGTCGTGGTGGCGCCCGATGTCGGCTCGGCCAAGATGGCGCGCGGTTTTGCCAAGCGCCTCAACGGGTCGCTGGCGATCATCGACAAGCGCCGGACCGGGCCGAATGTGGCCGAGGTTTTGAACGTGGTGGGCGACGTGAGCGGGAAGGATTGCCTCATTCCCGACGACATGATCGACACCGGTGGGACAATGGCCGAGGCGGTCCATGCGCTCAAGCGCCTGGGCGCCAAGGACATCTATATATGCGCGACGCACGCGCTGCTGTCGGGTCCGGCTGTCGAACGGCTGTCCGCGGCACCGGTGACCGAGATCGCGGTCACCAACACGATCAACCTTCCGGCCGAGCGCCACTTCCCGGCGCTCAAGGTGCTCTCGATCTCGGGACTCCTGGCCAAGGCGATCGGATACACGCACAGCGACCAGTCGGTCAGCGCGTTGTTCGACTGATGACGGTGGCACGGAGGCAAGGATGGACCAGGTGACGCTCGCGGCCGAGAGCCGCACAATGACGGGTAAGGGCGCAGCGCGCTCGCTTCGCCGCGAGGGCAAGGTGCCAGCGGTGCTGTATGGCCACGGCCGCGACCCGATGGCACTCACGCTCGATGCCCGTACGCTGGGGCGCCTCCTTGAGCGCATCGGCGGCGAGACGGCGCTCATTGATGTCGCCGTCGACGGCGCCGCGCCGGTCAAGGCGCTGGTTCGCGAGGTTCAGCGCAACCCGGTTCGTCGAGTCGACGTGATCCATCTCGACCTCTACGCCGTCGTTGCCGGCGAGCCGATCACCGTCGAGGTCGCCGTCCACGTCATCGGCACCGCCGATGGCGTGCGCAACCACGGCGGCGTCCTCGAGCACATCCTGCACCGCCTCTCGGTCAGGGTTCTTCCGGGCGACATCCCAGAGCACATCGACGTCGACGTCACGCACCTCGCTGTCGGCGACTCGGTGCATGTGTCGGAGCTGAGCGTGCCCAAGGGCGAGATCCTGAACGACGGTGGGCTTTCGGTCGTGACGATCGTGGCCCCGCGGGTCGAGGCCGAGCCCGTGGTCGAGGAAGACGCTTCCGCCGAGCCCGAGGTGATCAAGAAGGGCAAGGGCGAGGAAGCCGAGGCCGACGCCGAGTAAATGGCGCGAGCGATCGTGGGACTCGGCAACCCCGGTCCCGAGTACGAGCGCACGCGGCACAACGCGGGCTGGATGCTGATCGACCACCTCGTGGCACGGTGGGGCTTCACCCCGTTGCGTCGCGCCGATCAGGCCGTGGCCACTACGGGGACGCTCAACGGCGTCCCCGTCCGTTTGGTGAAACCCGTGACGTACATGAACCGGAGCGGCGACGCACTCAAGGGACTTCGGTCCCCCACGTGGGATCCCGCATCCGACCTGCTGGTGCTGGTGGACGATGTGTCACTCGCCCCGGGGCGGTTTCGCCTCCGCGGCGCTGGCACCGCCGGTGGGCACAACGGACTTCGTAGCATCGAGTCGGCACTCCGTCGCCAGGACTACCCGCGTCTGCGCATCGGGGTCGGCGCCAAGCCGCCGGAGTACGACGATCTTGCCGACTGGGTCCTCGGCCGGATGACCAACGAGGAGCGCACTGCGCTCGACGATATTCTCGACCCCATGGCCGATGCCGTGGAATGCTGGGTCAACGACGGGATCGAGACCGCCATGAACCGCCACAACCGCGGGGCCAATTGAGATGACGGCACCGCGCCTGACGTCCAACTTCACCCGGACCTTCCCGTGACGCTGCACCAACTCGCCCCGATCACCCCCTGGCTCGGCGGGGCCGGCTTGGCCGCTGCCCTCGCGCTCTTCGTGTACCTCACGAAACAGCCCACCGGTACGCCACGGATGCAGGAAATCGCGGGCCTGATCGAACGTGGCGCGATGACCTTCCTGAAGCGTCAGTACACCGTGCTCCTCCCGGTGATGGTGGTTGTGGCACTCGCGCTCGCCTGGGCCGTCGGGCCATCAATCGGTGTCGCCTTCGTCTTTGGTGGCTTTTGCTCGGCCCTTGCAGGGTTCACGGGGATGCGCGCGGCAACCAAGACGAACGTGCGCACCACGGAGGCGGCTCGCACGCATGGGTTGAGCAGGGCGCTCGAGGTTGCGTTCGATGGCGGTGCCGTCATGGGACTCGCTGTCGCATCGCTCGGGCTGCTGGGTCTCGGCGTCGTCATGATGGTGGCGCTTCCGCAGGGTGAGGCCGCCGCCGTCGCGGACGCCTTCCCGTGGTTCTCCGAAATCGTCGCCGGCTTCGCGATGGGTGCATCGAGCATTGCGCTGTTCGCCCGCGTGGGCGGCGGCATCTACACCAAGGCCGCCGATGTCGGCGCCGACCTGGTCGGCAAGGTCGAGGTCGGGATCCCCGAGGACGACCCGCGCAACCCCGCGACGATCGCCGACAACGTAGGCGACAACGTGGGTGACGTGGCCGGCATGGGCGCCGACATCTTCGAGAGCTACGTCGATGCCGTCGCGGCTGCGATCGCGATCGGTGCCACGCTCATCGCCATTCCCGCCGCCGATCGCGTGAATGCCGTCGGCCTCCCGATCGGCCTCGCGACCGCAGGCCTCGTCGCCTCGGTCATCGGCATCGCATCGATGCGGATCTTCAAGAACAGCTCGCCGGAATGGGCGCTGCGCATCGTGCAGCTCCTCTCCGCCGTGCTGTTTCTCGGCGGGGCATGGTATATGGCCGGCCAGTTCCCGGTCTCCATCGATGGCATAATCGCCAACACCTTCCCCGCCATCGCCGCGGGCACCGTGGCCGGCGCGCTGATTGGCCTGGTCACCGAGTATTACACCGCTGGTAGTCCGATCCGGCGGATCGCCGATGCATCGGAAACCGGCCCGGGTACCAACATCATCGCCGGTCTTGCGGTTGGCCTGCAGTCGGTCGCTGCACCGTTGCTCCTCATCTGCCTGACCGTGTGGACCGCGCACCACTTCGCCGGCCTGTACGGTATCGCACTCGCAGCGGTCGGGATGCTGGGCACCGTCGGCATTACCATGACCGTCGATGCGTACGGCCCGATCGCCGACAACGCCGGCGGCATTTCCGAGATGAGCCATCTCGGTCCGGAAGTCCGTGCGATCACCGACCGCCTCGACTCGCTCGGCAACACCACCGCAGCAATCGGCAAGGGCTTCGCGATCGGATCAGCGGTGCTCACCGCAATCGCACTCTTCTCGGCGTACGCATCGTCCATCGCCGCACATGGACGCGAGATCGACCTCAACATCCTCAATCCGATGGTGCAGATCGGTCTCTTCATCGGTGGCATCCTTCCCTTCCTCGTCGCATCGATGACGATGACGGCCGTCGGGCGCGCCGCGCAGGCAGTCGTGGAGGAAGTGCGCCGCCAGTTCCGCGAGATCGTCGGCCTCATGGAAGGCACCGCACCGGCCGACAGCGACAAGTGCATCGACATCGCCACCAAGGCGGCGCTCCGCGAGATGGTCGTTCCCGGCCTGCTCGCCGTGACTGCGCCGGTTGCCGTGGGCGCTCTCCTCGGCGTCGACGCACTGGGTGGCGTTCTCGCCGGCACCACCGTGAGCGGCGCCCTGCTCGCGCTCTTCATGGCCAATGCAGGCGGCGCGTGGGACAATGCCAAGAAGTACATCGAGGCCGGCAATCACGGTGGCAAAGGATCGGCGCCGCACATGGCAGCCGTTGTGGGCGACACCGTCGGCGATCCGTTCAAGGACACGTCGGGCCCGGGCATCTCGATCCTGATCAAGGTGACGGCCGTCGTCGCGCTGGTGTTCGCACCGTGGTTTGCGTCGTTGGGTCGATAGTCGTTGGTCGTTGGATGCGTCCGTCGTCTGTGTGCGGATATGGTGCAGGCGGCGAGAGGCGGCGGGACCTCGGGAGTAGGCTCGCAAGCCCGGTCCGTCACGCGGCTCGGTCGGGGGATTCGTCAACCGTCGGCTCGGAAGCCCGCCCATTCAGCACCCGTAGGATCCGAGCCTCCTCTGACGAACCCCCCGTACCTCGCCGCAGGGCTGCTTAAATCCAATGACCAACGACTAACGGCCACAAGCCGAAACCCAT
>JBKJMX010000118.1:0-3572 GCA_046596135.1 Gemmatimonadales bacterium
TTGGCCCCGACCGCAGCAAGCGCTTGTTATGCGGGATGCATCGCTGGGTGCTAGTCCCTCATCGCCGCAGCAAGTTCCTTCTTTGCCTTTGACACTAAGCGCTTCGCGTCGGCCATCTGTAGTTCGGCGTCCGCAAGTCTGTCCATAGCGGATTTCACGTCCGTGCCAGCAAGCCATTCGCGCACAAGGGGTACTTGCTCCACGTTTTGGCTAACGACGCCTTCAGTGCTTCCGGCCATCAGATTGAAGCGGTGTTTGCAGTACTGTCCGACCACGCCCGCGGGGCATGAACAGGTGGCCGTCATATTCCCGCCATCTCGCCGGGTGAACCGCACCTCATATGGGTCAGGAGCGGAGCCCTGCACCGCGAAGACAACTTCTTCCATTGACCAGGCACCCTGGGAGGAGGTGGGCTAGCGTCTCACCATGTCGGCGAGCAACGCTTGGACCTCGTACACGTTGACCTTCTTGGAGAAACTTTGCTGCAAGGGCTCAGGGCTGCCGGACACCCAGATCTTGAGTTCGGCATCGAGGTCTAGGTGACCTGAGGTTTCGACGATGAAGTGAGTGATGCTGCGATAGGGAACCGAGTGGTAGGAGATCTTCTTCCCGGTGATTCCTTGCTTGTCGACGAGAAGGAGCCGGAAGTCCGTGAAGATGAAGAAGTCGCGAACCAGTTGGTACGCCTTGAACACCTGCTCGTCCGCCGCTAGGAGCTCTGCAAACTCGGCCTCAATTGTCTCCGGCGAGACTTCGGACGCGTTCCCGAGTATTCCATCCAAGAAACCCATCTTCCCGCCTCCTCACCTGATATAGGCATACCGCATAACGACTTGCGGTTCTGCTGCGAGGCCGGGTGAGGCCGCCGCATTCCTCAATCAAGATCATAGCGCGGCGGCCGAACCGCTTGGGCCTCGTCGGCAGCAAGCGCTTGTTATGCCGCCCCAACTTTGGAGCCGCGCCAGCGCAAGTCGGGGCGCCGCTCATGCACCGCACAATCCCGAAGGTAGAGATTGATCAAGGTCTGATACGGGATGTCAGACTCTTCGGCCAGGGACTTGAAATACTCGACCGTCGTCGTGTCGAGACGGATCGTCACCGGCTTCTTCAAGAGCTTGGCGTACGGATTCCGCCGCGCCTTCGAGAAATCGTATCGGTCTTTCATGCGTGGAGTCGCTCCTCGTATTGCCGCCGCTCTTGACGGTCTGCCTTGCGAGCCGAAACGATCCGGATCACCTGATCCTCCGCTCGGTAGCAATGCACAACCACCAGCAGGCGGGTCGCTACACTCAAGCCGAGCAAAATGAACCGATCCTCCTCCGCCGAGTGCTCCGGGTCATCGAGCAAAAGACCGTGCTCATCGGCGAACGCGGTCTGCGCCTCGTCGAACGACACCCCGTGCTTCCGGAGGTTGCCCGCCGCCTTGCGGGGATCCCACTCAAACCGGAGGTCGCTCATCCCCTAATGTATGTACGGTGTACTTACAGCGCAAGGAGGGATGTGACCCGGCGACATACACCCTGGTACTGGTGGTTGCGGCATAACGACTTGCGGTTCTGCTGCGAGACCAGGAGCGGCCGCCGCATTCCTCAAATAAGTCTACATCGCGGCGGCCGAGCCGATTGGCCTCGACGGCAGCAAGCGCGGGTTAGGTGGCTCCTGAGGTACTCGGAAGTTCAGCGAGGAGGGCCTTTGCCCGCGTACCACCCAGATATGTCTGCACTAGCCGCCAGTCGGTCAACGCATCGCGCGGTGTGCCAAGTTCATACGTCGTGCCATCGGTACACCACACGACCGCGTCGACGCTCAAGACAAGGTCCTCAACTTCATGGCCCGTCACGACGACAGCACAGCCCTGGCTCGTGATCTCCCGCAAGGCAGCGGCGACGACTTGCCGATCGACCGGATCCAGATTGCGATACGGTTCGTCGGCAAGGAAGCAGTCAGGCCGCCGCACGAGAATTGTCGCCACCTCGGCCCGGCGCCGCTCCCCAGTTGAAAGTGCGGCGCAGGAAGAATCCAGGATCGGGTCGAGCCTACAGGTTTCAACCGCGGTTCCATAGCCAGCGAGGCCGAACTGTGAGACCACCGCATCGAGGTGCTGTCGCACCGTTCGGTTGGGCGACAGCACATTCCGGTCTGGCAGGTAGGCAAACCCATCACGTGCCATACGATGCCAGCGAGGACGAAGGGACGCGCGGCCTTTGTAGGAGACGACTCCGTTGTCCGCAGCAAGTTCGCCAGCTGCGACGCGAAGCAAGGTGGATTTGCCGCAGCCGTTGCGTCCAATGAGATAGGTGAGCGTCCCTTCCGCCGCCCTGAGGGTCGCGGAGGTCAGAACGGTCTTGTGTCCGTAGGATTTATGGATGCTGTCAGCCCGAAGCACGAGGCTCATCGCCAGAATGCAGTTGCTATCACAATCTCGCCGATCAGTGCCGGGAGTGCCACAAGCGATGTGACAGTGATGGGGGCGACGCCGAGGTTGGCGTAGAACCGATACTCGTTCAACCGCCGTGATTCCAAGACGCCAAGCGCACCGACCGAGGCAATCAGTGCAAATGCGACGAGCAGACTCACTTGTGGACCTCCGCTGCCGCCAATAGCGAGCCCCAACGTCAGCAGCATCGCACGCGCCAGTGCCCATACCGTGGCACCCCGACGTACGAGGTCCAGTGCCAATCGCCTATTCGGAAAGTGGGCCGCAAAAGCGTTCACCAAACCTCACGAGGTAGTCCACCTAACAAGTATTGGACCTGCAGGGACTGGCTGCTCCCCGCAGGGTAAGTCGCCTGAAGGGTACTGCCCGCGACCTAATCCGGGAACCTCGCGAAGTCGGAGAGGTCCAGGCCGTCCGCTGGACTCCGCACGCCGAGCCCGCCGCGGTTGAGCACATGGGTGTAGATCATCGTTGTCGTGACGTCGCGATGGCCCAGCAGCTCCTGCACCGTTCGGATGTCGTAGCCCGCCTCGAGAAGGTGCGTCGCAAACGAATGCCGCAGCGTGTGACAACTCGCCCGTTTGCTGATCCCGCTCGCCCGCACCGCTTCGGTCATCGCCCGCTGCATCGCACTCTCGTGCAGGTGATGCCGTTGCAGCTTCCCGCTGTCGGCGTCTCGGTGCCGTCGCGTCGCCGGAAAGAGCCACTGCCACGGCCAACTCCGCCCGGCGTTCGGATACTTCCGATCGAGCGCCCCGGGAATCGGTACCCATCCCGCTTCCTCGCTCAAGTCCTGCTGGTGTCGCGCCTGCGTCCGGGCCAGATGGCCTCGCAATGGATCGACCAGCGCCGCGGGCAACACCGTGACCCGGTCCTTCGCTCCCTTCCCCCGCCGGATCACGATCTCCCGCCGCTCGAGATCCAGGTCCTTGACCCGCAGTGTGATCCCCTCCATCAATCGCATCCCGCCGCCATAGAGCAACAAGCCCAGCAGACGATACACGCCATCAAGCCGCCCGATCACCCGCTGGACCTCGTCCCGCGTGAGGACCACCGGCAGCCGCGTCGGCGCCCGCCCGCGTGGGAGTCGACCCAGCCCCTCGAGCGGCAGGTCGAGCACATGGTGGTAGAGAAA
>JBKJMX010000064.1:0-19798 GCA_046596135.1 Gemmatimonadales bacterium
ACTCACCCTGCCTCCCGATCCGATCTGGCTCGATGCTGACGACACCAGGCTCACACAGGTGTTCACCAACTTGCTCAACAACGCGGCCAAGTTCACCCACCCCGGGGGCCGGATCGCCGTTGCCGCCCGTCGCCACGACGGCTGGGTGGAGGTGACCGTGGAGGATGACGGAATCGGGGTCGATGCCGCCGACCGGCAACGGCTCTTTGACATGTTCGAGCAGGGCGCAACAGCTGACGGCGATGGCACGCCGGGCCTGGGGATCGGCCTGACCATCGCGCGGCGACTGGTCGAGTTGCACGGCGGCACGATAGCGGTACAAAGTGCCGGCGAGGGGTTGGGGACAACGTTCACGGTGCGGCTTCCGGTCGCCGTCGAACCGGTCGCTGCGGATGCTCCCGAGGATGCGGCAGGGGGGATCGGTGCCCGCAGCGCACTTCGGGTGCTCGTGGCCGATGACAATCATGATGCGACCAACACCCTCACCACGCTGTTGCGCCTCTGGGGGCACGACGTCGAGTCAGCGTTTGATGGCCGTGAGGCTGTGGAGCGCGCCGGTCGGTTCCGGCCGCAGGTGGCACTCCTCGACATCGGGATGCCGGAGCTCAGTGGTTACGATGTGGCGCGCCAGCTGCGGGCAAACCGGGAGCACGCGGGGCTTCGATTGGTGGCGATCACGGGCTGGGGTCAACAGCACGATCGCGACGCCGCGATCGCGGCCGGTTTCGACGCGCACCTGACCAAGCCGGTGAACCCCGACGCGCTCACGAAGTTGCTCGACGGGTGGTCCCAGTCTCCGTCCGGGGCATCCGGGTAGATTCCATCACCGCCAGGGGCATCCCGGATCACAGCGGATCCGGGGTTGAGACGCACCCTCCGAACCTGATCCCGTTCACACGGGCGTAGGGAGGCGGTCCCGCACGGAGCCGACCTGATGACTGCCACCTCACCCCTGCTTGCCTCGTCGTTTGAAGACGCATTCCCCAACAGCCGCAAGGTGATGGTCCCCGGACCGGCCAATGTCGCCGTCCCAATGCGCGAGATTTCGCTGTCGGATTCTCCAGGCGGGAAGCCCAATCCGCCACTTCGCGTGTACGACACCTCGGGTTCGCAGGGCCACGACGTCCTGGGCGGCCTGCCGCCGATCCGTGATGCGTGGATCCGCGGCCGGCGCGTGATCGAGCTGCCCGACCGTGACCAGGCACTCGGAATTGAGATGCCCGCAGGCCTCCGGCGCACCGTGCTTCGCGGGACCGGCGGCCTGACGCAGCTCTATTTCGCGCGGCGGGGCGAGGCCACGCCCGAGATGGAGTACGTCGCGGTGCGGGAGGGCATCGACGTCGCCACCGTGATGAGTGAAGTGGCGCGTGGGCGGGCGATCATCCCGGCGAACATCAATCATCCCGAGCTGGAGCCGATGATCATCGGCCGCGCCTTCCACGTGAAGATCAACGCGAACATCGGTAACTCGGCCGTGGTGTCCTCGATCGAGGAGGAAGTGGAAAAGCTTCGCTGGGCGACGCTCTGGGGCGCCGACACGGTAATGGATCTTTCGACCGGCGACGACATTCACGAAACCCGCCAGTGGATCCTGCGAAACTCGCCGGTCCCGATCGGCACCGTGCCGATCTACCAGGCCCTCGAGAAGGTCGGCGGCGTCGCGGAAGACCTGACCTGGGAGGCGTACCGAGACACGCTGATCGAGCAGGCCGAGCAGGGCGTGGACTACTTCACGGTGCACGCCGGCGTGCTGTTGCGCTACATCCCGATGACCGCACACCGCATGACCGGGATCGTCTCCCGCGGTGGCAGCATCATCGCGAAGTGGTGCCTGGCACACCACCGGGAATCCTTCCTCTACAAGCACTTCCGCGAGATTTGCGAGATCATGGCGGCGTACGACGTCTCGTTCTCGCTCGGCGACGGGTTGCGTCCGGGGTCGATTGCTGATGCGAACGACGAGGCGCAGTTCGCCGAGCTCCGCACCCAGGGAGAGCTCAACAAGATCGCGTGGGAGCACGACGTGCAGGTGATGAATGAGGGCCCGGGTCACGTCCCAATGCACCTCATCAAGGAGAACATGGAAAAGCAGCTCGAATGGTGCGGGGAAGCGCCGTTCTACACGCTGGGACCGCTCACCACCGATGTCGCGCCCGGTTACGACCACATTACGTCAGCCATTGGCGCTGCGATGATCGGCTGGTACGGCACGGCGATGCTCTGCTACGTGACGCCGAAGGAGCACCTCGGCCTTCCGAATCGCGACGACGTCAAGACGGGCGTGATCACCTACAAGATCGCGGCCCACGCGGCAGACCTCGCCAAGGGCCACCCGCACGCGCAGCAGCGCGACGACGCGCTGTCGAAGGCGCGCTTCGAGTTCCGCTGGCGCGATCAGTTCAACCTTGCCCTCGACCCGGTGACGGCGCTCGCCTACCACGACGAGACGCTGCCGGCCGAAGGGGCAAAGGTTGCGCACTTCTGCTCGATGTGCGGTCCGAAGTTCTGCTCGATGCGCATTTCCCATGACATCCGTGATGCCGCCCTCGAAGCCGAGGCCGAAGCGGGAATGGCTGACAAGTCGCGCGAGTTCCTGGAAGGCGGGTCGGAGATTTACGTCTAGTCGAATCCGGATAGGCATCGTCACATGAACGCCATGCCGGCGCCGTTTTGAGCGCTCCACTGCTCGCCGTCAGTGCGTACATGCTGATGCAGCTCGGCATTGGTATATGGGTATCCCGACGCATCCGCACCGAGTCCGATTACCTGCTCGGCGGCCGCACGCTGGGGTACACCCTCACCACATTCTCCATCTTCGCGACCTGGTTCGGTGCTGAGACGGTCGTGGGTTCGGCCGGCGTGGCATACAGCAGTGGGATCTCGCTGCGCAATGCAGAGCCGTTCGGTTATGGACTATGTCTGCTTCTCATGGGGCTGCTTTTTGCCGTACCGCTGCGCTCGCGACGCATCACGACGCTCGCGGACCTTTTCCGGGATGCATTCGGCGTAACGGTCGAACGCGCGGCCGCGCTCGTGCTGATACCCAGCTCCATCCTTTGGGCCGCTGCGCAGATCCGCGCCTTCGGCCATGTGCTCGCCGTCTCGAGCGGCGCGCTCGACGTGTCTACGGCCATTACCATCGCTGCAGGATTTACCATCCTGTATACCGTATTCGGCGGGCTGCTCGTCGACGCGATTACCGACATGATCCAGGGAGTGATGCTTATTGCAGGGATTACTGTGGTTTTCGTGGCGGTCGTGAGGCTGGCCGGTGGACCGATCGACTTCTTTTCCATTGTCAGTACTCAGCAGGCGGCACATGACGTGCTTCGCACCCCGCAGCCGTGGCTCGCGACCGTCGAAGAGTGGGCTATCCCTGTGCTTGGCTCGGTGGTGGCCACCGAGCTCGTCGGACGCATTGCTGCAGCGCGCTCGCCGAGCGTAGCCCGCACATCTTCCCTCGCGGCTGCACCCCTCTATCTGATTGTCGGCAGCATGCCCCTACTCGTCGGCGCCGTGGGTCCCCATCTGATGCCGGGGCTCGCCGACGCGGAAGCGATCATGCCGGCAATCGCCCATTCGATCCTTTCACCGGTGTTATTCGCGCTGTTCGCAGGCGCACTTGTTTCGGCCATCCTCTCCACCGTCGACAGTACGCTCCTCATCTCTTCCGGCCTGCTCTCACACAATGTGATCGTGCCCGTTCTCGCCATCCAGTCTGAACGCGCGCGTGTGCGCATCGCGCGCGGCGGTGTCATCGTCTTTGGCGTCATCGCATTCGTTCTCGCGCTTCGGTCGGACGGCGTTCTCACACTGGTGGAGGCCGCTTCCGCCTTTGGTGGGCCAGCTGCCGTGGTCCTCACGTGCTTTGCGCTCTGGAGTCGATTCGGCGGGCCGCGTGCCGCGCTCGCCTGCGTGATCAGCAGCCCCGCGGCATATCTCGCCGCCCTGGCCTTGAATCTTCCCTATCCGTTCCTCGCCTCGCTCGCGACCGCCGTCACTTCTTTCCTTGTATTCGGCCTCATCGAACCACGCCGGAGAAAGCTGGATCAGATGGGGAATGTTTCCGGGACCTAGGCGCCCTTGCGCAAGAGGCGCCGGCCGAGACCACCTGCATCCACTACGCAAGCCTCGGACATGGTCTTGATACTTTTCCATTTGAAGGTCCCCATGGGTCGCCCGCGCCGACATTGACTATGCGACGCGCCACGGCGTATAGTCTGCCACGACCATCCGTGACTGAACGCTGAGGATCGCAACAATGCGAGGAGAATGGCCGACATGTCGGTCGAATACCGGGATGGCGGGAGCCGACTCTACGTCTAGCGACCGCGCCTGCGAGGTGACGCGCTGATGGGGGCGACGACGATCGAGCTGATTGGCGTCGCCGTGCAGTGGTTCGCCGCCCTCCTGCTACTGGTGCTGTTCCAGCATCTGACCGGGCTCGGCACCCAGCGCCGGGTGCTGGGAACGTGGCGCGGTGCTTGGCTCGCGCTACTCCTCGCGCTCACCGGCTTTCTCGCGGAACCGGTGCTGCAAATGGCGGGCAGTAGCCCGCCCGGACTGATCGCGGTCTTCGGCGGGCTGGTGTACGCGGCTGGCAAATTCGCCTTTCTCGCCCTGGTACTGCTTGGGGCCTTGCAGGCCGCAGCACGCATAGTGTCGTTGCGGGTCGAGTACGCGATCGTGTTCATCGCGTCCGCCGTCGGGGCGCTGGTTGCCCTGCAGCTCGGCGAGTCGGTTGTGATGCTGGTGCAGGTCGTCGCCACACCCTTCGTAATGTTCGCCGCGTCGCTGGTGGTGGGCCGCGCCGCCATCGGGCCGCGCGGCGTTGCACTCCGCCGAATGGCGCTGGCGCTCGGCACGTATGGAGTCCTGTGGGCATCCTACCTCGCCGTCATCTTCTTTCGCTCCCACCTCGGCATGTTCGGCGACCTCCTCGACAGGCTGGCGCGCTCGGCGGGGTACGCCGATGCCCTTGTCGCGTCGGCCCTCGGCGCGAGCATCATCTTCGTCCTGGTGCAGGATTCCTTTCTCGAGGTCGCGACGGCGCGCTCCCAGCGGGTGCGGGATCTCGCGGCATCAGAAGCCCGGCTCATCGGGATCATCGAGTCGGCGGAGGAGGCCATCGTCACGCTTGAAGGCACCGGGCGCATTTCACTCTGCAATCCCGCCGCCGACCGGATGTTCCGGTTGCTTCCCGGTGAAACGCTTGGCCGCACGCTGGGTGAGTTTCTCCCGAACAGCGACATCGCGGCGCTGAACGAACGAAGGCACGAGGGACCGGCCACGATCCAGGGACAGGCGCGGCGCGCCGACGGAAGCGAGTTCCTGGTAGAGTTCTCGGTCGGCGCGCTGCCCGAGCGGCCGACGCCGGGCAGTGTGGTCATCCTGCGAGACCTCACGGCCACCCGTGCGCTGGCGCAGGAACGTGAGGCGCTCGAACGCAGCATCGCCGAATCGCAGAAGATGACGGCGATCGGGCGTTTGGTGTCCGGGGTGGCTCACGAACTCAACAACCCTCTCGCTGTGGTGCTCGGCCAGAGCGAGCAATTGCTTGAGGCACCCGAGGGTCATGACATCCGACCGGCGCTCCACCTGATTCATGAGCAGGCACACCGAGCCCGTCACATCGTGCGAGACCTGCTCGCATCAGTGCGACAGCGGGATGAGATCCGCGAGCCCGCTGACCTCACGGAGGTGGTGCTCCATATCGTCGCCGCCCATGGTTCCCGGGTGACCGGCGCGGGCGTCACGATCGACACGATGCTCGACACGGGGGTGGGGCCCGTGATGATCGATCGCGTCGGGATCGAGCAGGTGGTGGTCAACCTGCTCATCAATGCGTGCGACGCTGCCGGCGCCGGGGGACACATCCGGCTCATCACCCGTAAATGGCAAGGCGTGGCTGAGCTCCTGGTCGAGGACAGCGGAAGCGGCGTTGCTGACCATCTTGTGCCACGGCTCTTCGAGCCTTTCTTCACCACCAAACCAGTCGGCCAGGGCACGGGGCTTGGTCTCCCGGTTTCGCTCGGCGTTGTAGAACAGCACGGCGGGACATTGAGGCTCGAGAATCGGCCCGAACCAGGGGTTGGCGCCCGGTTCGTCGTGACCCTGCCACTCGATGTCCGCGGCACGCCAGCCGTCACCGTCACGGCAGCGCACCGCGCGGCACTTCTCCCTCGACCGGTGCGGCTCGAAGGCGGCGGCAACGCCGAAGTGATGATCATCGACGACGAGAGCGGCGTGCGCGCGACGCTGGCTCGGATCTTCCAGCGCGGCGGCTGGCCAGTTCGACAGGTCGCGTCAGCTGAAGAGGGGCTGGCATGGCTGCTGACCGCTGCGGACGACGAGCTGCCAGCCCTGATCATCTGTGACCTGAAAATGCCGGGCATGGACGGCAGGGAACTGCATGGCCTGCTGCATGACCGCCGGCCTTCCGTCCTGTCGCGGCTGATGTTCGTCACCGGCGATGTGATGGAGCCCGCAACGGCGGAGTTCCTCGCGGCTGCCGGCCGACCTGTGGTGGAGAAACCGTTCACGGTGGCGGAGATCGCGAGAGTGGTCGAGGAGGTGCTTGGGAGAAGCTAGAGACTAGAGACTAGAGAACGGCGAAGGGAGCCGAATGGTGCGCCTGCTGCACCATTCGGCTCCCTTCTCGCTCATTCACGTGCTGCCACCGCTGGCTTGCGGTCAGACGATGAACATCCCGGCAATGGCCAGCACGGCCGCGGCGGTGAGGGGTTCATCAAACGCCTCGCTTGCGGCGTTGGCATTCACGAACGCGGCGGTGTTGACGCCGGCCTGGGTGGTGTTCTGGTCCCCGGCATAGACGGCGGCAAGTGCCGCGACATCCGTGGTGTTGCCCGTGATCCAGCCCTTCTGACCCCGCAGGCGCCGAACCTTCGACGCGTGCCGTGCTTCTACGGAGTGGATCTGGAGCGCGACCGTCAGGATTGCGTCGTTGCTTTTGAGCTCCGCGGCGCGTCCCTTGTAGGCTCGCACACCGGTGTCCTCGAAGCCCTGCGAAAGCGCGAGGTACGTCTGGTAGTTCGTGAAGACATCGGCGAACGCGCCGCGCGCCGTGAAGTCGAACGTCGGCTTCACCACCGCATCGGCGCCCAGGGTCGCGCGGAGCAGCGCCACGTGCGCATTCTCGTGCTTCGCGATCTGCTGGAAGACGGGCCGCGTCGCGGTCGGTATGAGGTTGGCCGCGGCGAGGCCGAGGTTGTAGAACTCAGCCTCGAGGTACTCGAGCGTCAGGGCGTAGTTGAGCACGTCCTTGATGCCCTGCGGCAGACCACCCTGGGCGAACGCATTCTTCGCGAGCACTCCAAGGGCCAGCGGCGCAGAGGCCATCGCGACGGCGAGGGTCCGCTTGCTGACGCTGCCGAGTGCGTCCCGACGGGACACCACGCGCTCCATCAGCTCGGGGTCGATCGTCTCGAGCAGTGTTTCAGTGTTCGGAGTCATGGTGGTCCTCAGGAAGTAGGAAGCTGATTGGCGGTGATCGGGTTCACGACGTAGGTATCCGCAGCGGCCAGCACCTGGGCCGGAGTGCGTACCACGTCGAGACCGGTCGGCCCGACGACATCGTCACCGGCGAAGTCCATGCTGTTCGGGTTGAGCAGGTCGCGGATCGCCGAGGCATGGCGAGCCTCGACCGAAACGATCTTTCCGGCGACCAGGAGGTTCGCGTCGCTGGCGAGGAGCTGGCCGGCGCCGTTGTAAGCCGACACGCCGAGATCCTCGAACGTCTTCGCCGCACCGAGCACAGAGGCGCGGCTGGTGAAGTTGATCGACGAGAAGTCGACCGAGAGGCCCGCGATGGCCGCGCTGCCAAGCGCCGCCTTGAAGAACTCGCGGTGCACGATCTCGTGATCCCGGATGTCGCGCAGGATCGTGGTCTCCTCGGCGGTGATGCCCGAGTATGGCGTGGTGAGGACCTGAATGTAGAAGGCGGCCTCGAGCTGCTCGAGGGCGTAGGCATAGTTGAGTATGCCGGTGTCGCCACTGCCGAGATTGACCCCGGCGGTGTTTCCAGGGCCGGTGCCGTTGTCATCGTCGCTGCACCCGAGTGCCGCGACGCCGATGGTCAGACCCGCCCACTGGAGGAAGGTGCGACGGCTTGTCGCATTGGCCAGCCGGCCAAGAAATTCGAGCTCCGGGCTCGGGCTGGCGGTAGAGTTTGACATGTACGCTCCAGATCAGTCGTGAATCCACTGCCCATTGGTGGGCTAGAATTGGGGACTACCCTACAGGACGGGTACGCCCCCGGACTACCAAGTGGATTGCACGATTGACGTTTCAACTAGCAACGTCAATCAGACGAGATTCGCATCTCAATTCGAACGCTACAATCCGAGGCAATCCGTACATGAGAGACGGTAATCAGGCGAGTACCGCACACATCGATACCCTCGGAGCCCGGCGACGGGGGGCGATCGCGATACCACTGCTCATGCTCGGCATGGCGCAGGGGGCGGTCGCGCAGCAGCGGGATTCGACCGTTCCCGACGTCGCCGTGCTGGCGGCGCGACCCGTCAGCGAGCTGCGCGGCGTGGTCGAACGGTGGAGCGCCGACCAATCCGCCCTGCAGCGCCGCTACAGCGTCGAGTATTCCCCGGTGCGACGGGCCCGGTTCCGCGCCTTTCACTCGACGTGGCGCGAGCAGTTGCGCGCGCTGCCCTTCAACCAGCTGAGCCGCGACGCACAGGTGGATTACCTGCTGCTCGACAGCCGGCTGCAGCATGAACTCGCCGACCTCGATCGCGATGAGCAGTTGATGCGTGAGATGGCGCCACTCCTCCCATTTGCCGACACGCTATTCGCGCTGCTGGAGGAGCGGCGCCAACTCGCCCGACCCGACCCGGTGCAGGCCGCCCGCCGGCTCGCGACGATGCAGGTCGCGCTCGACGCGGCGAAGGCCCGCATGGGCGATGCGTCCAACCGGCCCTCGCGAGTGGTCGCACTGCGGGCCGCAGAGGCCGTCGCCGACATGCGACGACAATACCAGGGGTGGCAGCGATTTTACCTGGGCTATGACCCGGTCATGACATGGCGGATTGGGGAACCGGCCAAGCGATTCGACGCAGCGCTGGAGTCCTGGCAGAAGTACCTGCGTGAGCAGCTGGTCGGGCAGAAGGAGGGGCAGGACGAGCCGATTGTCGGCGATCCGATCGGCGCTGCCGGACTCGCCGCCGACCTTCGCCACGAGATGATCCCGTACACTCCCGCTGAACTGATCACGATCGCCGAGCGGGAGTATGCGTTGCTCGAGGGCGAGGCACGAAAGGCATCGCGCGAGATGGGATTCGGCGACAACTGGAAGGCCGCCATGGAGCGCTCAAAGGATGACTACGCCGAAGTCGGCCGCCAGACGGAAACGGTTCGCGACTTGGCATGGGAAGCCATCCGGTACGTCGAGGAGAATGACCTGGTGACCGTGCCTCCCCTCGCACGGGAGATCTGGCGCATGGAGATGATGCCGGCGGCGCAGCAGAAGGTGAGCCCGTTCTTCCTGGGCGGCGAGGTGATCCAGGTGGCCTCGCCCTCCGACGGCATGTCGGAGTCGGAGAAGCTGATGGCGCTACGCGCCAACAACCTCTACGGATCCCGCGCCACCGTGCAGCATGAGCTCATTCCCGGGCACCACCTGCAGGGATTTGCGGCGGCACGATCAAATTCCCATCGTGGGGCGCTGACCCGCACGCCGTTCTACGTCGAGGGTTGGGCCCTCTGGTGGGAGCTTTTCCTGTGGGACCGCCGCTTTGCGCGCACGCCGCAGGAACGGATGGGCATGCTCTTCTGGCGCATGCACCGCGCGGCACGGATCATCTTCTCGCTCCGCTTCCACCTGGGAGAGTGGACACCCGAACAGGCGATCGATTTCCTGGTCGACAAGGTCGGGCATGAGCGGGCGTCGGCAACTGGTGAGGTCCGGCGGTCGTTCAACGGCAGCTACTCGCCGCTGTACCAGGCTGGATACCTGCTGGGTGGCATGCAGTTGCGCGCGCTGCACCGCGACCTCGTCACCAACGGTCGGATGACGGACCGCGCATTTCATGATGCAGTGCTGGAGACAGGTGCGATGCCGATCGAGATGGTTCGGGCCCTCCTCGATCCGTCGGTCCCGCTGCGCCGCGATTACACGTCCGCGTGGCGATTCGCCGACTGATGTCGCACTCACGGCGTGGGGCGATCGATGCCTTCGACGAGGAGCTGGCGCGCCTCGAGGCCGAGGGAGTGCTGGTGCTCGGCCAGGCGGAGCGTGAGCGGGTCGCGGCGCACCACGCCGCCCTGCGGGCGACGTCGAGCGAGGCCGCCGGTCCCGACACCCCCACGGTGCGCCGCCTCTCCGCCGGGATGCGCATCGCTACCCTGCTCGGTGCGTTCGCCCTCTCGGCGGCGTACGCGCTGTTCATCGATGCCAACTGGGCCGCGCTGTCGCTCGGTGCGCAACTGCCACTGGTGATCGCCCCACCGCTGGTGCTGGCCCTGCTCACCGGCGTCGCGGCACGACGCGAACCGTCGCGGTACGTGGCGTCGGTCGTGGCCACGGTCGCCGTGATCGCGTTCGCGGTCAACCTCATTGTGCTGGGGTCGCTGTTCAACCTTCCGGAGTCGCGCAACGCCTTCCTCGCGGTTGGCCTGTTCGCGATGGCGCTCGCATACGGCTACCGGCTTGCGCTCGTCCTGGTGCTTGGCATCGTCGGGGTTGGGCTCTGGTGCTGGTCGTTGGCATCGATCCCGACAGGCGCGTGGTGGTCGACAGCCTTCGAACAACTCGAGCCGCTTGCTGTCACCGGTATCGTCGCCATCGTGTTCTCGCGGCGCCTCGCCGGGTCGGCACCATTTGCCGATGAGTATCGCGTGATGGGCGCGCTCGCGTTGGCCGGACCGCTGCTCGTCCTTGGGCAGACGGCGAACGCCAGCTACTTCCACGGCGCGGACGGGCGCGTGGTGGAGGCGGTGTACCAAGTCGTGGGTGCGATCACGTTCGCGGTGATGATCACGATCGGCCTGCGCCGCGACTGGCCAGAGATGGTCCGGGTGGGAACCGGTGCCGCGTTCATCTTCCTGGTGATGCGACTGGTCGACTGGTTCTGGGACTGGATCCCGAAGTGGCTCTTCTTTCTGGTGATCGGCGCAGTGGCGATGAGCGTGGTGCTCCTGCTGCGCCGCTTCCGCCTTCGCCAGGGGGTGCGCGCATGACGCCCGGCTGGATTGGGGCGGCAGCGGTCGCAGTGATCGTGAACGCCGCGATGCTGGTGCCGGTATACCGGGCGCACCATGGCGGTGCCCGGATAGTGGAGGCCGCGGTGTGCTCCGATCATCTGATGGGCGGGTATAGCCAGACTGACCGCATTCGATTGGGCCTGCCGCTCGACCACGTACCCACCACCGCGCTCGACCATGACAGGCTTGTCGAGCTGGGCTTCAGCACTGCCGACCTGATGCAAATCGGCGACACCACTCCGATGAGGCGCTTCCCGCCGTCCCGCCCCGCGTGGGTGCGGCTGGTCCAGCGCACTGATTCGACGCAGCCTTGGCGCGTAGCGGCCGTCGGCTCGCGCCGTGACGACGTCGTGGGGGCGGGGTTGGTGGTGTGGGCGCGCGTCGCGATCGAGCACTGGGTGTGGGTGCCTCAAGGACCGGTGCGCGTCGCCGCCACGGTTCGCAGGACCGAACCCGCGTCGCTCTACCTGCGCGACGACGAAGCCGCGCGACTGCGCAGCTTGCGGGTCGGCGCATCCCGCTGCATCACACCGCTGCGCCTCGGCAATGGCACCGACGGCAGCGTGTGGATCGACTCAGTCCCCTGATTCATCCACCAGCTTGGTGCGGATCGCCTGCAGCTCGACCCGGCGTTCCGTCGTGACGGTCGGAAACTCCAGCTTCATCCCGCGAATCGTGTCGAGGATGATCTCCGAAATGATGAGGCGCGATGACTTCTTGTGATCCGCCGGCACGACATACCACGGTGAAATCTCGGTGGACGTCTCGGCGAGGCACGACGCGTACGCCGTCTGGTAGGCGTCCCAGTGCGCCCGCTCCTCCACGTCGGCGAGCGCGAACTTCCAGTTCTTCTCCGGTTCATCGATGCGGTCGAGGAATCGCTTGCGCTGCTCCTCCTTCGACAAGTGCAGAAAAAACTTCACGACGGTCGTGCCGCTGCGGGCGAGGTGGGCCTCGAAGTCGCGGATCGAGGTGAACCGACCGTCCCAGAGACCGTCGTCCTCCGCCAGTTCGATCGGCAGCCGCTGTCCCTGGAGGATCCCGGGGTGCACCCGCACCACCAACACTTCCTCGTAGTACGACCTGTTGAAGATCCCGATCCGGCCCCGTTCGGGGAGGGCGCGCGTCGTGCGCCAGAGGAAGTCGTGGTCGAGTTCCTCCTCGCTCGGTTGCTTGAATGAATAGACCTGACAACCCTGCGGATTGACGCCCGACATGACGTGCTCGATCGCGCCGTCTTTTCCGGCCGCGTCCATGGCCTGGAAGATCAGCAGCAGGGCATGCCGGTTGTCGGCGTAAAGCATCTCCTGCATCGCATGGAGCTCGTCGGTGCGGCTGGCGAGCGCCTGCTTGTAGCTGTCGCCGTCGGCGCCGACCACATCCCCCCGGGTGTCCCAGTCCGCCAGGTCAATGGGCTTTCCGCCGGTGACACGGTAACGGGATGGGTCGATCGACATGGCAGGACTCCGCGCTGGGGTTCCCCAATGCTAACCGGCCTGTCGAAATGAGCATGGACTTGCGGGGGTGGCGACCCGGTCCCGGGTCTGCCACCTTCCGGGATGCGTTGCCATCCTTTGCTGTTGCTGCTGTCGGTACTAGCGCTGGCAGCCTGTTCGCAGGCGAGTCAGCCCAACGGAATCGCGCCGTCTTCCGACCAACGCGTCATCCTGATTTCGCTCGACGGATTCCGTGCCGACTATCTCGATCGCGGCCTGTCACCGAACCTGTCGGCGCTCGCCGATCGCGGCGTTCGGGCACGGTGGATGACACCGGTATTTCCGACGCTCACCTTCCCGAACCACTACACCATCGTCACCGGACTCTATCCGGCGCACCACGGGATCGTTGCCAACACGATCCGTGACTCCGCGCTCGGCGTCTTCCGGATGTCGGACACTCTGGCCAATCGTAACCCGGGTTGGTGGGGTGGCGAGCCGATCTGGGCGACCGCCGAGAAACAGGGGCGTCGTGCTGCGGCCTTCTTCTGGCCAGGCTCGGAGTCGGGATCCGGTGGCCAGGCCCCGTCACGCTGGTTGCCGTTTGATGACGCGTTCCCCGACGCCGCGCGCGTTGACAGCGTACTGTCGTGGGCATCGCAACCATCTGGCACCGCGCCGTCCGTCACGATGCTGTACTACAGCAACGTGGATCATGCCGGACACGACGCCGGACCGGATTCTCCCGACGTTGATTCCGCTATCGTGCACGTCGACCAGATGGTCGGTCGCCTCGTGAACGGACTCCGCGACCTTGGGCTCCTCGACCGAACCAATATTGTGGTCGTGTCCGACCACGGCATGGCGCCGCGCCCAGCAACACAGCTGATCGTGCTCGACGACATCATTTCGTTGAACGAGGTGACAGTGGTGGAGTGGTCGCCGGTGGGAATGTTGATTCCCGCACCCGGCCGGGAAGCTGACGTGTACCAGAAGCTCCGCGCCGCTTCGCCCCACCTTGCCGTGTTTCGGCGGGATGAGGTGCCGGAGCGGTTCCATTTCCGCGACAACCCGCGAATCACCCCGCTGGTACTGGTGGCTGAGGAGGGTTGGTCGATCACATCCCGCAGTCGCGTGGCAACGTGGCGCGCGCAGGGCGGGGGGCATGGGTGGGACAATGCCCTTCCGTCGATGCGAGCGATCTTCGTAGCGGCAGGCCCAGCCTTCCGCACCGGCGTGGTGGTCGATCCGTTCCAGAACATTCACGTCTATTCGCTGATGAGCCACATCCTGGGGCTCAACCCGGCGCCGAACGACGGGAACCTCGACTCGGTGCGCACGATGCTGCGTTCGATGCGGTGATATCTCACCACTTATGCTGACCGCCATGCCGGAAGTGATCGTCACCAGCCGGACGAGGTTGAGGCGCCCCCGCGCCGATGATGCGGCGAGGGTGCACGCGAATTGGAGTTCGGATCCCGACGTCACCCGATATCTCCCGTGGCGTCGTCACGAGACCGTGGCCGATGCCGCCACCTATCTCGAATCACTGGCAACGCGCTGGGCTGATGGCTCGGCACATGCCTGGATGATCACCCTCCCGCCGTCCGATGATCCGGTCGGGCTCGGCCTGATCCGCTTCAGGGAGGACGAGGCGGAGATCGGGTATTCGCTGGCGCGGTCGTGCTGGGGGCGTGGATTCATCACCGAGGTGGCTGAGGCGCTCCTTCGCGAGGCACTCGGCGTGCCAACAGTCACCCACGTGATTGCCGTGCTCGACACCGAGAACACGGCGTCAGCCCGGGTCGTGGAGAAGATCGGTATGCGTCAAGTTGCGACGTTCACCGACTTGCCGCACCCGAATATCAGCGACGTGCCCCGTCCCTGCTTTCGTTACGCGATCGATCGTGCCTCGCATCGCGCCATGCGATGAGCTTGCGGTATCTTTCGTCATCGGTCATCGTCGCACTACTGAACCTTCCCGTTCCGAGCCTGCCAATGCGTATCCTCCCCTTGCTCCTCCTGATGCCGGTGGCCATTCCTGCGCAGTCAGCCGATCTCGTACTCCGACACGCAACCGTGTATACCGGCGTCGCCGCGCGTCCGATGCACGCCGTCGCGGTACGTGATGGACGCATCGTGTACGTCGGGACCGATGCCGGTGTGGCGCGGATGGTCGGCCCGAAGACCCAGGTGCTCGAGCTCAAGGGGCGATTTGTCTTCCCGGGATTCGTCGATGCACATGCGCATTTCGGGGGGATCGGCGCGCGTGAGCTCACGCTCAACCTCGAGGGCACAAAGACGAAGGATGCGTTCCTCACTCGGGTCGAGGCGGCGGTCAAGCAGGCCCGCCCTGGTGCATGGGTGACGGGGCGAGGGTGGATCGAGACGTTCTGGAGCCCGCCGGTGTTCCCGACGCGCGCCGACCTTGATCGCATCGCGCCGAACAATCCCGTGATGCTCACGCGAGCTGACGGCCATGCATCGATTGTGAACAGCGCGGCGCTCCGCCTTGCCGGGGTCACCGGCGCGACCCAGTCACCGGCGGGCGGCGCGATCAACCTCGATGCCGATGGCCAACCGACCGGCATGCTGATCGACCGGGCCCAGGGCATCGTGGGCATGTTGATTCCCGGTCCGACCGAGGCAGATCAGGAGCGGGCGCTCGAGATCGCGTCGCAACGCGAGTTGTCGCTTGGGTGGACGCAGGTGCAGGATGCGCACGGGAGCTGGAGCGAAGTGGCACGGATGCGCCGCCTCTACGCCGATGGGCGGCTCAAGATCCGGATCTACAAGACGATTTCCGGACCTGGTGCCGGCGCCGACAGCCTGATCCGGCTGGGCCCGGGCCCTGCCGAGTTCAATGATCGGTTCACCGTGCGGGGTATCAAGATCGTGATGGACGGCGCCCTCGGTTCGCGCGGCGCGGCGCTGATCGAGCCGTACTCCGACGATCCCCACACCCGTGGCTTGATCACCACCGACACGGTGGCGCTGCGCGGCATGCTTGAGCGCGCGCTGCGGCAGGGGATCCAGGTCGAGACGCATGCGATTGGCGATCGCGCCAATCGCATCGTCCTCGACATGTACGCGGCTGCATTCAAGGCTGTGCCGCCTGCGCAGCGCAAGGTTCGCGCGCCGCGGTGGCGGGTTGAGCACGCGCAGATCATCGAGCCGCACGATCTCGCCCGATTCAAGTCGCTCGGCCTCATCGCCTCGATGCAGCCCTCGCACGCGATCGGTGATCTGCCCTTTGTGCCGAGCCGGATCGGGGTTGCGCGCACTGGTGGTGCCTACGCGTGGCAGTCGCTGCTCAAGCTCGGTGTGCCGGTGGCAGGCGGCTCCGATGCGCCGGTGGAGCGGGGCGAGCCGATGATCGAATTCTATGCTGCCGTTGCCCGGAAGGATCTCGAGGGGAAATCGGGACCAGGTTGGCACCCGGAGGAGAAGGTCACCCGCGCGCAGGCGCTCAAGATGTTCACCTGGTATCCGGCGTTCGCGGCGTTCGAGGAAACTCGGCGGGGCACGATCACGGTGGGCAAGATGGCGGACTTCACGATTCTCGATCGTGACATCATGACGATCCCGGAGCGACAGATCCTCGAGACTCGCAACATCATGACGATCATCAACGGCGAGGTGGTCTACCGCGCCCCGTGACCGTCAGCGCGGTCAGCTCGGCACGAGTCCTTCCTCGAGCGCCAAACGGGTGAGGCCCGCAACGGTTCGGACATCGAGTTTCTCCATCAGCGATTCACGATGGGTCTCGACCGTACGGGGTGAAATGCCGAGGCCGGCAGCGATCTGTTTGTTCGTGAGACCCTGCGCGATCCCGGTGAGCACCTCGCGCTCCCGCGGGGAGAGGACAGCGGTGGCGGGTTGCGCGGGCTCGGGAGCCTCGCGGGCCTCGGCGAGGCGTGCCGTGACGGCCGCAGGGAAGTAGCTCTCGCCGCGGTGGACCGCGCGCACCGCCCGGCGGAGTTCGGCTGGCGCAGAATCCTTGAGCAGGTAGCCGCGGGCGCCGGCACGCACACTCTCCACCACGTATTCGGGATCGTCATACATCGAGAGGACGAGCACGCGGGTGCGCCGGGCCTGCCGGTGCACCTCGCGGATCACCTCAAGCCACGACTTGCCGGGCATCGCCACATCCAGCACCAGCACGTCGGGCCGGTCGCGCTCCACGGCTGCGATCGCCTCGTCGCCGTCCTTTCCTTCTGCGACCACCTGTACCCCGGCCTCGCCCTCGAGCACACGGCGGATGCCCTCGCGCACCACCGCGTGATCATCGATCACCACCACCCTGATCCCGTGCTCTTCCATGCCGGAAGGTAAGGTGGACACCGTCATCGGCTCACCTGGGTACGTCGACGCGGATCGTCGTCCCATTGGTGCCATCGATCGAAACCGCGCCTCCGATGCCTACGATCCGCTCGCGCATGCCCGCAAGCCCGAGTTGCCCCGACGGACCAGGCACTGGCTGCGACGCCGGAATGCCAGACCCATTGTCATGAACCTCGAGCTGCACGCCGCCAGCGTTCGGGGCCAACGTCACCTCGATGATGGTGGCGCCCGCGTGGCGCACCGCGTTGGAGAGGGCTTCCTGCGCTGCCCGGAACACCGCCAGTTCAACGTCGGCCGGGAGGCGCGGCATGTTCTCGGCGACCCGGAGGCGTACGGTGATCGCGCTGCGTGACTCCACATCGATCGCCAGTGCGCGGATTGCGGCGCCGAGGCCGAGGTCATCGAGCAGCGCGGGACGGAGATCGTTCATGACCCTGCGGATCCCGCGAATCCCGCTATCGACCAGGCCGAGGACGTGATCAAGGCGATCGCGCGCGTGGTCGCTCGCGCCCTCACGAAGCATCCCCACTTCAAGTTTCACGGCCGACAGCACCTGCGCGGTCTCGTCGTGCAGTTCGCGTGACAGGCGCCGGCGCTCGGCCTCCTGCTGCCGGAGCGCGAGCATCGACAGATGCGCCAGTTCGTCGGTCCGGTTCGACAGTCCGCGCGCGAGGTCGGTCAGCACCATCAAGGCAAAACCAATCCCGACGGCCAGTTCGAAGAGAATGTCGAGGTAGTAGCCCCACGGTTGCCATGCGCCGCGGGCGCGGAGGAACGGGTAGTTGAGGTGGTGCAGCCCCCAGAGAAGGAACGCGCCGGCCACGAACCGCGCGCCGTTCGAGTCCGTGCGCAGGGCATGCCGCCAGAACACCCACGCGGTCCAGAGCGTTGCGCCGGAGAGGAACAGCACCATCGGGAGTGCGACCAGCAGGAACTGGTCGAGACCATTGACGGCCACCCATGCCCAGCACGGTGGAAAGGCGGCAAGGACCGCATACCACGGTCGCCAGCGTGCGTCCCGGGAGAAGACCATTGCTGCCCAGAGGATCACGAGGGCGACCCAGCCTGTGATCACCTGATGCCAGAAGAGCCAGACCAGATTGCCGGTGCCGAGGAAGGTGATGATGGCGGCGAGCCGGACCAGGTAGAGGGCCCATGCGATCGCCCACCACGCCACCCAGCGCTGGCGGATCCGCCGGTGGAGCGCCAGCGCGAACAGGACAAGGCCGGCCGTGATCATGGCCTGGAAGGCCGCGTCGGCGAGCTCTGCGGTGGCGGCCAACGGCATGGGAAGCTGCATCCGGCAAAGGTGCCCGGACGGCGGGATCAGGGCTAGGGCGATGGCTGCGCCTGCTCACCTTTCGGGAAGGCGGGGCACTCGGTACTTTTGCGGACTCTGGCGCGGGCGCAGCGCGACCCTGGGAGGGACGATGCTCTACTACTTCGGGATGGTGATGGCAGGCGTGGGTGCGGCAGTCCTGATCGGGGCGCTCACCTATGTCACCACGATGCTCGGCCTGGTGATCATGTCGATGTTCGCCTTCACGGCGGCGCCGGTGCTCGATCGGGTGTTCAAGGAGAAGGCGTAAGACCCGTAACGCCTCCCTCCACGCGGATCTCCTCGGACGCGGATCGCAATGCACCCTCATAGTTGATCTTCGCGCCCACCAGCAGCTCGCGAAGGCCGCGGACCTTGATTTGATGCCCGCCTCCCCGTCGCAGCAACATTCCCATGTAGCCGAACGTATCAGCAAGTGCGCCGAGGTTCAGGCCAGACGCCTGGGCTTTGAGCTCGTCGAGCAACCGTGTCAGGCTGCGAAGCTGGACGTCGTCGGCCTGCTGGGTCGAGAGTTGCTCCACCACCCGAAAGATCCGGTCGAATTTCGGCGGGAGCAGTTGCAGCCACTGGAGCTGCGCCTGCTGTCGTGACGTGAGCTTGACCGCCATGGTGCCTCCAGTTGCAGGGTGAAACCGAGATGCTCCGCCGCCGTACGCACCGTGAGTTCGGCCTCCGCGTCCAGGATTCAAGATAGGGTGATCGCATGAAACTCTCTGACCTCTCGATCGAACGCCCCGTCTTCGCATCGATGATGTCGCTCGCGCTGGTGCTCTTTGGGGTCCTCGGATACCAGCGGCTCTCGGTGCGCGAGCTTCCCGACATCGATCCCCCGATCATCTCGGTGCAGACCACCCTGCGCGGTGCCAACCCGCGGGTGATGGAATCGTCCGTGACCGATGTGCTCGAGGAGGAACTGAGCACGCTGGAGGGGCTGCGCACTCTCACGTCGTCGAGTGGCGAGCAGAGCTCGAACATCACACTCGAGTTCACGGTAGACCGCGACATCGAGTCGGCGGCGCAGGACGTGCGCGACAAGGTGAGCCGAGTGCGTGGTCGGCTGCCGCTCGACGTCGAGGAGCCGGTGATCGCGAAGCAGGACGCCGACGCACGACCGTTCTTTTACCTTGCGCTCACGTCGCCGGGGATGGACCTGCTCCAGCTCTCCGACGTGGCCGACCGGGTGGTCAAACAGCGGTTGCAGACGATCCCCGGCGTGGCGGGTGCGCAGATCATCGGCGAACGCCGCTACGCCATGCGCATCTGGGTCGACCCGAACGAGCTCGCCGCCCGTGGCCTCACGGTGCAGGACATCTCCGGCGCGATCCGCACCCGCAATGTCGAGATTCCCGCCGGCCGGATCGAATCCGAGCGGCGCGAGTTCACGGTACGCTCCATGGGCGAGCTGCGCACCCCCGGTGAGTTCGGCGACATGGTGGTCTCG
>JBKJMX010000030.1:0-18533 GCA_046596135.1 Gemmatimonadales bacterium
CTCGGTGTCCATCGACTGCATCCCGAGCTCGCGCGCGGTGGCGATGATCGAGGCGATCTGGAACGTCTTCCCCTTGCGGATGAGGTTGGCGATCGCGTCGTTGTTGATCATCACCTCGACCGCCAGCACTCGCCCCCTCCCGTCGACGCGCGGGATCAAGTACTGGCACAGCACCGCGCGCAAGCTGGACGCGAGCATCGATCGCACCTGCGGCTGCTGCCCGCCGGGGAACGCGTTGATCAGGCGATCGACGCTCGTATCGGCCGACACCGTGTGCAGCGTGCCGAGCACCAGGTGGCCGGTCTCCGCGGCGGTGACGGCGAGGCTGATCGTGGCGAGGTCGCGCATCTCGCCGACCAGGATCACGTCGGGGTCCTGGCGCAGCACATGCTTGAGCGCTCGGCCGAACGAGAGGGTGTCGCTGCCGACCTCGCGCTGCGACACATTCGCGAGCTGGTCGCGGTGGAGGAACTCGATCGGATCCTCGACCGTGATGATGTTGACCCGGCGGTGCCGGTTGATGTGATCGATCACGGCGGCAAGTGCAGTCGACTTGCCGCTGCCGGTCACGCCGGTCACGAGTACCAGCCCACGCGGACGTGCCGCAATCTCCTCGAGCACCGTCGGGAGCAGCAGCTCGCGGATGGTGCGGACCTCGTAGGGAATCGCGCGGAACGCAAATGCGACCGTGCCGCGCTGCAGGTAGGCATTCGTCCGGAAGCGCCCAATGCCCGGCACGCCGATCCCGAAGTCGGCTTCCTTCGTTTCGGCAAAATCGCGGAGCTGCTGCGGGGTCATCAGCGTCTCGGCGAGTGCCTTGAGCTCGTCGGGCTTGAGCGTCGGCATCGACAGGATGTGGAGGTGCCCATCGACGCGGATCGTTGGCGGGCGGCCGGCCTTGAGGAGGAGGTCCGAGGCGCCGCGCTGCACCATCTGCACGATCACGGTGCGGAACTGAAACCCACCCGCACCGGCGTCTTCGACCATCGGCTGCCCGATGGTGGGGATCGGCTCTTCGTCAACCATTCGGGTCGACGCGGAAGAGCACTTGGCCATACTCGACGGGCGAGGAGTCCTGGACGCAGACCTCGCGAATGACGCCGGTGACTTCGGCCTCGATCTCGTTCATGATCTTCATCGCCTCGATGATGCAGACCATCTGGCCGGAGGTGACTCGTGATCCCACCCGCACGTAGGGATCGACGCCCGGCTCCGGCTGGGCATAGAAGGTCCCGACCATCGGCGAGCGAATCTCCTTGAGCGCGGTCGCGGCCGCGGGCGGTGCGGCCTCCGAACCCGGAGCGGCTGGAGACGGCGCGGCAGCAACGGGCGCGTGCATCGGCGCCGGGGGCGCAGCGGTGAAGAAGCCGTTGCTGGTGCGCGTGATCACCACGCCGGTGCCGAAGAATCCCTTCAGCTCGATCGAGCCGATCTCGGGCTGGTCGCGCAGGAGGGCGGCGAGCTTTCGCACGTCACGGTGGTCGATTCCCTTGAGGCCGGGAACGGTCTCCATGGCGCGCGCGAGGTCCTGCATCTCTTCTGGTGTCATACGCGGGTGAGGTACTTGTCGTCGCGTCGGTCGACGCGGATGAGGGTGCCCGGCTCGATGAACAGGGGGACCTGCACAACCGCCCCGGTCTCGAGTCGTGCCGGCTTGGTGCCGCCCGTCGCGGTGTCTCCGCGAATGCCGGGATCGGTCTCGACAATCTCCAGTTCCACGAAATTCGGCAGCTCCACGAGGATCACGTCCTCATCGTGGAGGAGCCCGGTGCATTCCATGCCCTCCTTGAGATACTTGAGCTGATCGCTCCCGATGAGTTCCGCCGTGAGCGGGATGTCATCGTAGCTCTGGAGATCCATGAAATGGTAGGAATCGCCGTCTCGATACGAATACGTCATCGGACGGTGCATCAGGTCGACGGCCTGGAGCCGCTCGCCGGATGGAAAGGTGCGCTCGAGTGTCGCGCCGGTGCGGACGTTGCGCATTTTCGTGCGCACGAACGCACTGCCCTTCCCCGGCTTGACGTGCTGGAAGTACGTGATCTGCATCAGCTTGCCGTCCAGGTCGAGGACCAGTCCGTTGCGGATGTCGGCTGTGGTTGCCACGTGGTCTGCCGCCTACGAATCGAGGATCAGGAGATCGGTGTCGCCGTCGCTGAGCAGGACCGGCCCGTCGGGCGCGAGCCAGACATCATCTTCGAGCCGGACGCCGCCCCAACCCGGAAGATAGATCCCCGGCTCCACCGTGACCACCGCGCCGGCCACCAGCGCCGCATCGGCCGTCGGGGCCAGTCGAGGGGCTTCGTGGACCTCCAGACCGAGCCCGTGCCCCAGGGAGTGCCCGAACGCGTCGGCAAATCCCCCTGCCGCCAGCAGGTCCCGCGCGAGCGCGTCGGCGTCGCGCCCGCTCATCCCCACCCGGAGCCCCTCGCGCGCGTGGCGCTGCGCCGACTGCACCGCGCCATGAACCTCCACCTGCCGCCCGTCGGGCGGGGCACCCACCACGGCCGTACGGGTGATGTCCGAGCAGTACCCGTCAACCTGCGCGCCGTAATCGATGAGCAGCAGGTCTCCACGAGCGATCTCGCGCCCCGAGGTGCGGGCGTGCGGTAGCGCGGACCGCTCGCCGGTCGCCACGATCGTCTGGAACGGATGCCACTCGCTGCCGAGGCGCCGCAGCGCGTGCTCCAGGCGCCCCGCCACGTCGATCTCGCGCTCTCCCACTCGGATCGTCGGCAGAATTTCCGTGAGCGCGGCATGGGCCAGCGCGGCCGCTGCGCGGATCGCAGCGATCTCGTCATCGTCCTTGCGCTCGCGCAACCGTTCGACAACGCCCGACCGGGGAATTGCGCGGCCGGAGACCAGCGCGGCGATGCGTCCTGCATCCCGGACCGTGACCGAATGCGATTCGTACCCGATCGACGCGGTCCCGTCGGCGGCGAGCGCACGCCGCATGCGGTCCCACAGGTTGTTGCGATCGATCACCACCTCGGCGACCGCCGCCGCTTCCTGCGGCGCCTGCGACGCATAGCGAAAGTCGGTCACCAGCACGGTGCGCGCTGGGGTCAGCAGCAGGAGGCCCGCCGACCCCGTGAATCCCGTCAGCCACCGGATATTGGGAAGATGCGTGATGAGGAGCGAGGAGACGTCCTCTCCGGCCAGGGCTGCCCGCACCGAGGCCTGCCGGTCGAGGCGGCGCTCACCCATCCGACAGCGCGGCCACCAGCGCCTCAAGCGCCAGCACGTAGCCGCGGGGACCGAACCCCATGATGAGGCCGATGGCGAGATCGGCCGTCAATGAATGGCGGCGCTCAACCTCGCGTCGGTGGAGGTTGGAGAGGTGCACTTCCACGAATGGAAACCGCACCGCGAGGAACGCATCGCGCAGTGCCAGCGAGGTGTGGGTGTACGCGCCGAGGTTGACGATCGCACCGTCGGCGCGGGATGCAAGTTGCTGCACCGCGTCGACCAACTCACCCTCGTGGTTCGACTGGATGAAGTCGACCTCGACGCCGAGCACGGCCGCGCGCTGCCGCACCAGCGCCTCGACATCCGCCAGGGTCGCGGTGCCATACGTCGCGGGTTCGCGCGTGCCCAGCAAGTTGAGGTTCGGGCCGTTCAGGACGATCACTCGCGTCATCGCGGCAGCCCCTTGAGCCAGTCCTGAAAGGCGTCGAAATCCGACATGTCCCGCGCAGCGGGAGCGTCGGTGCCGACGAAGGCGTCGTATCCCGTGGCGGCGGGCGGTGCGTTCCGCTCCACCCCGGCCATGCCCTCGAGCCATTTGGCCAGGCTCGTCCCGCCAGTCACGCGCGCATCGAACGGCAGCGGACGGCTGGCCGCGATTTCCGCATCAAGCGCATCCCGTTCGGACGAGAGGCTGGAATTCCCGGGGTCGCGCACCGAGAGTGCGGCGTAGACCTCACGGGCCCGATCGAGATGGCCCTGGCGCCGGTACAGGGCGGCGAGAGACTCGCTGAGCAGCATCTCCTCACCGCCACTCTCGATCGGTTCGTCATCCGCGTTTCCCTCTGTCTCGGGGAGCGCCGCGTCGAGTGCTTCCTGCCACGCCCGCCCGGCCGCCAGGTCGCCGCCAGTCCGGGTGGCGTAGGCGAGCGTCTCCAGCACGACAGGATGCGATGGGTCAATCCGGAGCGCACGGTGCAGCGCCGCCTGAACGCCGACGTGATCGCCCTCGTCGATCAGGATGCGCGCGAGCACAAGCAGCCCCGGCAGGTGGTCGGGGTGCCGCGCCAGCCCTGCCTCGACAGTTGAGCGGGCTTCCAACCGGTCGCCATGCTTGCGCAATCCCTCCGCCAGTGCCGCAAAGGCAAGGCGGTCAGGGTGCTCGGCGCATCGGGCGGCCAGGTGGGCCAGATCGGGACCGAGAGACATGGCATGGCCGGGAGGAGGGGAGCCAGAGGGGAAGGCAACTCTACCCGCCGGAAGCTGCCGGTGTCAACGGTCGGGGATGCACAGCTCGTCTCCTTGAGGATCCTACGGTGCCCGCCTAGCTTTGAGGGTTGTTTTCCCTCTTTGTCTGGAGCAAGCTCCAAGCCATGCAAGCTTTCCGCAACGCCGCCAAGCCGGTCGTCATCCTCATCACGGTCTCCTTCCTGGTCTGGATGGTGGTCGATCTCAGCGGTATCACCGGCAACTCGTCGGGTTTCATGACGCGCACGTCGGTGGGTTCGATCAACGGTGAAGCCGTGGATTCCCGCGCGTATCAGGAGGCGGTGCAGCAGACCGTCACGCAGCGCCAGGGACAGTCGGGCGCGAACATCGGGATCGAGGAGACCGAGGCGATCCGGAACGAGGTCTGGGAGGGCTTCATCCAGCAGATTGCGCTCCGCAGCGAGATCGCGAAGCACAAGCTCAAGGTCACCGCCGACGAAATCGCGCAGGCGATCGCGACCGTGCCGCCGCCGGAAGTCCGCGAGGAGGAACAGTTCCTCACCAACGGCAAGTTCGACATGGACAAGTACACGCGCTGGCTCGGCTCACCGGTCGGGCAGCAGTTCGTGCCGGTGCTGGAGACGCGGTACCGTGACGAGATCCTGCGTGCGAAGCTCATGCGGAACGTGACCGCCGATGTCTTCCTCTCGGACCCGGCACTCTGGGAGCGGTATCGCGACCAGAACGAGAAGGTGTCGATCCTGCTCACGCCAATCCTGCCGCGAACCGTGGTGCCCGACAGCGCGGTCAGCGTGAGCGCTGCCGAGATCGAGGCACACTACAAGTCGAACAAGGAAGACTTCGCCCGCCCGAAGACGGCGTTCATGAGCTTCGTGGCAGTTCCGCGGATCATCGATGCCAGCGATTCGGCCGCCGCGCTCACCCGGGCGCGTGCGGTCCGCGCGGAGATCACCGGGGGCGCGCCGTTCGCTGAGGTCGCGCGACGCGAGTCGGTCGACGGCAGCGCGGCGCAGGGCGGTGAGCTCGGCACGATGGCGCGCGGCGCCACCGTCGCAGAGTTTGAGCAGGCACTCTTCTCGATCCCGGTGGGGCAGCTCTCGGAGCCCGTGCTCAGCCAGTTCGGCTACCACCTGCTCGAGGTGTCGAAGCGGACTGCGGACAGCGCCACGGCGCGTCACATCCTCGTTCCGATCGAGCTTGCCGGGGCCCACCGGGATCTCGTCGACGCGCAGGCCGATTCCCTCGACCGTCTCGGTGCCGACCGTCTCGATCCGTCGGCGCTCGACACGGCTGCGCGTGCGCTTCGCCTCCCCGTCGGCCAGACTGGCCCGGTGCAGCAGGGTAGCAAGGTGCAGCTTGGCACCTACGTGATTCCCGACGCCGCGGTCTGGGCATTCCAGGCCAAGAAGGGCGAGACCTCGCCCGTGATCGAGGGTGAGCGGGGGTTGTATGTCTTCCGGCTCGACTCGCTTCACGAAGCGGGCACGCCACCGCTTGCGCAGATCCGTCCCGCGGTCGAGAGCGAGGTTCGCGACGTCAAGAAGAAGGAGCAGGCACGGAAAATCGGGGCCGATCTGTTGCGACGCCTCCAGGCGGGCGCCACCCTGCCGGATGCATCAAAGGCGATGGGCCTCCTGAATCGCGATTTCGTCGACTTCACCCGGGTGTCGCCGCCGCTCCCGAACCCCTCGTTGGTCGGGGCGGCATTCGGCCTCAAGGTGGGTCAGCGCAGCGGTGTTCTCGACACCCCCGACGGCTTCTATGTGATCGAGGTAACGGGACGGGCCCGGGCCGACTCCGCAGCATTCCTGCGCGAAAAGGACCAGATTCGCGCGGAGGCGATCCAGGCGGCGCGCCAGGAACGGGTGCGCGAGTACCTCGCGGCGCTCAGGGCCGGCGCCAAGATCAAGGACGACCGGGCGCAGGTGCTGCTGACCAATGCGCAGGCGGAGCGCAACACGCCACGCAACTGACCGGTGGCTGCACGCCCGCGTGCAGCGGTGGTGCGCCGACACGCAAGGAGGCCGGCATCCAGATGGATGCCGGCCTCCGTCACGTTCCCTATCGATTCGCGCTACTGCGACAAACGCTTCGGCTCGCCGCTCGTCTCCGGCGTCGCATCGGCGTCGTGCATGCTCGGCGCGGGCGGGCTCACGCGGTCGCGATCATCGTCGGGCTTCATGATCGCGTCCTGCGTGTCGGAAATCGAGCGCTTGAACTCTCGAATGCCCTTCCCCATCGACGCCCCGATCTCGGGGATGCGCTTCGCGCCGAAGACGAGCAGCGCGATCAGGAGAATGACCATCATCTCGGTGAAGCCAATGTTCGGCAGCATGGTGCGAACTCCCGTTCAGAAGAGCGACTTGGCGGTGTAGTACGCGATCACCACGCCGATGACGCTCATGATCGACACGTTGACCCCGATCGGACCCAGCGTGAACGATACCACAAGCAGGTCGGCGGACACAGGGCCGATGGTCGGGGTGACGGAGTAAGTGAAGAAGGTCCGCGCCGCGCTATCAGGCAGGAAGCGCTTTAGCAGCGCGGAGAGAAACCCGCCCAGCAGGAACCCCGCCACCAGCATGCCAAGATGAAAACTGTGCCGCCTGGAACGCCCGACCATCAGCGCCTCCGATCGAGAACGTACGCGAGGCAGGCGCGCAGCGTCTCGCGCGCCGACGTCGCCGGGAGTACATCAAGCTCGGCCTCTGCCTCCAGGACGAGCTGCTGAGCCCGCTCCCGGGCATAATCAAGGCCCCCGGCGGCCGTCACGGCTGCGATCACCGCGCCGATCTCGGCGTCCTGCGGCGTCTCGTCGGCCATCAATCGCTCGACCTGCCCGCGTTCGGCCGGATGGAGGAGCGGGAGTGCGTGGATCAAGGGAAGCGTGACCTTGTGCTCCCGGAGGTCCAGGCCCGACGGCTTTCCGGTCGTCGATTCGTCGGCCGTGTAGTCGAGGAGGTCGTCGGTGATCTGGAACGCCCTCCCCATCAGGTCACCGAAGCGGGCCAGCGCCTGCCGATGCTCGGGTGGCGCGGCGAGTGCACCCACCTCACACGCACCTGAAATGAGCGACGCGGTCTTGGCCCGGATCAGCAGGTCGTATTGGGCCTCGCTGAACGCCAGCGGGTCGTGGGCCAGCAACTGGCGCATCTCACCCACGGTCATGTCGTTCGTCACCCGACCGATCACGCGCAGCGCGTCGAGATCGCCGAGGCGCACGAGTTCCACGACGGCCCGCGAGTAGAGGAAGTCTCCCATGATCACCGACACCTGATGGGAGAACATCGCGTTGATGGTCGGCATGCCGCGCCGCAGGACCGAGTGGTCCACGGAATCATCGTGCACCAGCGTCGCGAGATGGATCAGTTCGAGCACCGCGGCGAGGGTCTCGGCCGATGACGCCGGACCGCCGGTGGCCTCGTCAGCCAGCAGCACGAGCGTCGGGCGGAACATCTTCCCGCGCATCCGCAGGAGGTGCTGATTGACGTCGTTGATCAGCGGGAGATCGGCCTCGATCATCCGTCGGAGTTCTTCCTCGACGCGGCCGAGGCGATCGCGCACCGGGGCCTGCAGGTCGGCGAGCAGGACGGGACCGACCTCCGGCAGGGTCACTGGTTGCGCTCCGATTGCAGTTGGTGAGCGCGGTCCGACGCGTCGAGAAAGGTCACATCGACCGCGAGCACCCGCTCGTAGCAGCCCTGTGCCTCGACGCTGCGCCCCTGCGACTCGAGGGCGCGGCCCAGCCAGTACAGGACGCCGATCTTGTCGGCGTCGCTCTCGGGCCCGCGCTCGACACCGCGCAGGACCGCCTCAGCGACCCCAGGCCTCCCCTGCTCGAAAAACACCTGGCCGAGCGCCTCCGACGATCGCATCCGGCTTTCCGGCGAGCGCAGCGCTTTCTGGAACTCGCTGATCGACTCGTCCATCAGCCCCATCTCCCGGAATGCGATGCCGAGGTCGTAATGCGCCTGGTGCTCCTCGACACCGAGATTCTGGTCGAGGGCCCGCTTGAATTCGCTGAGCGCCTCCTGGAACGTCTCGTCCTCGTCTGCGGAGATCGCGGTGGTTTCGGTGCGCATACGCGTGGTACGCGGACCGACATCGTCGTTGACCATCGCCCCGAAATCGACGAAGCCGTCGTCGCCCGGCGGCACCTCTCGTTCGGGTGCCATGGCGCGCAGCGCAGCGCGCGCGCCGGCATGATGCTCATCGAGTTCCAGCACGCGGCGGAACACCGCGATCGCTTTCTCGTCGCTGCCCTCGCGGAGGAGCGCCTGACCGAGGTCGGCGTAGGCTTCGCACAGCCGCGCGGGATGCTGGAGGCGAACGGCCATCTCGACTCGTACCTGATGGCGCAGGATGGCGTTGGGTTCCGCCTCGACAAGCTCCGAAGCGACACGCAGCGCCTGCACCCACTCTTCGCGTTCGCTGTGCGTCGCGAGCGAGCCCTCGAGGGCTGCAATCGCTCCGGCACGATCGCCATGCTCGAGCATCGCGTGCCCGGCGACACGCTGATCGAGCGGATCATCGGATGGTGGCGTGATGAAGACGATGTCGCCCCCCGTCACCACGTCCGGGTCGGACTCCACGGCTTCGGCGGGCGCCTCGAACGCGGTCGATTCCAGTCCGTCGATCGACACCGACTCGTCAGCACTGCTGGCCTCGATCGACACGGTGCCATCGAAACCCTCAACCAACTCGGTCTCTCTCGCGGCCCCGACCGCGCTATCCAGATCGACCAGCCCCGGAACATCGATCTCCACAACGTCGTCGCCGGTCAGCGTGGGTTCGACCCCTTCCAGTCCCATGACGTCAACCGGCGGAGTGTCGAGATCCGCTTCACTGATCACGGAGGTTTCGAGCCCGAGCACGGCACCGTTTTCGATCTCCACCCCCGCCCCGACGTCGGGCGTGTCTCGCCCACCGGTCGGCGTGACGCCGGTGGCGTCACTGGCTCGTTCGAGGGTGAGCGGGGCCGTGTCGAGAAACACCAACCCGCGCCCGCGTGCGGCGTCGCGCGTCGGTGACGTGGGGCTCGGCGACGCGTCTTCGTCGGCATCCGTGCCGGCATCCTCATCCTCGGGGGCCCGGTCGAGGAGCTCGTCGAGCAAGGCCTGCATCGGCATCCACGACGAAAATTCACGCCCGAGCCGCTCGAGTGCGCTGTGGGCATCGTCGCGTTGGCCGGCGGCGCTCATCTGGTCGAGGTAAGCGCGGAGATTTTGCCCGGTTTCATGGATGACGCGCTTGCGCGCCTGAAGGCGCGCAAGTTCGAGGTACGTCCGATGCCGATCCGGATCAAGGCGGAGGATCTTGCCACACAGTGCAATGGCGTTGTTGAAGAATCCCTGCTCTGCGTAGCGCGTTGCGCCGTGCTCCCACGCCTCGCACGCCGCATGGGAGTCGCCCGACTTGTGCTCGAGGTCCCCGATTCGGTTGTAGAGCTGCGGATCGGCACCCTCGGAGCCGCCCTCCCCCTCCCGGATAGCCTGCCGGTAGAGGTCAATGGCTGCGCGCCAGTCGTCGCGCTGCTCATGTTGGCGGGCGGCGACCTTCAGCTTGTCAAGCGTCATGGCCAACCGGGGAAAGGGAGAGGGTCAAGTTGCGACGTGGCTTGGGCTTGAAGAGTAGGTCCGGGGAGGGAGTGACACAAGACAGCGAATGCTTGCGTTGCCGTCGCCGAGCCACATGTCGGCGGTATTGCCAGAGTATCGGGCACTTGGGGTCGCCACCTGATGGGCGACCCCCATCACCGCCTACTCGGCACGGATCAACTCGGGATTCCCGGGATCGGTCTGGTATGACCAATCGAACACGACCAGTGCCTGCCCCACACTCACCACTCGGATCGCGCCGAACCGCTTGTAGCCGTCGGGGCCAGCCATCTCGACCACGTACCCCCATCCCGCCAGCGCCTCGACGCCCCCGGCGGTGTATCCCGCGGAGGGGGCGAGGTCGATCTCAGTGATCGCAGCCACCGGGGCATCGCCCCACACGGCGATCCTCGTGCCCGCGCGAACCGGGGTGAAGAAGAGCCTGCCGGTGGGGTCGCGTTCGATCACGAAATCCGCGTCGCTGCTCGCAGCGCTGCTGACGCGACCGAGCTCGGAGCGCACCGCTCGGCCATCGCCGTCGATGTCGCGCCAGAAGCGGAATGCAGACTGCGCCGGGTCAACCTGACGGGCCAGCAGCGCCGCACCATTGGCCTGGAATCGCGGGGTATCGAATCGGATCGGCGATCGGGCTGACTCCGAACCATCGACCGCCTGCGCCGTCACGGAGAAGCAACGCGGACGCCCGTTCATAAGCGCGCCGACGATGAACTCGGGCGCCACCGTGGTGCCTTCCAGCGCCCACGCGCCGTCGCACCGGTCGCCATCGATGTCGTACGAGGCGCTGTACACACGATAGGCGCGGAACCGTGACGGCTCGGCGCGGTACGGCTCATCAGACCAACTGAGCGCAATCGATCCATCAAGCGAACGACTCACCAGCGTGGAAGGGCGAACGAGGGGATCATCAATGGGAAGCGCGCCATGGGTCTGGCACGCCATGGCAAGCGCGAGCACGGGCAGGAACTGGAAGCGGTTCCACGACATCGGCGAGCTCCGGAACAGGATAGCGCTCCAGCTTTGCACGCCACGTGCCGACGAGGAATCCACGCCGTTACTGGCGTTACGGGGAGATGGTGGCCGTTGGACCGGGCTGAGTGTCCCCAAAAGGGGACACCTAGGGCTGCAGTGTCGTCTGGTTGTAGTCGAACTTGATGTCCGGAAGGTTCAGAAGGTAGACGCTGAAGAAGAGCGCGAAATTGCCGTTCGCGCTTCGGACGAAGTTGAACTGCGCCCGCCAGTCGTGGAGGTCCCGCTGGAGCTGGAGCTGATGCGATTCAAAACGTCCGGCCGTCACGTTGTACTGGGTCTGCCACGACACATTCCAGAACCTGGTCGGAGAGAACGACGTGTTGAGGCCCAGGTTGCTCTGGGTACCCGGCAGCGTGGGGATCGGGATCGGCAATCCGCCGAATGGATCGTCCGGGAAGCCACCGAATCCGTCATCCTGGATCGGGAGCGGCGTGACCTGGCCAGACGGACGGGAGCGCGACAGCGTAAAGTTGACCGTGGCGCTGAAACCCTGTCGGCCCGGATTCCCGGCCGCGTTGGAGTTGGCGAACGAACCCGGGCGGAAGCGATTCGGGCTGGCGGCGCTGAGCGTCAGCGGTGCTCCGCCCGAATCGAGTCGGGCCCGGTCCGGCGCGCGGCCGAGACCGAAGATCGACCCCACCGATCGGAAGGTGTTCCCGGTCAGCGAGAAGTTGGCCTGCACGTTGGACAGGAACGGCGAGAAGGTGGCCGTGTCGGTGCCGACCGCGCCTTCCCAAAGGTCATGCGTGAGCGAGAGCTGGAATCCCGGAATCAGGTCGCTCTGGAGCGAGTTGGTGAGTGACGGCGTCACCCAGCCGGTTCGTCCCGGCTCCTTGGCCTGCTCGAAATCGTAAGCGATGCGCGAGGTGCCGATCGAGAGAAGGGTGCGTTTCCAGCGCGGATCGTTGACCGTGGTGTCGCCCTCGGGAGGGCGCAGCTTCGCCTCGATGGTCTGGTTGAGCCCCACCGAGGCCATCATCGTGGCGGGCCGCTCCAGCGACGCGACGGCTCGTCCGGCCCCGGCGAGTGCGTTGGCGAACTCCTGCGAGATCGACGCGGTCGGCGACCAGTTGAACTCGAACTGTGGCGAGACCTTGTGCCGCAACCGCGCCACCGGACCGATGCCTCCATTGATGAAGCCGAAAAAGGTCGGCGATGATGTCGCGCCGAGCTGGACCCGCTTCCCCTGCTGCACCCAGTTGCCATTGGTCGCGACGTTGCGCAAGAGGAACGGCGCACCCCCCTCGATGTTCGTGACACCCACCGTGGGCGTGACCTTCCAGGTCTGTCCCAAAAGCAACGGCAGGTTGACGCCGGTTTCCCAGTTCGCCGTGCTCTGGAATGTCCCGCCGCTCACCGTGGTCACCGTGATCGAGTCATTCGGATCGGGTGTTGACGCGTCTGGGACCAGGGCGCTCACCACCTGTCGCCCGGTCACTTGCTGATCGGCGAATTGCACGGTGTTGCGCCACGTGAAGCTCCCGAAGCGCACCGGGGTCGCGATGTTGACCGAGGTGCGTCGCGAGTCGGCGGTGAGGGCCAGCGTGTCGCGGATCCCGTTCTGGATCCGCACCAGGCTCGGCACGGGCTGCTTGAACTGGGTCTCGTTGGTGAGCGAGAGGTTGGGGGACCAGGTCACCTTCGAGCCGAACGCGATCTCGCGGGGCGAAATCGCAAGAGACGGGAGCAGCATCGTGCCACTCCCGTCGTTGATGTTCTGGCGCCGGTTGCCGCCGAGCGTGACCTGTCCCCATCGATATCGCTTGATGAAGCTGGCGGCACTGGTGATCTGCTGAGTGCTCAGCAGCGGGTCCACCGAATTGCCCTGCAGCACGGACGTGTTGCTCGCGTAGTTCGCGTCGACGTTGAGGGCGGTGGTGACGTTGAACTTCTGGTTGTGGTTCCACCGGACCTGGGTGGACACGCGGCCACCCGACTCCCGCTGCTGGTTGTATCCCACACCGCCCTGCACGAATCGGTTCAGCCAGTTGTACTGCAGTTCCGCGCCGTACTGGATGTAGCGGCTGGAAAACCAGTCGAAGCGGCCGGTCAGGTCGATGTAATCGTTGGGCGCCCAGTAGTACCCGATGTTGGTGACCTGCCGATTGTATCCCTGATCGAACCGGACGATGTCGTTGAAGCCGAACTGCGGGATCAGGATGCCTGAGCGCCGGCCAGTCTTGGTGTCCTGGAAGAGGAACGGCAGCCAGACGATTGGGACGTCGCGGATGTACAGCACAGCTGGACGCGCCACCAGCACCGACTGCGCCACCCACTTCACCTCCTTCGACTCGAAGTGGTAATGAGGCACCGGCAGGTCGCACGCGGTGAACTCGCTGTTCGCAGCATACAGGCGCTTCCCGGTCGAATCGACGGCCAGGTTGCCGCGCACGAACCAGTTGGCGCCGAGTTCCTGGAATGTCGTGAAGGCCTCGCCGATCACGCCGCGTTCACCGCAAGTGTCGAACCGCATCGTCCTGCCCACCAGGATGCGGCCGGCCTCGAACATTCGCGGCTCGCCGCGGGCGAGCAGCTCGCAGCGGCCGTCGTCGTACACGATCTGCTCAGCCTCCAGCTTGGCGTCATCGCGCTCGGTGGCGGCGCGACCCCCCAGCACGATCCGCTGGTCGGTGGCGAAGAGCGTCGCGGAGTCCCCGAGGAAACGGGTGACGGCGAATCCGCGGCGAGAGAGCAACGATTGCATCACCGAGTCGGGCGATGGGAAAATCCGCCGCGGGGCGGTCGGTAGTCCGAGGCGCTTGGCGGTCGACGAGTCGACCTGACGCACCCCGTCGCCGGTCGGCCGGCGGCCGAGCGTGTCGGCGCCGCGATCGAGAACACTCGGCGGGCGGACCCGGTCCTGGGCCTGGGCGGGAGCGGGCCAGAGCAGGCATGCGATGATCGCCGCGCCGATGTTTCGTGCCGCGGCGCGACGCTTCCGCCGCCCGACCACCACCGATCCGGCCACGCCGATCTCATAGAGCAGCAGGATCGGGATCGTGAACAGCACCATCGAGATCACGTCGGCGCCCGGCGACAGGAGCGCCCCGGCGAGGAACGCGAGCACGACCGCGAACCGCCGCCACGAGTTGTACTGCTGCGATGTCATGACCCCGATCATCGCGAGCAGGATCATCACCAGCGGCAACTCGAACATCAGCCCGAGGGCCAGTAGGATCTGCACCACGAACCCGAAATATTTCTCGTACGTGATCATCGGGTTGAAGGCGTCGCCCTGGAAGGTGAGCGCGACGTCGATCGTGAATGGCAGGACCCAGGTCCATGCCGCCCAGACACCCACCGAGAACAGCATCAGCCCGACAATGAGTGCCGGCAGCATCAGCTTCCGCTCGCGCTCGTATAGCGCCGGCGACAGGAATGCCCAGAGCTGGTACATGAGAACCGGCGACGCGAGCACCAAGCCGATGATGAAGCCGAGCTTGAGCACGATCATGAACTGATCGGTGACGCCGAGAATGGTGAGACGCCCGTCGGGGAGGTACGGCGCGATCGGCGACTTGAGAAACACCAGCAGGTCGAGATTGAGTACCGCCCAGATCCCGATGCCGACACACACGACGACCGCGATCAGGGCGTAGATCAGGCGCGATCTGAGCTCCTCGAGGTGATCGAGGAATGGCATCTCGCCGGTCGTATTGGACATCCCGGGGTTATCGGCGCGCTACGGGCGCGAGCGGAGGCGGTCCCGCACCAGGTCGATATCCTCCCAGTCAGGATACCGGTCGACCACGCGCTGGTAGTACACGCGGGCCTGGGTGCGATTGCCGCGCTGTTCCTCGATCACGCCGAGCTTGAAGAGCGCGCGCGGTGCGGCGGCCGAACGCGGATGGAGCCGCTCGACATCGGTGTAGTAGAGCCGCGCCGAGTCGGGTTGCGCCACGAACGTCTCGGCAATGCCGAAGAGCGCATCGGGAATGCGGGGCGACGTCGGGTAGTAGCGGAGGACGTCGCGGAACGCCGAGCGGGCGGTCGCCATGCTGCCCTGCGCGAGCTGGCGTTGCGCCTGCGAATACATCACGTCGGCACTCGGCGTTCCCGCCGGCGTACCGATAGCTCCCTCGCCGGGCTGGACCGGAACCCCGACGGGGACGTCCGATCTGGCCTCGAGCTGGTTGCGGAGGTCGGTCAGGCGTTGCTGACTCTGTCCCATCAGCGTCTGCACCTGCAGCATCTGACGCCGCGATTCGGTGAACTCCGCCGACATCTCACCCTTCATCGCCGCAATGGTGCGCGAGGCCACCGCCATCGAATCGAGCAGGCGGTGCTGCAGCGAGATGATTTGCGTGAGCTCCGCGGCCCGAGCCGAGTCGGCACGGGCCTGGTTGCGTTCCATCACGGCAAGCTGGGTCTCGACACGCCGCACCTGCGCGGGCGTAGCGCATGCGCCAAGCCCGAGGATCGTCATGACGGCGGCGTGGTATCGCATGATCAGCGCGCCGGCATGAGGTTCGATCCACCCGCAGTCACGTCGAACTCGTCGCGGCGATTCTGCGCCCACGCCGATTCGTTCGACGACGGATCGACGGGGACCTCGCGCCCGAGCGAGGCGACATCGATGCGGGACGGATCAATACCGCGGCGCACCAGGTATTCCTTGGCTGCGATCGCGCGGTTCATTCCGAGGGCAAGGTTGTACTCATCCGATCCGCGCTCGTCGCAGTGCCCGGTGATCCGGATGCGCACGCCGGCGTTGGCCTGCAGGATGGCAGCCTTCTGGTCGAGGATCGCCATGTCGCCACCGCTGATCGTGGTCGCATCGTACTCGAAATGGATCGCCGTCGTGAGCACACGGAGGGCGTCCTCGCGGCCGGCTGCGCCGTTGTTGGCCGCGTTGGCATTCCGGATCGAGTCGGCGATGCGCTGGGCATTGCGGATCGAGTCGGCGCGAGCGCGATCGATCGAATCCTGGTTGACGCCGGCGACCGGAGTGGGCTGCATCGGCGGCTCTTCCTTCTTGCCGCAGGCGGCTCCGGCGATCGAAAGGCCGAGGATTGTCGTGATGACGATGCGCTGGCGCATGTTGCTGCTCCGGTTCAAGGTTGCATTCCAAGCGAAGGTGACCAGGCCGGGAGCCGAATGGCTCCGCTCGTCACCACCTGCCTCGAGCGGCCGGACTCGAGGTCGAGGATCCACATCTGGCCCCGCCCGGTCCTGCTCGATACAAACACCACATGCCGAGAGTCGGGAGCCCAGCTCGGGTCCTCGTTGCGGCCGGTCGACGTCACCGCGGCGGTGCGACCCGCCCCCAGGTTGAAGACGTGCAACTGGCTGCCACCCTGCAGGTCACGGGCAAAGATGATCTTGCCACCGTCCGGCGACCAATCGGGCGAGAACGACGCCCCGCTGAGGCCGTATTCCAGCGGAACGAGGAAGCGCTGCCCGGACCCGTCGGCGTCCATGACGTGGATCTGCGGTACCCCAGCGCGCGCCGATACGAATGCCATGCGCCGTCCATCTGGAGAATAGGTGGGGCCAATGTTTACCGCCAGCTTTCCGCCCGACGTGAGCCGGTGCGCACAGCACATTTGCACGATATCCGCCACATGGATGTTGGTCCCGTCTTCGGCCACCTTGGCAAACGCGAGCGAACGCCCATCGGGCGAGAAGGCCGGGGTGGTGTTCGTGCCGCTCCCCGCGGTGGGCACCGTCTGCCGAGCCCCCGTGGCGAGGTTCTGGACGATGATCAGGCCGGCGTAGTCCCGCTGCTCGGAGAATGCGATCCGGGAACCATCGGGCGACCACGTGCCGGAGCGTGCAAACCCGCTTCCGCGGGTCACCCTTACCACGTTGGCGCCGTCGGCGTCGATGCGGTAGATGTCGTCGCCCATCGAGAAGAGGATGCGGGTGGCGGCGATCCCGGTGCCGCCGCTCGCCCACTGCACCACCTCATCGCTGATGCGGTGGATGGCGAGCCGCGCCTCCCCCGATCCTGCGAGGTCGACGCCGCGCGCACCCTGCTGGCGCACGGACCCTGCCGCGAGTTCGTGGAGCTTGACCGTGGCCCCGCCCCGGGTCGGCTGCAGTTCAACCGCCCAGGTGATCCCGGCGGCCTTGAATGCCTGGAGGAGTTGCGCCGGCGTGGCGCCTCGCGCCACCTCGGGTGCTACCCGGGCAACTTCGAATCGGTCGCTGTGCTCGAGATCCCGCTCGATAATGGCGCGGACCGAGTCCATCCCCGCCCCACCCACGACCACAATGCCGGGTCGCGACCCGCTGGTGTAGGAGATGCCGAGCCGGATCCGGTCGGGGGTGTTCTGCGCCGCGAGTGACGACGCCGAGACGAGAGCGAGCACGGTAGCAATTGCGAGCTGGCGGGTCGAAATCATGGCCTGCCTCCAGAGGGCGTGAAGAAGAACGAAATCGGCAGCGCCTCTCCTTCGAATGTGCTCGGCAGCGGGCCGAATGCGCGGGCCTCGCCCGCGCTCTCGATCGCACCGCGTGCACCCAGGTCGAATGCATAGTTCCCGGAACGTTTTACGAACTCGATGTCGCGGACCGAGCCATCCTTGAGAATCACGAACGCAATCTCCGCAGTGAGTGGTGCGTTGCCCATCGGTCGCTGCCAACGGGTCCGCACCTGGGTGACGATGTTCCGGATGTAGTCGGCATATCTCGACTCAAACCCGGCGATCTTGACATTTGCCACATCCTGTCCGCTGCTGGGCGTCTCGCCCGGGAGCGGTGTCACCGGCGTGCGGGTCGGGAGTTGCCGCTCGGTGCGGGGTGCCGGTTGCGGCGGCGCGGGCGTGGGCGGCGGAGTCGCTTTCGGCGGCGTGGTCGGCGCCACGTCGTCATCCTCGGGAACCGGCGGGGCCTCGTTCGGCGCACGGCGCGGCGAATCCTCGGGAAGCGGCGCGGCGATCAGCTCTACCGCATAGACGAGAGGGGTCGGCACGCTCGCACGTTGTGCGGCCACCAGGAGCAGCACCGCCAACGCGCCATGCGCCGCGAGCGTGCCGGCGACCCCGGCGGGCTGGAGCCCCCGGCGCGGGCGATTCATCGGCTGTTTTCCGGCTCCATCACCAGGCCGACGTCCCGTACGCCCGCCTGACGAGCCACGGCCAGCACACGCGCGACGCTGCCGTACGACGCACCGTCGTCGGCCCGCACATACACCGCCTTCGAGGCTTGCTGCCCGACGATCGCGGCAAAGGTGTTCCGAAATACGTCGAAGGCGAGGATCTCGCCGTTGACGGCGACCTCGCCGGTGCGGGTCACCGTCACGTTGATCGCCTCGCGTGCCGGCAGCGGCTGCGACACGGCGCGCGGCAGTCGCACGTCAACCCCGCCCTGCATCATCGGCGCCGTCACCATGAAGATGATGAGCAACACGAGGACGACATCGACGAGGTTGATGATGTTCACCTCGGCGTTCAGGTGCCGGCGACGGCGCCGAACGTATCCGATGCGTGACGCCACGCTACAGCCGGCTCGCGCAGGACACGATCG
>JBKJMX010000040.1:0-24680 GCA_046596135.1 Gemmatimonadales bacterium
AGCGACAGTGCGTCGGGGTTGAGCTCGATCACCGCATTGACGCCGCCAGCGATGCGATCGACATCGTTGATCCGCTTGATGTACTGCTGCACCAGCTTGCGCGACGTGGTCTTCCCCGCAGTCATCATCGCCTGCAGCTCAGCGACGCCTACGCCGTCGAGATCGCCTGGGCGCACCGCGTGCTGGTTGTCCAGCGGCAGGTGCGTCGGGCCCGTCGAGGCATGGAGCAGGGGCGCGGCACCAGCGAGTGTGGCAAGCGAGACGAAGTTGCGGCGTTTCATGCGTTGATCTCCTGGTTAGGCGAGCTCGTCACTAAAGTGACGGCTTTAGTCGCGAGGTCGCGCGGTTATGCGTTCAGGAGTCCGAAGTGCGGCCATGATTGGCGACGCGGCTGATGGCATATCCGGTAACTGCCCCGGCAACTCCGTACAACGTGAGCGAACTCAACTCGAAGGTCGCTTTCACGATCGGGTTCCCGAAAATCACCAACATGATCAGGTAGAGCGCGGCGCCCACGAACAGTCCTGCCGCCGCGCCTTGCCACGCCGACACCCCTGACTGGTCGCCATTCCGTTTGAGTCCAATGAGAGCGATCGACCAGAGTGCACCACCTGCGAAGCCCACCGATCCAAACATCCCTGCAACCATCGGCAGGTTGGCAAGCAGGAGCGGCGGGTCGACTCCGACTGCACTACCCACTACAGTTGCCAGCCCAATGCCGACTACCGACCACGCGAGGGCGGACACGGCCGCAACAACGAACACTGCCCGTGTCCGGCGAATCCAGAAGCGTACATTCGGCGTGGCCGTGACATCGTTCGCCCCAAGGGTCGGTTTCGACATTCTTGTCAACATATTCTGGTTGGTCCGCTTTTGACCAAATCGGGCTCGTCGCTAAAGTGACGGCTTCAGACGCGAGGACACGGTTCCCGCCACGTCGACCCCCATGCAACGATTCCCCCCACAGGTGCCGCACCTGTGCGGCACCCGCGTTCACGCGGATGGTGGATGCGCAGGATCATCCCACGACGTCCCGGCCAAGGCCGGGTGCCGCACGAGTGCGGCAGCTGTGTTGGCTTTCGTCTCCGCAAGGAAACAATCCCGCGCTCCGTCCTTCATGCCGCTCGAGGTACCACACCATGGAACTCAACGACCTTCTGGCCCGCACCGGCGGGCTTCAGGCAATCGCTCGCGAACTTGGCATCACCGACGCCGAGGCCGCCGCAGGAGCTGCGGCTCTCGGCCCCGCTATCGTGGGTGGCTTCGCGAAGCAGGTCCAGGCGCATCCCGCGGGCATCGGCGGACTGGGGGAGCTCCTGCGGCAATTCGGCGACGATGACCTCCTCGACAATGTCGTTGGCCCCGAACCCACTGATGTCAGTCGCGGGAACAGCATCCTCGGCCAGATCTTCGGCTCGAAAGAGGTAAGCCGCACCGTGGCGCGGGATGCGGAGACGCGCACCGGCCTCGATACGTCGATCCTCAAGAAGATGCTGCCCCTGATCGCGATGATCGTGGCCGGTCAGCTGTCGCGGCAGCAGAAGGGCGGCGACGTGTCCGCCGGCGGTGGCCCACTCGGCGGACTCGGCGGCATTCTTGGCAGCATACTGGGCGGGGTTACCGGCGGTGCTGGTCGCAACCCACTCGACGAGATTCTGGGAAAGCTCGGTCGCTGACGGTTCGCGCGCCCCGCGATTACGGACACGTCGACCACCACGCACGATTCCAACACAAGTGCCGCATTTCATGCGGCACCCGCATTCATGCGGACGGGGAATTAACGACATGCGTCGCCCCGTTGGCCCCGCGACACCATGCATCCCAACAATTCACGTTCCGACCAAGACCGGGTGCCGCACGAGTGCGGCACCTGTGGGGGCGCTGGTTCACCGAGCGAGGCGCCGCACCCCCTCCCGTGCCTCGCGAACGTAGGGCTGCAGCGTCGGGTCGGCCTTCCGCCACGCATCGAGCACGAACTGGTACAGCCGTCTGGCGGTGGTGCGGTCACCAAGACGCTCCGCGATGCGCGCATGCTCGAGCGACGCACGTACCGCGAGTGGACCGGCCAGGCCGGTCCGGGTCCACCGCTTGTAGAGCGATGCCGCGGTGCGGTCGTTGCCTCGTGCTGCGTGCAATCGCGCGAGCAGAAGCTTCTCGTACAGACATTCCACCACGAGACAGAGTGAATCGGGAAGCGCGGTGAAGCGTTGCAGCGCTCCCGCCGAGTCGCCTCGCAACAGCGTGAGATAGGCGGCTGCCGCTTCGTGGTAGTAGCGGCCGCGGAGCATGCTGAGCGGGCGGTCGGCGGCGCGCGCGACTTCAATACCGCGTTGCATCATCCGCTCAATCGACACACTGTCGCCGCGGGCGAACCACCACGGCAGACCCCGCAGGTAACGGGGAGGAAGATGGGTGCTGCCGCCGAGCCAGTTGCCCGGTGCAAGTGCGGGCGCAAACGCCCGTCGCGCCACCGCCGTATCGATCATCCCGAGAACCGCCAATTCGGCGAACGCATCGAGGTGATGACTGAATCGCGAAGCGCTGGCGTCGTCGAAGAGCACGGCATTCACGCGCACGGCTTCCGCGACGTGCCCGCGGAAGGCCAGGGCAAGCGACAGCGCCTGGGCGTGCATGAGCGTGTCGGCCACCCGGTCCCTGCCCGGCGTGTGCACTCCTGAGCGCAACGATTGGAGCAGCACGATCGCCGTCTCAGCGGTGTCGGCCCACCAGCGCAGATTGTCGGTTGCCACCCAGTGCAATTCGTGCCCGCCCAACGCGCGCACTGACGAGAGGACGTACGGTGCAGTGATCCCGCCCGAATCGAAGATCGCCGACAGGAGGCGGAGTGCGGGGGGCGCGGCGTTCGCGCGGTTGGAGGCATGGGTCGCGACGTAGCGCCGGGAATACGTCCGGGCCCGCTCCAGATCGCCGAGTTGCAGCGCGAGCGCGATGGTGTGCACGTATGCCGGCGCGAAGCCCGAGTCGAGCGCAATCGCGCGATCGAATGCGTCGAGCGCTGTGACGGCATCGCCGCCGAGTGGAGGAACCAGGTGGGCACGGAGTTCTGCAAGATCGTACCAGACCGCAGGATCATCGGGATAGCGGTTGGCCAGCGCCTCGAGACTTCGCACGGCGTGAAAGAGGCTGCCGATCATGCCGTCGGCGGTCGTGGCCTCGGGGGTCAGATGGTAGGCCGAATCGGCGACGATCAGTGCGCTGTCCCGCGGCGAAAGCCCGTGGTTCATCCGGATCGCGCGCCGGAGGTAGTCGAGCCGTGGCGCGTAGAGCTCGTCGGACGGCGCGAAGGTGCCTAGGAGCCACACCATGCGTCGCATCGCGAGGGCGAACGTGCTGTCGGCGCGGACAGCGAGGTCGAACTGTTTCAGCGCGGAATCGCCCTCGCCCTGTCGATAGAACTGTTCGCCACGCAGAAAGCTCTTGAGTGCCGGAAGCGAGCGCGACCCGATCGACACGTGGCGCACCGAGGCGATCGGCCGGCGCTCCCCGAGAAAACGAAGCACCCGAACGCCCAGCGAGTCGGCAAGTTCTCCGATTCGAACCTCGGCACCCACTACCTCCACCTGTTCCGACGCGTCATGCTCCCGGTCGAGGACGGTTGCACGGATTTGCACCGAGTCGGTGCCGCGACGCACGACGTTGCCGAAGACGACGATCCCGACTCCCGTGCGCTCCCCGAAACGCTCGGCGGAGGTGCGATCCGACACCGTTCCCCGGCGTAACGCGACGGCTGGGGCAAGGGTCCGGAGCGGACCGGCGCCGTCGAGATCCTGCGCGAGGATGTCTCCCAACCCCTCGCGCCAGAGCTCGAGTCCCGCATCGGTCACACCGAACGAGGCCACCGCGACGAGATCCGGATCGAAGTCGGCGCGCCCATTCGTGCGCGAAGACCATCTCGAAATCGCGATCGAGCCTGCGAGCAGAACAACGACACCGACGGGAAGCATGACGCGCCAGCGTGTTGCCGTCGAGCCGACTCGTTCGGGTACCGGGGGTGGCGAGTCCAGCTCGTTGGTTGGGTGCCGGCCATCCACTGCACCGACGGGGGTTCGTGTCTCGCCATGAATAGCAGCTGTGCTGGCGTTGCTCCGGCGCAGCTCCTCGACATACGCGATGACGGCGGCGTCCGGAGCGAGGTCGAGGTCGGTACGCAGCAACGCTTCATGCACGTGTGCGTGTTGCAGCGCGGCACCCCGCTGGCCGGCCGCAACCAGCGCCCGCATCAGCCGGAGCGCCACACGGCTGTCCCACGGATCCTGCCCCTGGCGCTGCCGCCACCACCCGACGGCGGCCTCGCGGTCGCCGCTCACCTCGGCGGCCGTCGCCAGGCACTCGAGCGCACCAGCGCATTCGCGTGCCAGTACGGCACGAGTCGTGTCGATCCATTCCTCCAGCTCGGACGACCCGCCGAGATGGATGCCGTCGAGAAAGGGACCGTGATAGATCTGGACCGCTCGCGACCACTCGCCCGCGGCAATGGCGTCACGGAACTGGTGCACGTCGGTATCGACGATGCTCCGGTCCAGGCTCAATTCGGCACGCCCGCCGAGGAGTTTGGGGGCGTCGAGGTGCCGGCGAAGGAGGTGAACGGCCTGCTTGAGGGAACCGCGCGCGCGATCGATGTCGCTGTCCGGCCACAGCAGCGCCATCATGCGGTCGCGACTCACGGCCCCGCCGGCGGCGAGGATGGCGAGGATTGCCATCGCCTTCCGGTGGGTCGCGAGTGCCTCGATCGGGGCGCCGTCGTGCAGCACACCGAAGGTCCCGAGCATGCGAAGGAAGCGCATTGTCTCTGCTGTTGCGGCGGATTGACCCGAAATTGACCGGGAAGTAACCGATTGAGAATACACTACCGCATGACCTTCGGTGGAACCCCATCCGTCAGCCGCCGCCAGTTCGTCCGGGCCGCAGCGGTAGGCTCGGCCGTCCTCGCGACCGGGTTGCCATTGCTGAGTTGCGACAGCATCACCGGTCCGCCCGACTCGGCGGGGCGCACGGCGCTGCCGAGGCCCCCATCCATGGCCGTTCAGGGGAGCCTGGTTGCGACTGCAGGAGTCGCGGCGCTCTGTCCAGACTTGCAGGTGGCCGCCTTCATGCTCAACGGCTCGGTGCCGAGCCCGACGATCCGGGCCCGCCGGGGCGAAGTGGCCCAGCTCCAGTTCGTCAATCAGCTAGCCGATCCGACCATCCTTCACTGGCACGGCCTCATTGTGCCGGCCGACGCCGACGGCCATCCGCGCGACACCGTGCCGGCCAGCGGGCAGTATCAGTATGCCTTTCCGATCGTGCAGCGGGCCGGGACCTACTGGTATCATCCCCATGCCCATCATCTCACCGCGATGCAGGTGCATCGGGGGATGGCCGGCTTCTTCGTCGTCTCCGACGATGAAGAGGATGCACTCCAGCTCCCGGATGGATCGCGCGAGTTCCTCCTTATGCTGCAGGACAGGGCCGAACCGGGGGCGGCGCCTTTCGAGTACGCGCCCTCTCCCGCCGACCTGCATGTCGGGATGTTGCGCGACGTTGCCTATGGGAATGGCGTGCCGCGACCGACGGCCCTTGTTCCCCCCGGACCCTGCCGACTGCGCATCCTGAACGCATCGCATGCGCGGGTGTATCGGCTGGCGCTGGATGGCGGGACACCACTCACCGTGATCGGCAACGATGGCGGACTGCTTCCGGCACCGGTGACCGCCGAGAGCGTTTACCTCGGCGTGGGCGAGCGCATCGACTGCCTCGTTGATCTCGCCGCCGTGCGACCCGGCGGCCGAGTGATGTTGCGGTCACTCCCCTTCGCATTGCCCAGTGCTGCGGGGGCGACCAGCAGCCAGGGCACTGCGATGGATCTTCTCGAGCTGATCCGTCTGCCGGGCGATGCACCGCGCGCAAACCCGCTCCCCCTCGCGCTGTCGAACATCACACCCCACCCAGCACCGTCAGCCACGAGAACTTTCGTGTTCACGAGTGCCGTAGGTGCATCACATCGCATCAACGGCCTCAGTTACGATATCAATCGGATCGATATCCAGATTCCGTTGGGTCAGGTCGAACGCTGGGTGTTCCAGAACGACGGTGACTTGCCACACCCGGTGCACCTGCATGGCACGCAGTTCCAGGTGGCATCACGCAGCGGCGGGCGCAATGTCGTCTACCCGTATGAGATGGGATGGAAGGACACCGTCCTCGTCTTCCCGGAGGAAACTGTCGCTGTGACGGTACGCTTCGACACCTATGCCGGGGTGTACCTGCTGCACTGCCACAATCTCCAGCACGAAGATGACGGCATGATGCTCAACGTCGAGGTTACGCAATAAGAAAGGCACGACAATCAGTGTTCAGCCCCCATACCCTAAGAGGACGCCATGACGAACACCGGAACTCCCTACCCGTCGACACCCCGTCGTGATCGGCCGGCGGGCCCGATTGCCGCGATGCTTCTGATCGCGCTCGCAGCCTGTAGCGGTGACGGCGGGACCAATCCGCCGCCGCCGCCGCCACCTCCGGCGGGACCCGTCGTGCTGGCGATGGCGACATCAAGCGGCAATGCACAAACCGGAGCGGTCGGCATCGTGCTCGCCTCACCCCTTCGCGTGCTCGCCACTCGCAACGGCCTGCCCGCATCGGGTGTCACAGTGACCTGGTCCACGTCCGGCACGGGTGCGTCGGTGACGCCTCCAACCAGCATCACCGACAACCAGGGCATCGCCGCAGCGACGTGGACGCTGCCCCAGACGTCCGGTCCGAGGAACGCCACCGCCACAGTGGTCAATGCGACAGGATCGCCCGTCGTCTTCAGCGCCACCGCCACTGCCGGAGCGGCGGCGAAGCTCGCCATCCTGGATGGCAACAACCAGACGGGAGTGCAGAGCACATTGCTCACGTCCTCGATACGCGCCAAGGTCACCGACCAATATGACAACGCTGTCGTGGGAACGGCGGTTAACTGGACGGTGATCACCGGGGGTGGTGCCGTCACGGCCACGTCCGTGACCGACGCGTTTGGCGCGGCCCCGGCCTCATGGACGCTAGGTGCGGCGCTGGGAGCCCAAACCGCGCAGGCAGTGAAGACGGGCGTCACGGGCTCGCCGCTGCTCTTCACGGCGACTGCAACCGCCCCACCGGCCGCTACGGCTGCCATCTCAATCGGCAACAATGACTTCAGTCCCAACGCCCGAACTGTGGCGCCCGGGACTGCGGTTACGTGGACATGGATCGGTACCGGCGCCGTGCCCCACAGTGTGCGATCAACTGGTAGCCCGTCATTTCCGAGCAGCGCGGTCTTGACCGGTTCGAATTCAACCTACTCCTTCACGTTTACTACGGTTGGCGTCTACAACTATGATTGCGAGATTCACCCAGGTCTGATGACCGGGACGATAACGGTGCAGTAATTTCTGGAGCTCGGCCAACACCGGTGCCGCATTTCATGCGGCACCCGCGTTCACGCGGATGGTGGACGCGCAACATCATCGCACGACGCTCCGGCCAACACAGGTGCCGCATTTCATGCGGCACCCGCGTTCACGCGGATGGTGAATGCGCAACATCATCCCACAACGTTCCGGCCCGATGAGAAACAGCACGCGGTCGACACCGCCAAACGCGTGCTCCAGCATCAGCCGCTTCATTTCCCGGTTATACGTTCCGCCCCAGTACGACCGGGCCAGGAATGTTCAGCCGATCTCGACCTCGCGCTGCTCGGCACGGTAGCCGTGGTAGCGTGACGATCCGATGATCGCACCGGTCGCGTTGTCGAGTTCCACGAACGCACCCCCACCTGCGACTGCCTCGTCGACGAAGCCACGGAACACCTCGCGCTTCCACCTGTCGCGCACCGGATGCTGTTCCCAGATCAGCGGGTCCGCCGCAACCGCGTACAGCTCCTCGAAATCATCCTCGCAGAGCGGACGCAGCGTCATCAGCTCGCCGGTGAGCGTCGGCTGGAGGTCGAGGGTCATGGAGGCCTTGCGACTCTCACGCGTATCCTTCACCCGTGCGGGCGGGAGAAATTCAGCTTGTAACCGTCGGGGTCGATCATCACGAACAGCCTCACGCCCCAGGGCATATCCGCCGGTTCCATCTCGAGCTTGCCACCACGCTGTTTGATTCCCACTGCGAGTGCATCGATGTCATCGGACGTCGTGAACTGGACCGCGAATCCTTGTCCCTTTACCCGGTCCCATCCCTTCTTGCCGTCGTCCTGGTTGATCATGAAGCGCGCGTTGCCAGCCGTCATCGCGACTGCAGCCAACTTGCCGTCACGCTCGTGGCTCTCCGCCACGCCGAAGCCTACGACATCCCGATACCACACCAGGCTCGCCGGCAGGTCCTTCATCGTCAGCGCGACCGACAGCGCCGAGGCGTGAAAGCTTTCCGTTGTGGTGCTGCTCATGATCACTCCAGTTGTGCCAGATGTTGATGATGGGCAGGAAGTCCGCCCGCCAAAGGATAATGCCTGTCTCGTGAGCGTGATGTCACGCCACCGACGGCTCGCACACGACCTCGAACCCTACCGATCGGGCGATGAAACAGAGGTCGTGGGCCGTGTGGTGCATCGCGATCGCGTCGTCCCGTCGCGCCGGGTCGGTGATCGCCACCTGCGGCCTGAGCACCACCCGCTCGAAGTGCCCCCCGCCGTCGGCGTCCTCCCGCATCACACCCTCCGCGTTGTCGTCATACGCGCTTACCACGATCCCCCCATCAGCGCAGAGATGCAGATATTGCAGCTGATGGCATGCCGCGAGCGAGGCCACCAGCAACTCCTCCGGGTTCCACCGGACCAGGCTGCCGCGGAACACCGGATCGGAGGATCCGGCTATGACCGGCTTGCCCTCGGCCTTGAGTTCGTGGTCCCGGCTGTAACCCCGGTACGTGGCCGTTCCGGTGCCCGTATTGCCCGTCCACGTCAGCGCCACCCGATAAGTGTGCGCGCGGCCGGCCGACGTGTTGCCCGAGTCTGGCACCTTTCCCCCTCGAGAAGCGTTCGTACGGATTATACCCCGCACGGACACCCGTCCGTCCGACGCTGGGGCTGGCGGAAATGTCCTTTGAGCCGTACATCATTGCTCCCATCACCGGACCGACGATGAGCGAATACAATCTTGGCTGGGCCCTCCGTACCTCGGCGCGCATTGCCGACGCCACCGCGCGTTCGCTGGGTGGCACCTGGGCCGCCAACCTCGCACCGCTGATGGCTTCGACCGCCGCCCCACTCGTAACCCCCGTTGGCGCCGCTCGACTCACCGCCGCGTTCGAACAGCGCTGCACCGGCCAGCACCCGGTCGCCGGACAACTGCGCTTCCAGTTCGAGGAGCTCGCCTTCGCGCTGCGCAGCTATCCCATGGTGACACCACAACAGATCCTGCCGGAGAGCCAGAAGGTGCTCCGACTCACCGCGACGTTGATCGACGCCACGCTCGCCGACGTCGACGGCTTCCCCTCCACCCGCGATCTGCTGACACTCCGCGATGCGTTCGCCACGCTGGCCCAGGTCCGCGCCCATACGCCCGACGAGGCGATACGCATCCTCGGTCTCCGCGCGCAGCGACACATCGACCCGACGGATCGGAACACGGCGGATCGACTGTTTGATCTGGAGTCGAGATAGACCGATGACCGATGACCGAAGGTCGTCGATCGTTGGTTATTGGCTGGACCGGCCCTGCGGCGAGGTGCGACGGGTCCGCCAGAGGAGGCTCGGACCATACGGGCGCAGAATGGGCGGGCTTCCGAGCCGACGGTTGGTGGACTCGTTGACCGAGCCGCATGATGGACACCGACCGAGCCGCGTGATGGACCCACCCTCTCGCTATAATGGACGATCCGTCCTGCCTCCTCTGTCATTCGGCTCCCATGCCCCTCTTCACTCCATTCTCCTCGCGCGGCCTCACCCTCCGCAATCGCATCGTCGTCTCGCCGATGTGCCAATACTCATCCAGCGACGGGTTCGCCACCGACTGGCATCTGGTGCATCTGGGATCGCGCGCGGTGGGCGGCGCTGGATTGGTGTTCACCGAAGCGACCGCCGTGACCGCGCAGGGCCGGATCTCGCCCGAAGATCTCGGCATCTGGAAGGACGATCACGTTGAGATGCTGGCGCGCATTGCATCGTTCGTGCACTCGCAGGGTGCGCCCATCGGGATCCAGTTCGCGCACGCTGGGCGCAAGGCAAGCACGCGCAACCCGTGGATGGGACGCGGTGCTTCCCCTCCAGAGGAGGGTGGTTGGGACGTGGTGGGGCCCAGCGCGATTGCATTCTCCCCGGCGTATCCGCCGGTGAGTGCACTCACGATCGATGAAATTACCGAAATAGTCGACGCGTTTGCGGCCGCAGCCAAGCGCGCCGTGGCCGCCGGATTCGATCTTGTGGAGTTGCACGCCGCACACGGCTACCTGCTCCACGAGTTTTTCTCGCCGCTCAGCAACGCGCGCACCGACCAGTACGGTGGATCGCTCGAGAACCGGATGCGGATCGTGATCGAGTGCGCCACGGCGATTCGACGTGCTATCCCCGACACGATGCCGCTCTGGACCCGGATCTCGGCCACCGACTGGATCGAGGGCGGTTGGACGATTGATGATTCCGTGGAACTCGCGCGCGCGCTCAAGTCCGCAGGCGTCGACCTGATCGATGTATCGACCGGTGGCAACGTGGAAGGCGCCGCGATACCCGTCGGCCCCGGGTATCAGGTGCCGTTCGCTGAACAGATTCGGCGCGACGCCGAGATCCCCACCGGCGCCGTCGGCATGATCACCGATGCGGCGCAGGCCGACGCCATTATTTCGACTGGGCAGGCCGATGTCGTGCTGCTCGCACGCCAGCTGTTGCGCGACCCGTACTGGCCGCTGCACGCTGCTAAGGAACTCAGTGTCGATGTTGAGTGGCCGAAGCAGTATGGACGGGCGAAGCAGTAGACGGTTGACGGAGAGCGGAGAACGGAGAACGGTCTAAGATCCGTCCTTGGGGCGCGGTTCAGCTACAATCCGCCATCCGTGCTCCGTGCTCCGTTCTCCGTTCTCCGTTCTCCGTTCTCCGTTCTCCGTTCTCCGTTCTCTGTTCTCCGTTCTCCGTTATCCTTCACCATGCCCAACGCCTACGCCGCCCTCGCCGCTGACACCCCGCTCGCACCGCACTCCATAGCCCGTCGCGAAGTCGGCCCCACTGACGTCGCCATCGAGATCCTGTTCTGCGGGGTCTGCCACTCGGATCTTCACACTGCTCGCGGCGAATGGGGCGGGACGAAGTGGCCCTGTGTCCCCGGACACGAGATCGTCGGGCGCGTGACGGCGGTGGGCTCCGATGTCACCGAACATGCGGTCGGCCGCATGGTCGGTGTGGGCTGTCTCGTCGATTCGTGTCGCGAGTGCCACGCCTGTGAGGACAACCTCGAGCAGTACTGCGAGGCCGGTGCGACCTGGACGTACAACTCCGTTGACAAGCACCTGGGTGGCGTGACGTTCGGGGGATATTCCACCGACGTCGTGGTCGACCAGGCATTCGTGCTCCGCATTCCCGAATCACTGGACCCCGCCGGTGCCGCACCGCTCCTCTGTGCCGGCGTGACGACGTTCTCGCCGCTGCGTCACTGGAACGTCGGCGACGGCTCGCGGGTCGGCGTGGTCGGCCTGGGCGGGTTGGGGCACATGGCCGTCAAGCTCGCGCATGCGATGGGCGCAGAGGTCACGCTGTTCACCACGTCGCCCGGCAAGGAAGCCGACGCACGCCGACTCGGCGCTGATCACGTGGTCGTGACGGAGCGTGGTGGGACCGAAGCCCCTGACACCCCGCCACTCGACCTGATCATCAACACCGTTTCGGTGCCGCACTCGCTTGACACCTATCTCGGTGCGCTCGATCGTGAGGGAGTGATGGTGATGGTTGGCGTGCCGCCGGAGCCGCACCAGTCGCCCAGCATGATGGCGCTCATCACGCGGCGTCGCTCTCTCGCGGGATCGCTGATCGGCGGCATCGCCGAGACGCAGGAGATGCTGGATTTCTGTGCGGAACACGGCATCGTGAGCGACATCGAGGTGATCCCGATGCACGCGATCAACGAGGCCTATGAGCGGATGCTGAAGAGTGACGTGAAGTATCGCTTCGTGATCGACATGGCGACGCTGCGCCACGGCGCGAAGGCTCGGCCCACAGCCTAGACGAAGCTCGTGGTAATCTCCTCGATCTGCGCGGCGTGCCGCGTCTCGTGGAATCCGATGACCTCCGCGACGGTCCATCCGTCGATCGGCGGCGTGCGCTCCGTCTGGTCGGCTGGAACCGCTTCGACGACGTGTCGAAGGTGATCGCGGGTGATGGTGAGGTGCTTTCGCAACTCAGCGATACGGGGATGAATGTGACCTTCGGGCCTTGAACGGTACTCGCGTGTGTCCGTCGCTTATGTCATCGGAGACGTGGCCGGATTCGTCCGCCGCTATCCACCTGCCCGATCGGCTGCACGACCTGGTCGATGATCTCGACTCCACGCTCACGAATGCCGCTCAATACGCCGGGCAGCGTGTAGCTGTCGGCGCGCGCAGCGTCGACGTCATACCCCATGTCCGACAGCGCACCAACCGTAACGCGGCTCATCGCCATCGCACCGCCGGCCCAGCCAGTCATCAGTTCGGTCTGGAAGATCGTCTCCCGCCAGTGGCCACCGCGCGTGCCGGAACCTCCGGTGTTCTCGACCGGTATCCCGCTGGGGGCGTCGGTGGCGCCCAGCGCCGCGTAGCCGGCCACGCCGATCGCCCCCGTGAACCGTGGATCCGCACCGTTGGGATCGGCCACCCAACCCTGCCAGCCTGGCCCCCAGAGCGTCCCGATACCGAGGACGTGGACCATCTCGTGCAAGACCACGCCGTTGAGAAGCCCATTCGCTGCCATCGTCGCCATGTCGGCATCATCGAACGCCATCGTCCCGAGGGCAGGGAGGCCGCGCGCACCGTAGCGCACCAGGCATGGGCCAGCGTATCCGAGGATGCTCCCCGGCCCGTCGATCGGGATGATCGCAGCAGTGATCAGCAGACCATCAACTGTCTCGGAGATCGCTGGCTGGTTCGAGCTGCACGCCCCCTGTGACACGGAGAGCGGCACCGGATACACACCACCATTGCTGCGGATGATCGCGTTGAGCCGTGCGGCGGCCGATGTGAACGCCGCGATCACTGCTGCCGTCGGGTTGCCGGTCAATCGCACCTGCACATACGCGCCCGCCGGTGTGACGGAGCCGCCAGATCCGGCTGGCGGCGGCGGTGGTGGCGGCGGCGGTGGCGGTGGCGGCGGCGGTGGCGGTGGCGGCGGAGTCACTGGCGGCGCAACGGGAGTGTTCACCACAACGAGCATCGTATCCGCGAGCACGCCCGCACTGGCGATGATGCTGGCGTTCCCACCCTGCCGACCAACGACCACGCCCGTCGCGCTCACGGTCGCGACTGCGGTATTGGTGCTGCGGTACTGGACGAACGAACTCCCCAGCAGATTGGCGCGCCGATCGCGCAGCGCTGGGATGATTCGCGCCGTGTCGCCCACATCGAGCACCGCGTTGCGGGGTGCGATCGCGAGCGCGGCGGGTGTACCAAATGCGAGCACCACCCGCACCGAATCGGTGGCACCGTCGGGAGCACGGGCCACGAGCCAGGTGACCCCGGTATCGCGTGCCACCACGACTGAGGCGTTGACGATCTGCAGCACCGCTGTCCGACTCGAAAGCGCGACACCAGACGGCGTCGCGATCGTCGCGCCCCCACGGGTGATCCCGATCATGCTGATCGCCGCAGAATCGCCCGGAATCATCGCGGCCGGCGGAACAAGCCGGAGCGACACGAACTCGGCGCGTGTGACCGTGAGGTTCCGCGATGCCGACTTCGTCGGATCAGCGACAAACGTGACCGTCACCGTCGCCGTGCCTTCCGCACGCGCCTCGAGGAAGCCCCCGGCCGTCACGCCGATGACCGATTGATCCGACGACGCGACCGTGAACTCGTCGCTTCGAGCGACGCGCGAACTGCCGTCCACCACGATATGCAGGGTCACGGGGGTGAGGTCGCCCAACGCAATCGCGGGGGCGTCGAGCACCAGCTGGGTCACGGGGGGCGCAGGCGGCTCCGTGGCCTGGTCGGCGCACGCAGTGGCAAGCAACAGCGGGATGAACAATCGGGGGAAGTGTCGGGTCACGTTGTCTGTATTGAAGTATATCGTCCGGAACGGACGCTGGAAGCAGGCTGGCGGGCCGGAGCCCGCCGCCACCCAGCCGCAATTAGGGGAGAAATTTGCCGCCGCGATCGACCCGGGCAATTGGCTCAAGCACTGATTCGCCCAGTTGTACCCCGGCCTGCAGCCCCGAAGTTCCCCCGCCGGGGCCAACCAGCGCCGGCAGCGAATAGGCATCGGCACGGGCGGGATCGACCGTATAACCCATGTCGCCCAGGGCCCCGACCGTCAACGCGCTCATCTGCATCGCGCCGCCAGCCCAGCCAGTCATCAGCTCGTCCTGAAACACAGTCTCACGCCAGTGCCCGCCGCGGGTGCCGGTGCCACCGGTGTTCTCGACCGGAACGCCCAGCGAGGCGTTGAGCGCCCCGAATACGCCATACGCTCCGGAGGCGCGCTGACCGCGGAAGAGCGGATCGGTACCCTGCGGGTCGGCGACTAATCCCTGGCGATCAGGACCCCAGAGTGTCCCGATGCCGAGTACGTGTACCATCTCGTGCAGCACCACACCGTTCAGCAGGCCGCGGCTCGCCATCAGGTCCATGTCAACGTCGTCGAACGCCATCACGCCGAGGGCCGGGATTCCCTGGGCGCCGGTCCGCACCAAACATGGGCCGGCCTGACCCAGGATCGAGCCGGGACCGTCAATCGGGCGGACCGAGGCAAGGATGAGGAGACCACCCACCGTCTCATTGATGGCCGGCTGGCTCGCGTCGCACTGTCCCGCGCCGAGGTTGATCGGGACCGGGAAACTCCCACTCATCCCCTGGATGACGCTGTTGAGCCGGGCAGCCGCCTGCAGGAAGGCCGCGGCAACCAACGGCGAGGGCGTTCCGCCCACGAACCGCACCGTCACCATCCCGTTGAATGCCTGGGGCGGCGACGCAATCGGCGCCGCAACCACCGTCACCCGCATCGTATCGGCAACGGTCCCGATCTCGGCCAAGATCATCGCCGATCCGGCAGCCCGCGCCGTCACGACCCCGGCTGCGGTCACCGCGACCACGGCTGAGTTGGTCGAGCGATACAGCGCGCGCTGGGAAAGGGTGGTGCCCAAAGTCCCCGTTACGGCCGAGCTCACCGTGACGGTCTCGCCGACGGTGAGTGACGCGGTACGCGGGGTGATCGTAACCTGGGCCGGCCGGTCGACGGACGCCGCAGGGGCGCCGTCGTCGGGGGTAACCAGGGATGAATCGGAACAGGCGGCGGCGAGCAGCACCAGCGGGAACGCAGCGCGCCGGAGGACCTGTGCCAAGGCGGATCGGTGGTTCAAGTAGCAACCTCGATGCGAGGGTCGTTTCTCAATTATTGCGCCTTCAACCTATTGAACGCGGGATTTCGGTGGAAAGTTCGGGCGGGGTGTGCCTCGGGACGGGGGCCTGTTCGTCGTGAGGAATGGCGGTCCCGATTGGGGCCGATTTCGTCGTTCCCGGTCCCGGAGTGTGTACATGCGTCCGCTCACCATCCTCGGCATCCTCCTCATCCTTGGCGGCGGGGTCATACTCGTTCGCGGGCTCAACATGACCACCAAGGAGAATGTCGCCGACATCGGTCCGATCTCGGTGACCACCACCGAGACCAAATCGGTGCCGAGCTGGGTGGGCGCGATCGCCGCGGTCGCCGGGGTGGCACTGGTGCTGGCGGGATCTGGCAAGAAGTAGCCGGTCCCTTTGCCGCGTGGACAGGCCGTGGCACACTTCGCCATGACCGAATCACGGGCCTGGACATTCATTGTGGTGGCTGGGCTGCTCGAGGTCGCGTGGGCGATCGGCCTCAAGTACAGCGATGGGTTCTCGAAGCCGGTTCCGAGCGCGTTGACGATCGGTGCAATGGCGGCGTCGATGTGGTTGCTGGCGCAGGCGCTCCGCGTGCTCCCAGCCGGTTCCGGCTATGCAGTCTGGACGGGGATCGGAGCAGTCGGCACGGCGATCCTCGGGATCGTGCTTCTCGGTGAGTCACGATCGCTGCCGCGCGTACTGTTCATTGCGATGATCGTCGGCGGTCTCGTGGGGGTCCGGCTCTCGAGGTAGCGGGTGATGTGGCTCTCTTCTCCTGATCCTCCTCTCCTGCTAGTTTTTTCGCTCATTACGGCCAGATAGCTCAGTTGGTAGAGCACGTGACTGAAAATCACGGTGTCGTCAGTTCGATTCTGACTCTGGCCACTCGCACTACCGCGCGCAAATGAAGGGGGACCCGACCGGGGGCCCCCTTCATTTGCGTCACCGTGTCCTCGATCCTTTGTCGCGCGAGACGGCCACATGCCGCCTCCGTTTCCCGAAGCATTGCGCACGCGGACTCGTGCCCGCGTCGCACTCCGCTACCGGTTGGCCCGATCGGCCGCGTGTACCTGATAGAAGTCATCGAGTTCGCGATCGACGTCGTCCTTGGCGAGCCCGTAACGTTCCTGCAGCTTCCCGGCGAGATTCTCCCGCTTGCCGTCGATCACGTCGAGATCGTCATTGGTCAGCTTCCCCCACTTCTCCTGCACCTTCCCCTTGAACTGCTTCCAGTTCCCTTCCACCGTATCGTTGTTCATCAGAGACTCCTGAAAATGTTCGTCGTGATGCCTGTACCGAGAATGACGAATCATTGAATGGAGAATACACAGCGGGGATGTGTACAGTGTTGCCTGCGGCCTAGATGAGTTCGGCCTGACTCTCGATGATGCGCCCCACCAGGCCGTATTCCACTGCATCGGCGGCCTCAAGCCAGAAGTTGCGCGTGGTGTCGTCCTCGATACGCTCCACTGTCTGCCCAGTCTCCCGCGCCATGATGCGATTGAGTCGCTCACGCATCTTCACGATTTCCCGCGCCTCGATCGCGATGTCGCTTGCCGTGCCGCCCATCCCGCCAGCCGGCTGGTGCAGCAGGAATCGGGTGTTGGGGAGGCAGAAGCGATGCGTTTTCGGCACGGCCACGAAGATCAGCGCACCGGCACTCGCCACCCACCCGGTGCCCACGATGCGCACCTCGGGCTTCACGAAGCGGATCATGTCGTGGATCGTATCGCCCGCCTCGACATGCCCCCCCTGGGAATTGAGGTAGACCGTGATCGGCTCCTCCGATTCCGCCGCGAGCGCCAGGAGCTGCGCCATCACCCGCTCGGCGAGAATCTGATTGATCTCCCCCGAGATCAGGATGATGCGCGACTTGAACAGCTTCATCCCGATCGGGTCGGGAACCACCGCCTGCGTGGCGACCGGCTGATCGGGATCGGATTCGGGATTGAGCTTTGTCATGCGGGGGAATCTAGACGGAGGACGGAGAACGGAGAACGGAGGACAGAAGGCGGAGAACGGACCCTGTCCTCCGTTCTCCGTTCTCCGTTCTCCGTTCTCCGTTCTCCGTTCTCCGTTCTCCGCCAAGGTACCCGGTCTTACATTCCCCTCCATGACATCCGCCCCCCGCCGCGGGCTCACGGTGCTCGACCATCCCCTCATCCGGCACAAGCTCGCGCTACTCCGCGATGCCGGGACGACGACCCGCGATTTCAAGCAGCTCGTTGGCGAGATCGCGGCACTGATGACTTACGAGGTCACCCGCGACATCCCCACTGAACCAGTGGAGGTGCAGACGCCGCTGGAGCAGTGCATCGGTGCCAGGATCGTCGGAAAGATGGCGCTGGTTCCGATCCTGCGGGCTGGCTTGGGCATGGTCGACGGCATCACCCAGTTGATCCCCAATGCTCGGGTCGGGCATATCGGGCTCTACCGGGACCATGAGACTCTCCTCCCGGTGTCGTATTATTTCAAGGTGCCAACGCCGGTGGCCGATTACCGCTTCCTGCTGCTCGACCCGATGCTCGCCACTGGCGGCTCGGCGATTGCCGCAATCAGCGAGCTCACGCGGGCAGGAGCGATCGACATCTCGCTACTCTGCCTGGTCGCTGCCCCCGAGGGTGTGGCCGCCGTCACGGCCGCCTGCCCCGACGTGCCGATCTATACCGCCGCCCTGGACCGCGAACTCAACGCGCAGGGCTACATCCTACCTGGACTCGGCGATGCCGGGGACCGCCTCTTCGGGACACGATGAGCTCACCGCGAGTACTGACGTTTTTCGGCGGGGCCGCGACGGCCACCGGATCCATGATGCTCCTCGAGGCCGCCGGCGCCAGGGTGCTCATCGATGCGGGGCTGTTCGAGGGCAACCCGGCAGCGTCTCACGAAAAGAACCGCGAGTTGCCGCTCGATCCGCAACGGATCGATGCCGTGCTGCTCAGCCAAGCCGCACTTTCCTACGCCGGCCGCGCTCCGCAGCTCGTCAAGCACGGCTTCAACGGACCGATCTACGCCACCCCGGGAACCCGCGACCTCGCCGCCATCGTGCTCGCAGAAGCCGCGATCGACTTCGGGGCGCGGGGCGGAGGGGCACTCTACGGCCTCGATGACGTGCTGACCACACAGCAACGGATCGTCGGGCAGCCCTACGCCCGCGCGGTGCACCTGCGCCGCAATCTCGTGTTCGAGTTTGCCGATGCCGGGCACATTCTCGGTTCGTCATCGATCGAGCTCCGGACCGGCGAGGGTGGATCACACCGCGTGGTGTACTCGGGATGCATCGGCCGCCCGGGCTCCTCGATCTTCCGCGATCCCGTTCCGCGCTCCGGCGATGTCGACACGCTGATCGTCGGCTCTCCCTTCGCGCACGCCACGCACCTGATGTTCGCGGATGCGCAGCAACGCCTCGCCACGATCATCAACGAGACCGTTGCTCGCGGCGGACACCTGATCGTGCCAGCCGCCTCGCTCGGCCCGATGCAGGAGTTCGTGCGCAGCGTCCAGTCGCTGTGGCGTCGCGGACTAATCGCTGAGCTGCCGATCCTGATCGACACCACCACGCCGGTGTCGCTGCCGACACTCCTTCGCGTGCACCCGGAGGTGGTCTCCGACGGTGCGCGCGCCTACGGCGACGATGGTGGACCGTTCGACGAAGTGCTGCTCCGCTACGCACCGTCCACCGGACCGCGCGAGCTACCCGATACCCCGTCGATGATCATCGCCACCGGCCACACCGGCGACGCCGGTCGTGCGGCACTGCACCTCAAGCGATGCGTCGGTGATGCCCGCAACAGCGTGCTCCTGCTCTCGTTCCAGGAAGAGGGCTCCGTGGGCCACGACCTCCTCGCGGGCGGCGACACCGTGACGATCGGCGGCGAGCAGATCACCCGCAGCGCCGCCGTCCACCAGCTGCCGGGCTTTTCCGGTCACGCCGATGGCGAGGAGATGCGTGCATGGGTGCGCGCGCTCGGTGGACCGATCCGGCGCGCCTTCGTCGTGAACGGCGACGACCTCTCCGTGGCGATGATGGTCACGATTCTGCGCGAGGAAGGGGTGCGCGACGTGATCGTCCCGCGCGAAGGGGAGTCGTTCCCCTTCTGAGCGCCACCACACGGCAACTGCTCGCGCTGGTCATCTTCGCGGTGGCCAGCACCTTCCTGCTCTCGTTCCTCGTGGTGTTCGGGGTGTCGCGAACCGACCAGCGCTACGAAGCCGACGCGGTCGTGGTGCTCGGGGCGGCCCAGTACGACGGCCGGCCATCCCCCGTCTTCCAGGCCCGGCTCGACCACGCAGCGATCCTCTACCAAGAGGGGTACGCCGACCTCATCGTCGTGACCGGCGGGATCGTCGAGGGCGACCGGATGAGCGAGGCGACCGCGGGCAGGCAGTACCTCGTCTCGGTCGGCATCCCCGCCGATAGCATCGTGGTCAAGGCAGTTGGCCGCAACACCGCGGGATCTCTCGAGGCGGTGGCTGAGTACCTCCGGGGCGCGGGCATCCACCGGGTGCTGCTAGTGAGCGATCCATTCCATCTCGCTCGTCTCCGATTGGAAGCCCATCGACTCGGCTTCGACGCGCTGACATCGCCCACGCGTACCTCGCCGATCTCGGAGCACTTCCGAACCGAACTCGGCTACCTCCTCGCGGAAGCCGTCAAGCTTCCCGTGCTCCTCATACGCGGATTTGCCCAGTGAGTGGAATCGACCTGACATTCTGGGGTGCGGCCGGGCAGGTGACCGGTTCGTGCCACCTGCTCAATGTGCGCGGCACGCAGGTCGCGCTCGATGCCGGCCTCTTCCAGGGGCGTCGCGATGAATCGAGGCGCCTCAACGAGACGGTGCCGTTCGATCCCCGGCAGTTGTCGGCGCTGGTGCTGAGCCACGCGCACATCGATCACGCCGGCCGGATCCCGCTCCTCGTCTCTCGGCAGTTCGACCGCACCATCCATGCGACCCCCGCGACGCGCGACCTCTGCGCCGTGATGCTCGCCGATTCGGCGCACATCCAGGAGAGTGACTTCCGATGGCTCCAGAAGAAGGGCCGCGCCGGTCCCGAAGCAGCCCCGCTGTACACCGGCAAGGATGCGATCCGCACCCAGGAACTGATGCACGGTCATCCGTACGGGAAGTCATTCCGCGTGGCCGACGACATCGATGCCACCTTCCACGACGCCGGCCACATCCTCGGCAGCGCCAGCGTCGAGGTGCAGATGAGCGGGCCGACGCCGCACCGGTTGGTGTTCTCGGGTGACATCGGTCGCTGGAATCAACCGATCATCCGCGACCCGCGTGCGCCCCGAGGACCGGTCGACACGTTGATCATCGAGAGCACCTACGCGCGCAAGCAGCACCCGACCATCGTCGACGCATCGCGTGTGCTCGGCGAACTGGTGCGTCGCGTGTACGACCGCGGGGGCAAGATCATCATCCCGTCGTTCGCGGTCGGCCGCACCCAGGAACTGGTCTACGCGTTGCATCAGCTGGCGAAGGACGGTGCGATTCCAGAGATCCCGATCTTCATCGATTCGCCCCTCGCGATCGAAGCCACATCGGTGTTCCGCATGCACCCCGAGGTGTTCGACACCAGCGAGGATCTGATCGCATCACGGGTATCGATCTTCGACCATCACCTGGTGCGCTATACCCGGGACGTGTCGGAATCGAAGAAACTCAACACGATGTCCGGGCCGGCGATCATCATCTCGGCATCGGGAATGGCCGAAGCGGGTCGGGTCCTCCATCACCTCCTCAATCACGCCGGCGACCCGAAGAACTGCATCCTGCTGGTCGGGTTCCAGGCCGAACACACGCTGGGCCGACGCATTCACGACGGCCGCAAGGAGGTACGGATCCTGGGCGAGGACGTCACGATACGAGCCGAGGTCGCCACGATCGAGGGATACTCGGCGCACGCCGGTCGTGACGAACTGCGGCAGTGGGTACGCGATCTCGGTGGGCCAGTGAAACGCGCGTTCTGCGTTCACGGCGAGCCTGAATCGTTGGTGGCAATGAAGCAGCTGCTGGAGGAAGAAGGCGTCGAGCAGGTGTACGTTCCCGCGCACGGAGAACGGGTCGAGCTGGCCTGAGCAGCACACAGCCGGCATGATTGAAACAGGAAGGGGCGCGCAACTGCGCGGCCCTTCGTGTTTCATGAAGCAGCCGGAGTCAGCTCACTTGAGCTCGGCCACGATCGTTGCCAGCTTGTGCACCTTCTCGTGTTCCGGTGCGTTGGGCGCGTCGCGGTTGAGGTGCGCGACCAGCGCGACGAGCGCCCGCTTGCGCGCCGCCGGGCCGAGCTTCTCGACACGCGCCAGTTCGGCACGGGTGGTGGTGATCATTGATGCCTTGAAGCCCTTGGTGCGGTCAAGCTGGTCGAGGTAGGCTCGCGCCAGTGCGAACGTTGTTGGCCATGTGAACTTCGGTTGGTTCTGCACGTTGAGCTGCTCGAACCGCACCGTCTTCGCTGCATCGATCTCGTTCTTGGTGATGTGTGCACTCGGCGTGAGCTCAAAGATGTCGAGCCCGCGCGCGATCTCGGAGCTCACGATCACGCCGTTGTACCAGTACACCGACCATGAACCGCCCATGGTGAAGCGGGTCGAGTCGACCGGACCGCGGTCGAAGTAGGCGATCTCCGTCGGGTGCGAGGCATCGGTGAAGTCGAACACCGAAATGCCGCCCTGGTACCACGCCTGCACCATCACGTCGCGACCCGGGATCGGGATCAGCGAACCGTTGTGTGCCACGCAGTTCTCGAACGCGGTTTGCGCGGCGGGCAGCTTGTAGTAGCTCTTGAAGGTGAGCTTGCCGTTCTCGAGCGCGAAGATCGCGTTCGCGCCCCACTCCGGCTTGTCCGAGGCGCGGCACTTCGGCGCGCCGCCGCCGCCCCACTCATCCGAGAAGAGCAGCTTGGTGCCGTCGTTGTTGAACGTCGCTGAGTGCCAGTACGAGAAATTGGAGTCGGAGACGGCACCGATTCGCACCGGGTTCGCCGGATTGCGGATGTCGAGCAGCAGGCCGTACCCGCCGCAGGCACCGCCGGCGAGTCCGATCGCGGGATACACCGTGATATCATGACACTGATCGGGTCCGCTCGGTCCGTCGCCCCCGCCCACGAGCTGGGCGATCAGCGTGGGGAGGTAGGCTCGGAACGCGGCGCTGTCCGCGCCGGTCGGGGCGCCGGTACCGTTGCGCGCCTTGACCACGCTGTCGAGCATCGGGGCGATGAACTGCGGCGGCAACACGATCTGGTCGCTGCCGATCGTGGCGATGAACGCACCTGAACGCCGGGCAGCCTCGATCTCGAGTAGATCGTCGGCCCCGAGTCCATGTTCTGGTGGTGCGGCGAGGTCGTTGAAGATGCGCGCCGAGTTGACGATCGCGGCCTGCTCGGGATGTGCCACCGGCACCTTGATCACCTCGATGCGGAACCGCGACGAGTTCGGGTCCTCCGACAGCGGACGATTGGAGCAGCCGGCAAGCTCATTGGGCGAGCGCACCCCGGCCTGGCCGGAGATGTAGATGTAGAAGTTGTCGGGATCCTTCGGATCGGTCACGATCGTGTGGGTGTGTGAACCGCGGCAGGTCTGCACGTTCGCGACGTACTTCGGGTTGTTGATGTCCCGGATGTCGAAGATCCGGACGCCCCGCAACCGGTCTGCGCTCACGGTGTCGGAAATCCCGCCGCCGCCGCAATCAAGCCGTCCTGAGTTTGACTCGTTCGACATGATCATCAGGTGCTTGTACACCGAGACGTCGTTTTGCGACGCGGGGCACAGATCGGTCTTGGTAAGCACTGGATGCGCCGGGTTGCTGATGTCCCAGACGATGGGCCCAGCATAGTTCCCCTGAATCACGTACTTGCCGGTGAACGCGAGGTCGGAGTTCGTCTGGCCCATGAACGGTGCCGGCGGCATCGTGTTCGACAGCAGGCGGATGTTCCACGCAGCCTCGGCTGCGGGCGTGACGGCGCCGTTCGCGGCCTGCGTGCCGCCGCGAAGACCGACTCGCGGATCCGGGCTCGGCGCCCCCTGTGCGACGGCCGTGGACGCGATTGTCGTGGTCGCGAGCGTGGCAAGCAGCAATCTTGCAAGGTGCTTCATGGACGGTCCCCTGGCAGTGTGAGAAGCATGATCGTCATGCGGTTGATTTCGGTTCCCTGGTCGGCCTGAACGTCATTGGCAATCTTGAATGTCGCCTCATCCTGACCCGCGCCCGGGGTCTGGAAGAGCTTGTCCACCATCACGATCGCACCGCGATGGTGCTGCAGCATGTACGTGAGGAACTTCCGGTCGAACTCGCCGCCCCGCGCCTCGCCGAGATCGGCCAGTTGTTCCGGCGTGAGCATGCCCGGCATGTGCGCAGCGTGATCCATCCCAGGCATTGCCGCGTGGGGCGCAGACACGTCGGGCACTGGCTGGCTGCGATCGCGCAACCACCGCTGCATCAAGGCGATCTCGTCCTGCTGTGCATTGATGATCCGCGCAGCCAGCCGCTGGACCGGTGCACTCGCGCCGTGCGTGGGAACAAGGCGCGCCATCACGAGCGCCTGCGCGTGATGGCTGATCATGCCGACCATGAATTCCGCGTCGGCTGCGGTCCACGGCAACCGCACGCTGTCGGCCCGCGCAACTCGCATCGCCACGGATTCCGTCGCGGGGACAACCCTCGAAGGTGGTTCAGGGCGTGGCGTGACGACGGGAGGATCCTGCACTGGCGAGCCACAGCCGAGTGCGAGGGTGACGCCCAGGGCGGCCGCGACGTCGCGGCGGGAAAACGTAACCATGTATTGAATGTACGCCCGATCCGTCATTAACGGCGAGCCGGGGCGTTCGACCCGGCTCGATGCGAGGACCTAGCGCATCAACAGCGATCCGACTGCACCCAGCACGCTCATTCCAAGGGTACTGCTGACCACCACGGGACGATGGAGGAAAGCGGTCCGCTCGACCCGTGAGTCGATCGCATGGCGACCGAATCCGGCGAAGGCGAGGGCCAGCGCCATCACGCCATACATCAGCGGCAGCTCGATGCCGTTCGTGCCGGCGAAGAAGCCGTTTGGCAGGTGCACTGTGGCAATCGCTACCGTCATCACACCAACGATCATCGCCGGCCCCACGACGCCCAGGAACCCCAGCGTGATCAGCAGGCCACCCACCAGCTCGGCGCCGCCCGAGAGGAGCG
>JBKJMX010000055.1:0-6568 GCA_046596135.1 Gemmatimonadales bacterium
GCCACTCGAACGACGCAGCGAGCGCCGCGGGATCATGCAGGTGACGCAGCAGCCGGTCGCGCAGCTGCGCTGCGCTGTCAGCGCGCTGGGCGAGTGCACGAACCAGCAGGTAACCGAGCACGTGCGGGTCGTCGGCACTGGCGAGCGCGATGCCACTGCGCTTTTCCGCTTCCATGAACGCCAGCATCGGCATTCCGCGCTGCACCGGCGCCAGCGCCACCTCGGTGGCCCACTCGGCGGCGCCCTCGCCAAGCCACGGATCGGAGTCGAGAATGCGGAGTTCACGGCCGGATTCCACCACCCCCCACCCGGCACCCTCAAGCCGCCCGCCCTCGAAGAGCAGGTGCTGCCACTCGTGGACCAGCGTGGCCACGGCGAGCACCGGCATGATGCCGGGCTCGATGCGGACCCCGTCCTGCACTTCCAGGAATCCACCGAGTCGTCCGCGTGCCACCGCTGCAGGGGCAGTGACGCGCGCCGATATCGACCCCATGTCGAGCACGATTTCAGCATCGACATCGAGGTCGTGCCAGGCGCGGAGCGCCGCGTCCACGCCCCCCTGTGCGAGCCATTCCGCGGCGCTGGCATTTGCGGGGCGCACGAGGCGCACACCCAGGCGGGAGCCCCCGATGACCGGGACGGCCTGGACTCCGCCGAACCGAGTCGGTTCGATCGCGGGGAGCGGTAGCGACGCCTTGCCCCAGAACGCGGACACCAGATCGACCGGGCTCACCATGGCACCATCGTCACGCACCAGCCAGGGGTGCGTCATCAGCCACACCACCGCAGAGGTCCACCAGCGGCTTGCATCGGTGTATCCGGCGAGAAGGGCGCGCATGTCACGGGCACTGACGGCATCGACCACGGCGAGTGAATCGAGTTGCCGGAACACGCGCGCGGAATCACGGCCGATACGGCTCCACAGTCGCCACGCGCCCTCGTACGTCGCGAGGGTGTCACGGGTGCCCGGCGCCACCAGTTGCAGCCGGACCAGCGCGCGTGTTGCAGCGTCGAGCCCGAATTGCGGTGCACGCATCCGCGCGGCTTGAACCGCGACCTCGTGGAGGTCAAGGCGGAGGCCACCCGGACCCCTGAAGATGCGGGTGAACGCTGCGTCCGCGACCGCACTCGTCGCGATCCGATCGAGGACGATTCGCATGGCGTCGCGCGACGGACGGTCGAAGCCCAGCGCGAGCCGCTGGCCGCGGCGGATCAGGTCATATCCCGTCGCGCCCGCGATCCCGGCGCTCCGGGCGAGAGAGTCGTATTCGACGATGACTTGCTGCGGGGTGGGCGCAGCGCCGCGCCACACCGCGGGAATCAGCGTGGCACCAGCAGAGCTGCCGATGTCGATCTGCCGAATGGTCACCCGAGGGCGAACCGGCCAGCGCTCGATCCCGGCAGCGATGACCTCGGCGCGCCAGGGCACGACCCGACCGTCCTCCTCGCGCACGACCCCCTGCATCGCGTCGCCGGTGCGGACTCCCTCAAAGCGACGGTTTCCGACAGGGGAGGTGAACTGCACGCGCCCTTCGTCGACCAATACATCACGCAGCGCAACGTACGCCGAGTCTGCAGACTCCATCAGGAGTCGTCCCGCATTGCCGTTGAGCCGCAACTCGCCGCGTTCGACGGTGGCCGGCCCGCGAACCTCGAGGGCCCAACGCGTCGGTGGCAGCTGCATCGCGGGCGCGCCGGAGCCGAGCAACACGGCGACCAGCAGCAGCAATGGCATTATCCCTCCCGGGCCCGCTAGGGACGCCGCTCGACGACGGTCGCGCGCACGGCGGCTCCTTCCGATAAGCGTTCCAAGCCACCGACAATCACCTGATCGCCGGCATCGACCCCCTTCGTGACCTCCACGAATCCCGGGGTCCGCACCCCCAGCTCAACAGTTCTACGGATCGCCTTCCCATCCTGCACAACCCACACAATCGCAGCGGCAGCGGTGGGCGACACCGCTTCCTCAGGGATGATGGTAGCCGCGGCGCGGGTGGCCGTGGCGAGCCGCGCCTCGATGAACATCCCTGCCTGCAGCGACCCGCCGGGGTTTGACGCGACGGCCTTTACCGTGATCGTGCGCCCGGGGAGTGAAACGACCGGATCGACAAAGTCTACCGTTGCCTCGAACGTCCTGCCGGGGAGGGCGGCAACCTGGAACGTCACCCGCTGCCCTCGCTTCAACGCCGATGCGTAGCGCTCCGGCACGGTGAACGTGGCCCGTTGAGGAGAAACGGTCTGCAGGGTGAGGAGTTCCGAGGCCGGGGTGACATAGTCGCCGAGTGACACACTCCGCTGCCCGATCACGCCGGCGAAGGGTGCCCGCACCACAGTGCGACCCAACCGGACCTCCAACAGCTCCACGGACGCGGCACTGCTGCGCGCCGATGCTTCGGCGCGCTCGAGGTCGGCCGGCGCGGCGGCCTTGGCCTGCAGGAGTTCGCGCGTGCGCGTCAAGGCCTGCTGGCCGAGGTCTCGTTCCGCGCGGGCGCGCTCGACCTCGGCACGCAGTTCGGCGTCGTCGAGCTTCACGAGTGGCGTGCCGCGCGCGACCACCGCACCCTCCCGGAACAACAGTTGGGTCACGCGCCCCGATGCATCGGGGCGCAGGTTGATCTGCTGAAGCGGCTCGATCTGGCCGGTCGCGACAATCGCGTCGACCACCGTGTCGGAGAAGGCCGCAGCGACTTCGACGGGAAGCGCCGGTCGTTCGCCTCCCGGTGGCCCTCCGGCAGGCGGGCCATCGGCCTTCTTGCCCCCACACCCGGTTGCCAGGAGCGAGGCGAACAGGGCAAATGTTGCGCAACGTCGAATCACGGCAGGCTCCGTTCGGGATCGTTGGAAAGTCGAAGGCCGAGCATCGCCTCGAGACCGGCGCGCGCGAGCCGGGTACGGTAGCGGGATTGCACCAGGTCGGCCTGGGCCTGCACCAGTTGCGCCTGCGCGTCGAGGAGTTCGTTGACCGTCGCGGCGCCACCTCGATACCTCGCCTGCTGCACCCTGAAGACCTCCGCGGCAACGGCCACCGCCGTCTCCGTGATGGCGAGCGACTCGCGCTGCACGGAGAACTCGGTGTATCCGGCAGTGACGTCGCGGCGTGTTCCCACCTCGAGGTCGCGGCGTACTGCTCTCGCGACATCGCGAGCCGATGACAACCGCTCGATGGCAAGTTCCCGCTGGCCGCCATCCCACAGCGGTAGCGTCGCCGAGAATCCGTATGCCGCGCGCTTCGTCGCTGTCGGGAAGAAGGCATCGTCCGACGTAGAGAATGAAGCGATCAACGAGACCACCGGGAGGTATGCCGCGCGCCGCGCACGCAGGACTGCATCAGCCGACCGTTCGCTGGCGTGCGCCGCGCGCCAGGCGGGACCCTGCGCTGACGCAAAACTCACCGCCTCGTCGAGCGTCATCGTGAGCGCTGGAGGAGGCGCCGAATCGATCGGCGCCGCGTCCACCGGCGCCGCGGAACCGATGCGTCGCCCCAGTTGCAACTGCGCCACCGTGAGGTCGGCGGTTCGGCGCAACACGTCCACCTTCGCGCGCTGCACCTCAAGGAGGACCTGCAGCGAATCCGATTGTACGGTGGCGCCCCCCGCCACCCGGGCCCGGGCCGTGCCGAATTGCTCCTCCGCGCGCGCCAGTCGGTCCACCGCCACAGCCCGAAGTTCGTGCGCGACGAGGACGTCGTAATAATCGCGCTCCACCAACATCGCCGTGGCAAACCGCTGTCCCAGTTCACCCGCCGTGGCGGCATCGAGTTCCGCCGACGCGGCCCGCGCCGTCGCGAGCTTCCGGCCGCCGGTAAACAGCTCGTACCGCGCGTCGATCGAGAATCGTCCCGACGCCGTCGCCAGGTTGCCGGTGCCGATGTTGAACTGCCGGGTCGACAGCTCCTGGTAATCGGTGTTGATGCTCACAGTCGGAAGGAGGAAGACGAGGCGCGCCGCACGGCGGGCCCACTCGGCGTCGTCGAGCTGCCCCACCGCACGCACGTACGTGGGGTCGAGCCGGAGCGCCTGCGCCAGGGCCTCAGTGAGCGAGATGACAGGGATGGTGTCACGTGCCGGTGCCGGACTACCCAGCAGGGCCGCGGCCACCACGAGGCCGATCACGATGCCACCCCTGCCGTCGACAATGGTGGCACCTGCTCCGCAGCATGGCTGCGGCGCCGGGCGAGGGCGCGCTCGAAGAGCATCCACACCACAGGCACCACGAACAGCGTGAGTAGTGTCGAGAACGCGATGCCACCGACAATCGCGTAGCCGAGCGGACGCCGCGACGTCGAGCCGGCACCGGCCCCGATCGCGATCGGCAGCGCACCCATGATGGTGGCCACCGAGGTCATCAGAATGGGTCGAAGCCGGATTCGTCCTGCCTCGAGCATCGCGTCAATGATCGCCATGCCCTGGCTGCGCAACGTGTTCGCGTACTCGACGATCAGGATCGAGTTCTTGGTCACCAGGCCGACGAGCAGGATCATGCCGATCTGCGAATAGAGGTTGATGGTCGCGCCCGCCAGCTTGAGCGTGAAAATCGCACCGATCACCGCGAGCGGCACCGCCATCAGGACGGTGAATGGGTGGAGGAGCGACTCGAATTGCGATGCGAGCACCATGAACACGACGAGAATCGCGAGACCGAACGCGAGCAGCAGTTCGTTGCCGCTCTCCTGCAACTCGCGCGCCTCTCCGCCGAGTGCGAAGGTGGTGCCGGGCGGAAGGTCGCTGCGCACCACCGCGGCCAGGGTATCGATCGCCTCGCCCAGGGTAAATGCGGGGCTCATTGATGCGGAGAGCGTGAATGCCCTGACCCGCTGGTAGTGGGCGATTCCGCGCGGACCGGTGGTCTCGGTTACGGTGGCAAGGGCATCGACCCGCACCAGGGTGCGATTGGTGCCGCGCACGAAGAGCCCCGACATGTCCTGCGGGGTTGCGCGGCGAATCGGGTCGAGCTGGAGAAAGACATCGTACAGCCGGTTGTCGCGGGTGAACGTCGAGGCGCGCGTGCCGCCGAGCAGTGCCTGCAGCGTCGTGGCCACATCACCGACCGGGACGCCGAGATCCTCGGCACGGTCGCGGTCGTAGGCCACGGTGAGTTCGGGCTTGTTCACCTTGAGATCGGTGTCGACATTGACGAGCCCCTCGATCTGCCGTGCGGCCGCGAGGATGCGGGTATTGGCGGCGAGCAATGAGTCGTAGTCGGGATTGCGCACGATGAACTGCACCGGCGAGCCGAAACCTCCGACCGCAGGCGGGTTGCTCGCGAACGCCATGATGCCCGGAATGCTGCCGAGGGCTGGGCGCACGTCCTGGATGATCTCGTCGGCGGTGCGCTCGCGTTCCTCCCATGGGTGCAGCCCGGCGAACACGAAGCCGCCATTGGGGGTCCCGCGCCCGACGATCGAGAAGACGGTGCGCACCTCCGGGAGCGCCTTGAAGATCGCCTCGACCCGCAACTGGTAGTCGTTGGTATACGCGAGGGTCGCCCCCTCGGGGGCCTGCACGTTGGTGAAGATCACGCCGCGATCGTCGGCCGGAATGAACTCACGCTTCAGCGTGGCGAACACCGCTGCCGCCGCCACCATCAGGGCGAGCGAGCCAACGATGATCGTGAGCGGTCGCGCCAGGGCCCAGCCAAGCCCCCTCCGGTACGAGACGGCCAAGCCGTTGAAGCCGCGCTCCAGCGTCTGGTACACGCGACCGTGCGACTTCGGGACACGCAGCAGCTTCGCGCAGAGCATGGGGGTGAGCGTCAGCGCGACGAAACCCGAAATGAACACCGAGCCCGCGATGGCCACGCCGAATTCATTGAAAAGTCGTCCGGTGTTGCCCTTGAGGAACGCCAACGGCACAAACACCGCCATCAGCGAAGCCGTCGTGGCGATGACCGCAAAGGCGATCTCCCGGGTGCCGTCGCGGGCCGCCGTCACCGGGTCCTTCCCGAGTTCCTCCTGATGTCGATATGCGTTTTCGAGCACGATGATCGCATCGTCGACCACGATTCCGATCGCGATCGTGAGGGCCAGGAGGGTGAAGTTGTTGATCGAATAGCCCATCGCGAACATCACGATGAACGCCGCCACGATCGATGTCGGGATCGCGAACGCCGGGATCAACGTGGCACGGAGGTTCCGCAGGAACACGAAAATGATCAGCACGACGAGGAGCGCCGCCTCGACGAGGGTGCGCTGCGCATCGGCAATCGAGCGCTGCACGAACACGGATTGGTCGAACGCCGGGACGAGTGTCACCCCCGGTGGGAGCGCCGCCTGCACGTCGGGCAGCGCGTCCCGGATTGCGCGGGAGACATCGATGAGGTTTGCCTGCGAGTTGCGGATGATGCCGATGCCGATCGCGGTGTTGCCGTTGAAACGCAGCGCCGAGCGGTCGTTCTCGGGCCCGAGCTCGACTCGTGCGAGGTCGCGGAGCTTGACCGGCACGCCCCCCGCGTTCGAGACCACCATGTCGCCGAACTCACCGGGGGTGCGCAGCTCGCCCATGGAGCGTACCGTGAACTCGCGCCGCTCGGATTCGATCCGGCCGGCGGGAATCTCGACATTGCGGGTGCG
>JBKJMX010000098.1:0-6577 GCA_046596135.1 Gemmatimonadales bacterium
GATCACCCGCTGGACCTCGTCCCGCGTGAGGACCACCGGCAGCCGCGTCGGCGCCCGCCCGCGTGGGAGTCGACCCAGCCCCTCGAGCGGCAGGTCGAGCACATGGTGGTAGAGAAACAGGAGCGCCGCCAGGGCCTGCGCCTGCGTCGATTGCGAGACGCGCCCTTCACCCACCAGCCACACCAGGAATGCACGAACCTCCGCGACACCGAGATCCCGAGGATGACGTAGCCGATGAAACCGGACATACCGCCGTATCCAGCCGGTGTACGTCGCAATGGTCCGCGGACTCATCTGCCGCAGGCGCATGTTGGACTGCAGTTGGTGCAGTAGTTTCGTTTTCGACTGCAGAGGGTGCACGCGACAACCGGTTGGATGAGCTCCAATGCTGTGCAATGCCCGACGTCGCCGCGGGCACCGATTACTGCGGAATGGCACCGCTCTCGACACACCTCGCCCGTCATCGGCCATCGGCCATCGGTCATCGGTCATCGGTCATCCGCTCTCCGTTCTCCGTTTCTCTCTTCTCTCTTCTCTCTTCTCTCTTCTCTAGCCTCTAGCTCTCTCTGGCTTTCGGCTTTTCTTCGGGTTAGCTTCTTTCCCCCTCCACCCGAGCCGGTCCCGTGTTCCTCGCCCTCTCCATCCCCGATTGGCCCACCGGCGTGGCCGCCCACGAGCTGCCCTTCCGGCTCTTGGCCCTCGCCCCGCGCGCCACGATCGCCACCTGCGAGGGGCTCGCCTGGCTCGATGCCCGTGGCCTGGGTGTGGACGATCTGGCACATCGCGCCCTCGTGGTCACCAGCGAGTTGGGCATCCCCAGCGTCCACGCCGCCGCCTCACACGTCCCGGCCGTAGCCTCCATCGCCGCCCGATACGTGGCCACCTCATGCCTCATCATCCCCCACGGGTCCGAACGTCGCTTCCTCGCCTCGCTCCCCCTGATGGTGCTCGCCCCCCCACCCCGACTCGCCTCCCTCTTCACCAGCGTGGGCTTTGAGCACTGCGGCGATCTCGCCGCCCTCGACCGCGAATCGGTAGAAGTCCGCTTCGGACGTGACGGCCTCACCTGCTGGAAGCTCGCGCGCGCTCACGACCCGCGACTGATATTCCGCGCCCAGCCGCGCACCCTCCCCAACGCATCGATCGACTGGACCGAATTCTCGACCACCGACATCGAGCAGCTCGTCTTCGTGATGCACTCGATGCTCGGTACCATCTGCGACGCCCTCGCACGCGACGGACTCGGCGCCCGCTCGATCACCATCACCCTCGCCCTCGAGGGCGGGAAGACGCTGCTGCAACAGGTAGGCTCCGCGCGCCCTTCCTTCGATCGCAAGCTCTGGCTCCGCCTGGTACGCCGCGCACTCGAACGGATCACGCTGCCCGATCGTGTTGCCGGCATCGCCATCGATGTCGACGCCGCCGGTACGCCACCGATTCGGCAGGGCGATCTCTTCGACTTGGGCTTCGCATCAGCACAGGCCGCAGAAGCCGCCGTGACCCACGTGATCGACCTGCAACCCGATGCAGTGGCAGTGGCCGCGCGCACCCAACACGTACTGCCGGAACGCCGTACCCAGTGGAAGGCAGAGCTCGCGCCAGATATCGATGAAATGAGGAGCGGCTCGATAACTGACGGGCCGTCAGCCATAAGCCGTCAGCCGTCCGGCGCAGGCTCACGGCTTACCGCTTACGGCCCTCTCGTCCTCCGCCTCCTCCCCACACCGCGAGAGATCGATGTCTCCGCCGAGATCCAGCGCGGCTTCCCCACCCCGCGACGCTACATCGACAACGGTGTCGCCATACCGCTCTGCCAGAGTCTCGGCCCGCAATGCATGGCAGGCAACGATTTCGACACACCGATTGCCCGCGAGTACTACCAGGGCGTGCGCACCGACGGGTCGGTGGTGTTGATGTTCCGCGAACCCCGCCCCGAACGCTGGTATCTCGCCGGCGTGTGGGATTGATCGTGCCACCACGCATCGCGTTCGCCGAGTTGCGCGCGCACACCGCCTTCTCGTTCGGTGACGGCGCCATGACACCTGAGGCATTGGTGGCACGCGCTGCCGAGCTGGGGTATCGCTCGATCGCGATCACCGACACCGCCGACCTCGGCGGGATCGTGCGTTTCGGTGCGGCGTGTCGCGAATCCGGCGTGCAGCCGATTGTCGGCGCCGAGCTCGTGGTCGATGGCAAGCCGCTAGCCGTGCTGGCCCGCAACGAGATCGGTTATTGCCACGTGGCCGCGCTCGTCACGCTGTCACGCAGCGGATCACTGGCGAGCATGTCGGCTGCCCGCCCATCGCGCGGACAGCCACGCGTCACCTGGCAACAACTCGCCGAGCGTGCAGAAGGGTTGCAACTGCTCACCGGTCCGCCGTCGAGCACCCTCGCCTCGATGGTGCGTGACGGACGGAGTGCGGAGGCACTCGAGCTGCTGCACCAGTGGCGCGACCAGTTCGATGGCAACGTCGCGGTGGAGGTGCAGTGGCATCAGGCCGGCAACGATGAACTCGCGCTGGCCGGAGCACTTATCGAACTTGCCGAGCGAGCGCGAGTCCGCTGGGTGGTGGCGCAGGACGCGCGCTACATCTCGGAAAGCGGTCGGCTGATGCACGACATCCTGACAGCGCTCCGCCATCGCTGCACCGTCGACGTACTGCTCGAACGCGGGCTCGGCCACCCCAACGGCGGATGGGAGCTGCTCGACCCTGCCGTGCTCGCCACACGATGGAAGGGGCGACACCAGGGACTCGACGCAGCAGCAGCCATCGCCAGTGAGTGCGCCTTCGACATGCGCTGGGTACGGCCCCCGCTCCCGACCTTTCCGGTGCCCGATGGCAGCACCGACGACGCCTTCCTGCGGCAGGTCACGTTCGAGGGTGCCCGCGAGCGCTGGGGCACCCTCAACGCCAAGCAGGAGCAGCAGCTCCACCATGAGCTCGGCGTGATCGGTCGGCTCGGCTTCGCCGGCTTCTTCCTCGTGATGTGGGACGCGGTGCGTTACGCGCACCTCCGTGGCATCCTCTGTCAGGGGCGCGGCAGTGCCGCCAATTCAGCAGTGGCCTACTGCCTCGTTATCACCGCGATCGATCCGGTGAAGCACGGGCTCCTCTTCGAGCGGTTCCTCTCCGAGTCACGCGTTGATGGCGGCACCGAGGCCCCCGACATCGATGTCGACATCGAGCACGATCGTCGCGAGGAGGTGCTCGACTATGTCTATGGCCGTTACGACCGCACCCGCTCGGCGATCACCGCGGTCACCCAGGTGTACAGCGGCTCCACCGCACTGCAAGACGGCATGCGGGCGCTCGGTTATCCCGCTGAGCTCGCGTTCCGGATATCGAAACGGATGCGCTACGACGATTGCGCGCACGGCGCCGAGCGGGTGGAGCAGGAGTTGGGGGCGGCGCAGGGGTTCGATGTCACGACGCCGCGTGCGCAGATGCTGCTGGCCGCGATGCGCGCGGCGCAGGATCTTCCACGGCTCCGCTCGACGCATCCCGGTGGCTTCGTGCTCTCCTCACAACCGCTTGGTAAGCGGGCACCGATCGAGTGGACCACGCGCGGTCGCTCAATCATCCAGTTCGACAAGGATGATCTCGACATCGTCGGGATCCCGAAGTTCGACTTCCTCGGCCTCGGCGCCCTGGCGGTAGTGCGGCGGTCGTTCGATGCGATCGCGCAGCGCACCGGAATGCGCCCGCTGATGTACGGACTGCCACAGGACGACGCGCCGACGTACGACCTGATTTCGCGTGGCGACACGATCGGGTTGTTCCAGATCGAGAGCCGGGCGCAGATCGCGTCGATCATGCACACCAAACCGGAACGGCTCTACGACATCACGGTGCAGGTGGCGCTCATCCGCCCCGGGCCGATCATGGCGCGCTTCGTTCATCCATACACCGAGCGGCGGCGCGGGCGCGAGGCGGTGCGGTACGCGCACCCGAAGCTCGAACCGATTTTGGCGCGCACTCAGGGGATCCCGATCTTCCAGGAACAGGCGATGTCGATCGCGATCGAACTCGCCGGGTATCGTCCCGCCGAGGCGGACCAGTTGCGGCGAACGATGGGGAGCATGCGGAAAGAGGAGAAGTTGCTGGCGGCGCTGGCGCAGCTCCGTGAGCGCTTGGTCGCAAAGGGTATCGAACCCGCAGTGGCCGAGGAGATTGAGAGCGACCTGCACTCGTTTGCGAACTATGGATTTCCCGAATCGCACGCGTGGAGCTTCGCGCTCATTGCGTATGTCACGGCCTGGCTCAAGACCCATCATCCAACGGAATTCATTCTGGGCCTGATGAACGCCCAGCCGATGGGGTTCTACCCGATCAGCACACTGATCCATGATGCGCGGCGCCATGGCGTGCCGCTCAAGCCGCCGTGCCTGCGTGACGGATCGAGTGACTGTACCACCGAACCGGCGGACGATCCGGCGCGACCCGCGCTCCGTATCGGCTGGCGCTTCATCCGAGGTCTTGGGACGAAGGGCCTCACCGCGCTCCAGATGGCACGGGCGCAGCAACCGTTTGCCAGCATCGAGGATGTCATCCGGCGCACCCGGATGGAGCGCAGCAATGCGATGGCGCTGGCGCGTGGCGGAGCATTCGCCGCGTGGGAGCCCGATCCGCGGCGAGCGTCGTGGATCGCGCTGCGGGCATCGGGCGACACCTTACCGTTGGCGCCGGCACGTGAGGCCGTGATCATACCACGGCCGATGAGCCGCAAGGCGCGGGTGCTGCTCGATTACTTCTCAACCGGCCTCTGCCTCGATGGCCACCCGATGGAAGCGTTCCGCCGGAAGTTCACGCGTCTTGGCATCGAGAGCAGCGAGTCACTGCAGCAGGTGCGGCACGGCGAGACGGTGCTGGTGTCTGGATTGGTGATCGCGCGGCAGCGTCCGCAGACCGCCAAGGGAACGGTGTTCCTGCTGCTGGAGGACGAGTTCGGGCATGTCAACGTGATCGTACCGGTGTCGGTCACTGGTGATGATCGCGAGGCGGTGCGTTACGCGATCATCATCCTGGCACTGGGTCGCGTGGAGCGCGACGGCGGGCTCACCCAGGTGATCGCGACGCGCTACCGCGCGGTCAAGGCGGAGGGTTTTGGGCACCGGTCGCGAGATTTCCGGTAGGCGCGGCTGCGGCTGCTCCTCCACCGCAATCAATGTTTAGTGCGCATTGCGTGCGGCGGCCACCTCGGTCGGCAGCACGACCGACTTGTTGTTGCCCCATTTGGAGTAGACGTACGTCAGCACGTTGGCGACGTCCTCGTCGCTCAGCTGCAGCGCCGGCATCACGCCGTCGAAATCCTTGCCGTTGACCGTGATCTTGCCGGTTCGGCCGCTCACCACCGTCGCGATGGCCCGCGCCTTGTCGGCATTCAGGTAGTCGCTGGCGGCCAGCGGTGGGAACGCCCCCTCGAGGCCGGAACCATTCAACTGGTGGCACGCCGCACAGACGCGGTCGTAGACCCGCTTGCCGTGCTCGACCCTTTCGGCTGGATTCTGGGCGGTCGGAGCGACGGTTGCGACTTGGGGAATCGTCTGGATCGCGCTGCCCTCGGGGAGGTAGACACCCTCGTAGGTCCGACCAGAGTAGACCGCGCTATCTGCCTGGCCGGAAACAGTCAGCATGCCCAGTGCACCCTTGTTGAATGCGCGGAAGATGGCGTGGTCGACCAGCAGGTAGTCGCCCGGCGCTTCTACCTTGAACTCGACGATCGTGGCGCCACCCGCCGGGATCAGCGTCGTCTGGACATTTTTGCTCGTCGTGGTGCCGCCCTCGGGGTGCACGTGATCGAAGATCTCGCCGATCACATGGAAGGACGAAATCAGGTTGGGTCCGCCGTTCCCGACGAAGAGCCGGACCGTCTCACCGACTTTCGCCTTGAGCGCACGATCACCCATCAGGGAGCCGACCGCCCCATTGAACAGGACGTAGTCAGGGTTCTCGTCGATCGCCTTCCGCATGTCGAACGCCTGCAACCCCGCCTGGCCGAAACCACCCGAGGTGTAGAAGTCGCCCTGCATCACGTAGTACTCGTGATCAACCGGTGGCAGTCCACCCTTCGGCTCGACCAGAATGAGACCGTACATCCCGTTGCCGATGTGCATGCCGACCGGGGCGGTCGCGCAGTGGTAGACGTAGAGGCCCGGATTGAGGGCAGTGAACGAGAAGACCGATGTGCGCCCTGGGTTCGTGAGCGATGACACCGCCCCCCCGCCCGGTCCCGTCACGGCATGGAGGTCGATGTTGTGGGGCATTTTGCTGTCGGAGGCATTGTCGAGGTGGAACTCGACGAGATCGCCCTCGCGGACCCGAATGAATCGACCCGGCACCTGCCCGCCGAAGGTCCAGAAGCGGTAGTCTACTCCGTCGGAGATCGGCATGGTGACCTCCTTGGTCTCCAGGTGCACGATGACCTTCGTGGGAGTGGTGCGCGTGATCGGCGCCGGGACCGCCGGAGCATGCGTCAGGACCGCTGTCTCCTCACCAACCGGCGGGCCATCCGCCTTGGGGCCACCCGCCTTCGAGCCGCACGCAGTCAGCAGTAGTACAGCAGACAGGAGTGTCAG
>JBKJMX010000071.1:0-6935 GCA_046596135.1 Gemmatimonadales bacterium
GTGAGCAACCGGGCAGATAGGTAACAGAGTAAACCGGGTACATGGGTAACACTTTGTCGGGGCTCCCGGTCAGCTCCGAATGATGTGGTCCCGCTCATTGAAGCGTGCGATCAAGACGTCGCAGAAGTAGATCGACCAGATCCCGTCCTCGACCTCATCGAGTCCGACGTCGTAGCCTTCGAGTGGCGTGGCCAGGAAGAGCAGTTGCCGTCCGAATCGAAAGGTGCCGCCGCTGGTGATGCGCTTTACGAGGTAGTGACCTGGGTAGTCGATCGGTGGCAGGCGCTTTGGATACGGCCGCGGCGAGGTGCGATAGATCGAGGCCGGCGTCTGCCCGGCGAGTGTGTCGTGCGGGCGCACTTCGTTGTACTCACGACGAAACGCATCAAAGGCGCGTTGTTGCGCGGGGAGCGTCGCGCGTGGGGGTCGAATGGCCCCAGCCTTGAGCGTCTTGTGCATGCGCTCATGCGCCCCGTTCTGTTGTGGGTGCGCGGGCAGGATGCGCTGGTGTTGAATGCCGAGGCGCATCCACCAGACATTGAGTTGCGAGAGGCCGTGCACCGCTTGCGTGGCGAAGGGCACGCCGTTGTCGGTGCGGATCGCGCGCGGCAAGCCGTACTCGCGGAAGGCGCGCTCGAAGGCGGGCTTGGCGCCGACAGTCTTGACGTTGCGCAAGCAGTGGCAGGTGAGCAGGTAGCGCGCATGCTGGTCCGTGATCGTGAGTGGATAGCAGTAGATCCCGTCACCGGTTCGGAACTGGCCCTTGAAGTCGGCGGCCCAAAGATCATTGGGCTCCGTGGTGTGCGGGGGCACCGTGCCGGGATGTACGGCTCGGCGTCGACGCCGGCGTTTCGTGACGAGCCCCTCGCGCGCGAACAGATCGCCGACGGTGCTCACCGCTGGCCACGCCGTGATCCGGCGATGACGTGGGCGGAGCAGGTCGAGCAATTTCTTGGGGCCCCACTGCGGATGGGCACGCCGTGCGGCGCAGAGGAGCTCCGCGAGGGCGTCCGGGATGCGATGCGGACAGCGGTGCGGAGCACGACTGCGATCGGCGAGGGCCTGACGGCCGCCCTCCTCGACCCGCTCCCGCCATTTGTAGCCCGTCTTGCGGCTGATTCCGTATCGCTCACACAGCTCGGTCATCGAGTACAGCCCGGCGCGAACATCCGCGATGAAGCGTTGACGGTCTTCCATAGGGGCGATCTCCAACCACGGCATGGCCAACCTCCGGTAGGTCAGCCAGGGTAGTAGTGTCACCCATGTTGCCGGTATAATCTGTTACCTATGTACCCGGTTTGTACCTGGCTGACAGCTAACCCGCGCTTGCTGCCGCCGAGGCCAAGCGGTTCGGCCGCCGCGCTATGATCTTGATTGAGGAACGCGGCGGCCTCACCAGGCCTCGCAGCAGAACCGCAAGCCGTTAGGTCGCCTGCCAGAAAACCCCGAGCGAGGTGCACCGTGAGTGAATGGCTCCGCGTTGTCATCATCGGGTCCGTGATCGTTGTGGCGTTTGACGCCGCGGCCTCCATTGCTTCTAGCTGGCTGGGGTTCCCGTACACATACGCGACGGCTGGATCGTGGTTGATCTACTTTGGCGTCGGATATGTTGCGGCTGGAGCAACAAGGTCGGTTGGGCGAGCCGCCCTCGCGGCTGGGATCGTCGGTTCAATTGAGGCCACGCTGGGCTGGGCTGTGTCTTGGGTAATCGGCCCAGGGCGGCCGCCTGAGGGCAGCTCCTATACCCTTGGGTCGCTCGTCGTTGCGGTCCCGCTGGTTGTCGCGGTCGCGTCGGTGATCGGATCGATCGCTGGCGTCATTCGCACGCGTCGGCCGGCCAATGCGCAGTGAGCAACCGGGCAGATAGCTGACACTGTAAACCGGGTACATGGTTGACACTTCGAGCACCTGCCTGTCGGAAGGGCAGCGATTTTCTGGCGGTCCGCGGTGAGCTGCTCGAGGGGGCCGGAGCGGTGCCCCTTGCCGACGTGGTGCCGCAGGCTATACTTCGGATATCCACGGGAGGCAGCGCAATGATTACCAAAGTTCAAAAATGGGGAAATAGCCAGGGGCTTCGCCTGAACAAGACGCTGCTGTCCGACGCAGCGATCGAAATTGGTGACGAGGTGGACATCGTGGTGCACAACGGTGCGCTGGTCGTCACACCTGTCCGCAGAGTGCGTGGCGGACATGATCTTCGCGATCTGGTTCGTCGCATCCCCAAGGGAGCGCGCGCCGGGGAACTGGATTGGGGTCCTCGGGTCGGTCGCGAGGTCTGGTAGATGGCGGAATACATCCCCAGGAAGGGTGATTTCATTGCCCTCACGTTTGACCCGCAATCTGGGCATGAGCAGCGGGGTCGTCGGCCGGCGCTCGTGGTGAGCAATGACTTGTTCAACAAGCACACCGGCCTTTGCATTGCCTGTCCCATCACCAATACGCACCGCGATTTCCCATTCCATGTGGCGGTTCAGTCCGTCGACGGCATCACCGGCTTCGTGATGGTCGAACAGGTCAAGTCGATTGACTTTCGCTCCCGCAAAGCAAAGCGCCTTGGTACGGCGCCAGAGGCGATGTTCGACGAAGTCCTCTCCATCCTCGATGCGTGCATATACTGAGCGCCAATGCGCGCTGGCTGGCCACGAGGCCAAGGAACTCCGGGTTCTTCTGGCGGACGACGTTCAACGGCCAGATGGCCGGGTTCGGCGGCAACGATCCTGGGGCGAAGGCGGAGAAGCCGGGCGTGTTTTCACAATCGGAAGGGTAGATGAAACGACGCACAGCTAGGTTGATAACGATCGTAGCATTCTGCGCGCTTTTGACGTCGCATCCCGCGCTTGCTCAACGCGGAACAGTGCGCGACCGTCTGCCCGGAACGCCTGACCTGACGGCAACCTACCTGATCTACCTCCACGGCCGGATCATCGAGGATCAGGGGCGGCGACCAACGAGTCCAACCTGGGGAACATACGAATATCAGCAGATACTGGACACGCTTGCGGCGGACGGCCTCGTCGTCGTCAGTGAACAGCGCCCGCCCATGACCGACATGGACACGTTCGCACGCCACGTCGCGGATCAAGTGAGCATACTGTTGCGGGCCGGCGTGCCGCCTGAACAGGTGTCGGTCGTGGGCTTTTCGAAGGGCGGCCGAATCGCGATACGGACGTCTGCGCTTCTGCAGCATCCACGAGTCAACTTTGTGCTTCTCGCCGCGTGTGGTGACGGTGACTTCAGCGGGGTCGACATCAAAGTCTGGGGGCGAATGCTCTCGGTGTATGAGACGTCTGATGAGATAGGCCAGTCATGCAAGGCATTGTTCGCCAAGTCCGAGGCGACCGGAGAACGGTCCGAAGTGCGCACCAACCTAGGCGAGCACCATGGCGCGTTCTTCCGGCCTCACGACGGGTGGCTGACACCAGTGCTCAGATGGGTTCATCCGACGTGCGCAGGTGCCAACGCAGCATGTCGATCCTCGCGGCGCGGCGTGCGCCCGGAGGCCTGATGGGGCTGTGCCGACACCTGAGCACGCTTGCGCGGCAGACCCCGCTACCATTGATCGATGAAGCGCTACGACAAGTCGTACTTCGACCGCTGGTATCGCGACCCCCGCCACGCCATCGGGACGCGCGCCGATCTTCAGCGCGACGTGCACTTCGCGCTCTCCGCAACCGAGCAGATCCTCGCCCGCCCGCTTCGCTCCGTGCTCGACGTCGGGGCGGGGGAGGGGCGCTGGCAGCCGATTCTGCATCGCCTGCGGCCCGCTGCGCGGTATGCCGGCGTCGATTCGAGCGAGTGGGCGATCACCCGCTGGGGGCGCCGGCGCAATCTTCGCCTCGGCAGCATCGAGTCGCTCGACGCACTCGGCCTCGACGGCCCCTTCGATCTCGTCGTGGTCGCCGACGTGCTCCACTATCTCACTGCTCCCGTGCTCCGCCGGGCTGCGGCGCAGCTGGCCCCGCTGATCGGCGGCCTCGCGTACATGCCGACCTTCACCGGCCACGACAGCAGTGACGGCGATCATGTGGGCTTTCAGCGCCGCAGCGCCGCGGTATACCACCGGGCATTTGCGGCGCACGGGATCGTGCCGATCGGCCTCCATCTCTGGACGACGTCCGTTCTGGCCCGTGATCTTTCGGCGCTGGAGCGGCCGCCGACCCCGCGTTCCGGACGCTGAACCGGCGTCCCGATTACCTTCCGTCTCCGATGACAGATCCTTCACGCCTTCTCGACGCCCCGGCTCTCGGGCGAGTCCTTGCGCGCATGGCATCGGAGCTCGTCGCCGAGACGGCTGGCGCCACCGCACCCGTCCTGGTCGGCATCCAGCGCCGTGGTGTCGAACTCGCCGAGCGCCTCGCCCCCCTCCTCGAATCGCACATGTCGAGTACCCTCCGCCGCGGCACCCTCGACATCACGCTCTACCGCGACGACCTGCAGGCGATCGGCCCGGCGCCGGTGGTGCGGGAAACCCGCCTGCCGCCCGATCTCGATGGCGCCACCGTGATCATCGTCGACGATGTCCTCTTCACGGGTCGGACCGTGCGCGCGGCACTCGACGAGATCGCCGACTTCGGCCGGCCCAAGCGGATCCTGCTGGCGGTGCTGGTTGACCGTGGCGGACGTGAGCTGCCGATCGCGGCTGACGTCATCGGCCTCAGGGTCGAGACCGGGCCCGGGGACCGCGTGAATGTGCTGGTGTCGGAACTCGACGGCGAAGATGCTGTTGATCTGCAGCGGGCGGACCCGGCGTGACGTCGCTCCTCGGCAAGGACCTGGTCGGCCTCGAGCGTCTGACGCGCGAGCAGATCACGGCGATCCTCGACACCGCCGAGCCGTTCAAGGAGGTGAGTGAGCGCCCGATCAAGAAGGTGCCGGCGCTGCGCGGCAAGACGATCGTCAATCTCTTCTTCGAGGCCTCCACCCGCACGCGCATCTCGTTCGAGTTCGCCGAGAAGCGCCTCTCCGCCGACACGGTCAACGTGCAGTCGGCCGGTTCGTCGGTGTCGAAGGGCGAGACGCTTGTCGACACGGCACGCAATCTCGAGGCGATGCGGATCGACATGGTCGTGATCCGGCACGGTGCGTCGGGCGCGGCGTCGTTTCTCGGCGACCGGATCCGGTCGAACGTGATCAACGCCGGCGACGGCAAGCACGAGCATCCGACTCAGGGCCTGCTCGACCTGCTCACCCTGCGCGATCGCTTCGGCAGCCTCGAGGGCCTCAAGGTCTGCATCGTCGGCGATGTGCTTCACTCCCGGGTGGCGCGCAGCAACATCTGGGGCCTGCGTCACATGGGCGCCGAGGTGGGAGTGTGCGGCCCACCAACTCTCGTGCCCCGCGACATCGCAGCGCTCGGCGTGACAGTGTTCCGACGGGTCGAGGAAGCGATCCAGTGGGCCGATGCGCTCAACGTCCTCCGCCTCCAGCTCGAGCGTATGCAGGGGGGGTTCATCCCGTCGCTGCGCGAGTACAACCGGGTCTTCGGGATCACCACCGAAAAGCTCTCTCGCGCGCCGAAGGACCTCCTCATTCTGCACCCGGGCCCGATGAACCGCGGCGTCGAAATTGACTCCGACGTCGCCGATGGTGAGCACTCGGTGATCCTCCCCCAGGTGACCAACGGGGTCGCGGTGCGGATGGCCGTCCTCTATCTCCTGGCCGGTGGTGCACCGGACTGGGCAACGACTGGAGCGGACAAGTGAGCAAGGCGCAGGAACGCCCCCTGGTGCTGCGCGGTGGTCGGATCATCGACCCGACCCAGCAGCTCGACGACATCCGCGATGTCGTGATCATCGACGGCGTGATTCGCGGGATCGGGCAGGGGGAGGGAACTCCCGACGGCGCGCGCGTGATCGACGCCACGGGCCGCGTGGTAGCCCCCGGCTTGATCGACGTGCATGTCCACCTGCGCGAGCCCGGCCAGGAAGATCGCGAGACGATTGCGACCGGTGCCGCCTCGGCGGTGGCCGGTGGCTTCTCGTCGATCTGTGCGATGCCCAATACCGACCCGGTTGTCGACAATCAGGGCACGGTGGGATTCGTCAAGTCGCGGGGCGAGGCGGCCGGCCTGGCGCGTGTCTTTCCGATTGGCTGCATTTCACTGGGCCAGCGCGGCGAGCAGCTCGCCGAGTTCGGCGAAATGGTGGCGGCCGGTGCGGTGGCGGTGAGCGATGATGGCAACCCGGTGATGTCGAGCCACCTGATGCGCACCGCCCTGGAGTACGCGCGCACCTTTGGCATCCCGGTGGCTGATCACTGCGAGGACACGCCGCTCGCCTCGGGGGGCGCAATGCACGAGGGCATCATTTCAACTCGGCTCGGCCTCAAGGGTATTCCGGCCGCAGCCGAGGAGATCCACGTCGCCCGCGATTGCATTCTCGCCGATCTCACCGGTGGGCACGTGCATCTCTGTCACATGAGCACTCGGGGTTCGGTGTCGCTGATCCGGCGCGCGAAGGAGATGGGCCTGGCCGTCACCGCCGAGGCGGCGCCGCATCACTTCACGCTGACCCACGAGCGGTGCGAGGGCTACGACACGAACGCGAAGATGAACCCGCCGCTGCGCGAGGCGGAAGATCGCGATGCCATTCGCGCCGCACTCGCCGACGGCACCATCGACTGCATCGCAACCGATCACGCGCCGCACCATTATGATGCAAAGGAACGGGAGTTCGATGACGCGCCGAACGGGATCATAGGACTCGAGACGGCGCTGTCGCTCGCGCTGCGGGAGCTGGTTCGACCCGGCTTGCTGTCGCTGTCCACGTTGATCGAGCGAATGAGCTGCGCGCCGGCCAGGCTCTGGCATCTCCCCGGCGGGTCGCTGCGCACCGGGACGGTGGCCGATGTGGTGGTGTTCGATCCGGACGCGGAATGGACCGTGGACCCGGCCCGGTTCCGTTCGAAGTCCCGCAACACCCCGTGGACGGGTGAGG